>JACPGM010000124.1 GCA_016188985.1 Lentisphaerota bacterium | reverse complement strand
TGGTATCAATTCCTCCAATCGCACACAGGCAAACATCGGTTCTTCGCGTCTTTGTTTTCCTTTCATTCCTTTCCTCCTGCAAAAAGGATAGCGAATTCTACATCCCCGCAAAAGATTATTCAGAGTTTTTCAACAGCCACTGAAGATATGACCCTAATCAAAGTCGGCGCCGCGGCTACAGGCACGCGAGCATATCGTCCCTGGCCAGCGCTCGGGCAGGCTCGCGGCGACAATGCCCTGCTCCGGGCCCTGGTATTTGGCCTGCCCTGAGCGTAGTCGAAGGGTCTTGCCGTGACTTTAGCCGACATAAAGTCGGCTCTACCTTGGTAAAATAGCCGACTCTACATAATTGATTTTTAATTCTGGCTGTAGAGCCGGTTTTACACCGGCTACAGAGCAATAGTCCCTATTGCCGCGCGGAGCTCCCGGGGCCGGATAGCGTAAGGCGCCCTTCGCCCGGCGTGCCGGCAGGACGCACCCGGCATTGATACAGGCGCCGGACAACTTCGGCGCGCAAGGACGGCTCAAGCGCGGCCGATTCCAACAGGGCATGCCGCACCTGGCCGGTCGCATCATAGCTTAGCGCCGCGCTGAATGACCATGGTTCCGCGGGTTCTTCCAGCGTGAACATGGGCGAGAGATCTACCTCGCGGCCGCGCAACTCGCCGGCTAAATCCACGCGATAGGCCGGCGGCGGCAACAACTTGCGGGGCGGCGCCAAGGCGGGGCCGGCGCCAGGGCGCGGCGCCAGAATGGCGACAGCACGCGGGGCGTCGAATCCCGCCGGGAGCCGCTCATCGTCTTTGGGCTCCGGCCGATAAGGAGCAACATGAAGCGGGTAGCCCGCTTCGAGGGGCGGTGATAACAGGCCGGCTTCGACGCGCTTTCCGCCTTTGGCGGATGCTACTCTGCGAAGTAAACCTTCGCTACGAAGCACGAGTCCGCCTAAGGTGGAGGTTGCCGGCAGCATAACGGGCGCGGAGAGCGCAAAGAGCGCCGGCGAATACGCGGCATGCCACTCGTCGTAATACTCGGCGTAGTGGTCCGGCGCCATAGCCTGTGGGCGGAAAGTAAAAACCGGCGGCGCCGGCGGCGGCGGCGTAAAATCCAGCGGCAAAGGCGAGGAAAAACCAAAGAGCAACGCCACCAGGATGAGCGTAATGGCGACTGCCAGGGCGCGGTCGCGCCAAACTACCGCGGCGAAGGTGTTCATGGCATCACCTCTTCGCCAAAGGATGGCCGGGTGGCCAGGTCAATTTGCTTGATTCCGGCGGCCGTGGCCATGTTCATGACGCGGGCGATGACGCCGTAGGGCACGCGGACATCGGCTTCAATCACGATGGCCGCGGCCTTCCGGTCGCGGACAGCATTTTTCAGCGCCATGGCCAAGGCCTCAAGCGTCAGGCGTTCATCGTCAAAAAAAAGCAGGCCTTCCTGCGTCAGGGTTACCACCATGAGATTCTGGGGCGCGCCGCTCAGGAAGGCACCGGCGGGCAATTGAACCTGGTAAGCCGGTTGCCGCACGAACGCGGCTTGCAAAAGCATGAAGAGTAATATCAGGAGCGCCAGATTAACCAGGGGCACAAGGCCAAACGGGTTATGCAATACCCGCAAGCGGGGCCGATAGCGCCGCCAACGAATGCCGGAGTGCTCACTGCTAAGGTTCAAGATTTTGTTCATTGCTCGCTTGGCCTCAGTCTCGAGGGGGTAACAGGTATGGCGCGTTCGTCCAGCCTTCGTAGCCAGTAGGCTTACTACGGCGGAGTAGGCCCGAACGCGCCGCGGACGGCTCGGCGAGCCGTCCCTACCTACACGCAATCACCTCATAACTGACCCATTACCATTGCTCGCTTTATTGAGACGGCTCGGCTTGTCCTGAGCGCATCTCAGGGGCGAATTCGTTTGCGCGTGGCTGGTGACCGGGGACGTTAAAGGTGGTCAAAAATCCCAGGATTTCGCCGGCGGAGCGTTCCATATCGAGCGCGATGGCGTCCACCTTGGAAATCAGCAGATTATAGCCGCCATAACTGAACATAGCCACTACCAGGCCGGCCGCGGTGGCCAGAAGGGCCGGCCACAGCCCGGCGGCCATATCGCCAATCTGAACTAAAGGCGCTTTCTGCTGGATCGTGATTGCCACCTGAATCATGCCCAGCACCGTGCCCAGAACACCCAGGAACGGAGCGACCTGGGCGATGGTAGCCAACAGGCCGAGATTCTTTTCCATGCGCGCGATTTCCGTGAGGGCGGCCGCGTCAATTGCGCGCTCGATAACTTCCCGGGGCTTCTCGCGCTGCACAATGGCGGTCCGCACGAGATGAGCGGTGGGACCGGGTGTGTCGTCGCAGATGCTGAGGGCTTCGGCAACGTTGCCGCGCCGGAGAATGTTGCAGATACCCTTGAGGAAATCATCGGTTTTGATCCTGGCCCGGTGCACATGGAAAAATCGTTCCAGGAAAACGACCAGGGCCACGGCCCCGCCGGCCAGGAGCACCCAGGTAATCAAACCGCCCTGTTGAACGAGTGTGAACATAATGATGGGGCCTCCGATGAATCAAGTTCAATAAAAATTCAGCCAGTGTTCCGCGCGCAGGCGCGCGATGCGCTCGGAAGCTTCTGCGCCGGCGGGCACATCGGCATCCACAACCCGCTGGTAAATCGCGGCGGCCTTGCGCCAGCTCTTTTCCGATTCCTTCAGGGCGGCCGCCTGAAAAGCCGCGCGGGTGAACCAGACGGCGTCCTCCGGCCGCTGATCAGGCAGTTTGTAATAGAGATACACGGCGTTCAGATAACGCTCAAAGGCCTCGGGCGCCTTGGCCGTTTTTTCCAGGCAGCGGCCGATTTTATATTCGGCCTGCAAACGCGCTGCCCCGGCGACATCCGGCCACTCCAGGATGGCCTGATAGGTAGCCAGAGCCTCAGCATAGCGTTTCGGATCTTCGCTGCCGAGCGTGAATTGGCAGTCGCCCTTGCGGAAGAAAGCGCCGGCCTTCAACTCGTGGTCCGGGAACTGCTTGATCAAGTCGTCATAGATCAGGATGGCTGCGGCAAACTCTCCCAGTTCGCACAGCGCCGCGGCCTGGTAATAGCGGGCTTCCGGCCGTTTGGGGCTTAGCGGATATTCCTTGATCAGCATGGTGAAATGATTGTTGGCGCGCCGGAACTCGTTCTGCAGCAGGGCGGCCCGGCCGGCCCAGAACAAGACCGCATCGGCCAGCGCCGAGCGGGGGTAACGTTGCTGGGTAGCCAGGAAACCGTTTTCGGCCTCGTGATGACGGCCGGCATTGTAGTCATGTTCGCTAAGCCAGAACTGGGCGTCCGGCGCCCAGGTCGAATCGGGAAAATGCTGAATGAAAGCCTGAAAAGTCTTAATAGCCTGGTCTTCCCGGCCAAGGCGCAAGAGGCACCAGGCGCCCATGTACGAGGCGCGGTCAGCAATGCTACTCGTGGGACCGACGCTGCGGGCCTGGGCAAAATAATCCAAGGCCGCTTCAAATCGTTCGGCGCGATATTCAATCAGACCCAGCCCGTAGAGCGCGTGGGAGCGGATTGCGCCGGAATAGGAGCGCGCGATAGCGGTGTATTGCCGCCGCGCACTGCCCAGGCGTCCCTCACCGAGCTCAATATCGGCAAGCCGCAGCATGGCCGCGGGCGCAAGTTCGCCTTCGGGATTTTTGTCAACCAGCTCTTCGAAAAGCATTGCCGCTTGCGCCACTTCACCCAACCGGAGGCAGCACTCGGCAATCTGCAATTCGGCCTGATCGGCCACCGCCGTTTCCGGCACAAGCGCGGAGACGCGGGAATAGGATTCGATGGCCGACTTATATTGGCCGGCGGCCGCGCGGGCATCACCCATAAGCAGGATATCCAAGGCCTTGGGCAAGGAACCTTGGGCCGCTTCGCCGGCCTTTTCAAAGGCGGCGGCGGCCTCATTGAACCGGGAAAGCCGATAGAGGGCCAAGGCTTTGCCCCGCTGGGCACGGGCCGTCCCGACCGGATCAGAAAACATTTCCAGATAATTCTGGAAATCTAGCAGGGCTTTCTCCGGCAAGCCCTTATCCAGCAGAGTTTGAGCTAATTCCAGTTGGGCTTGGCGCGCCAGGGCATTGGTGGACTGCTGCGCTACAAAGCCATGGACGAGGGCAATACCCTCTTCCAGCTTGTCCATTTGCAGAAGCAGCTTGCCTTTATGCAAGTTGCAAATTGCGCTTAAGTAGGGGGTAGTCAGCTTGGCGCCGCCCTCATCGAGCAGACTCAAAGCCTCAACCGGATTGGTTTGAGCTATGGCAATCTCGGCCAGGGCCAGGTAAGCAAAAGCGCGGTATTCATCGGGCACATTGCGCAGCTTGACCAATGGGGCATAAGCCGTACGGGCCTTATTGAACGAGCGTTCCTTGAGGTAGATCCGGCCCAACAGGCACAGATATTCCTGGCCAATGGGCGTGGCGGGGTTGATGCCGGGCAGACCTTCCAGCACCTCGCGCGCCGCGCTGAGGTTGCCGGCGTTAATCAGAACCTCGGCCCAATCCAGGCGGTTTGCCTGAGCCTCCGCGGCGGCCGGGTATTGCCCGGCCAACTGCGCAAAACACTCGAGCGCCGCGTTGGTCTGACCCTGTTTGATCAGCGACCAGGCCTGCAGGCGCAATGCCTGTGAGCGGTATGATGATTGGGGATGCTGTTGTTCCAACTGGCGGCAGGTCGCCGCGACTAAAGCCCATTGACCTTGCTCAAAAAAGGCTAGTGCCCGCCAGAATTCAAGGGCATCGGCCGGCGATAAACCAGCGCTCATCGGGCGGGTCTGTTCCAGAAGCTCCAGCATGTCCTGATGGCGCTTCTGGCCGTGCAAGGCCTGGAGCAGCAATAGTATGCCTTCGAAACGTTCTTGCGGCGTGGCCGCCTGCTGGAGATAGCTCTTAAGTTTTGCGCTGGCCACCTCGTATAATTCATCTTCCAGCGCAGCCCGGCTGTCAGTGAGCAGTTCGGAACCCGCCGGCAGCCCCTCCGCCGGCAAAAGGCTGATCAACATCAGGCCGCAGGCCATGTAAAACAATTTGTAATTGCCAGGCATGATTTCAGGGAATGAGTTCAAAGTTCACGGTTCAGAGTTCACACCGGGCGATGTGATAATTGCTCTCAATAGTAATGTTTTAGTCTTGTGGGGGCAACAGGTAGGGCGCGTTCGCCGAACGCGCCTGCCTGCGCCGAAGCGGCTTCGGTAGGCAGGCCGCGGACGGCTCGGCGAGCCGTCCCTACCATCGCGCGACCACCTCGTAACTGAGGGATTACTCTCAATAAGAGTGATAAAGAGCGTGATTCAGACACTCTTCGGCGGGGGCGGCGCCGGCTTGGCTTGCTCCAACTTGGCCAAGCGCGCTTCCATGGCCGCGAGTTTTTCCTTCAGTTCCGGCAGGCGCATCATGTGGGCGTGCAGCTTGGTGAATTTTTCATAGGGCATGGCCGGCGACCCGAACACAAACGCGCCTGCGGGAATATCCTTGGTCACACCCGATTGCGCGGCCACAATGACGTCCGGGCCCAGCACCAGATGGCCGACAATGCCGGCCTGGCCGGCAATGATCGAGCGGTCGCCAATCATGGTGCTGCCCGAAATGCCGGCTTGGGCGACTATCACGCAGTTGTCGCCAATAACAACATTGTGGGCGATCTGGATGAGGTTATCCATTTTGACGCCGTTACCGATGCGGGTCTGGCCAAAGCGCGCGCGGTCAATGGTCACGTTGGCGCCGATTTCAACGTCATCGCCGATAACGACGATGCCGATTTGCGGGATTTTTTTGCGGACAGCGCCTTCCTGGGTGTAGCCGAAGCCGTCGCTGCCGATGACCGCGCCGTTATGAATAATGACCCGGCTGCCCATGCGGGTATATTCGCGGATGGAGACGTGAGGATACAGTTTACAGTCCGCGCCAATGACCGCGCCGTGACCGATATAGCAATGGGCGCAAATGATTGAGCCCTCGCCGATCGCTGCGCCTGGTTCAACAATGGAGTAGGGGCCGAGAAACACGTCGCGGCCGAGCTTGGCGTCGTGATCAACAATGGCGGTGGGATGAATGCCGGGGGCGAATTGAATTGCCGGCGGCGCAAACCACTGGGCGGCTTCGGCAAAGGCTTTGTCGGCGTTCTTGACCCGAATTAACGTTGCCGAGCAGCTCCGGTTCCAGTCCTCGTTCACGATTACGGCTGTGGCGCGCGTGGCCGCGGCCGCGCCGGCATAATGGGGCGTGGCCACGAACGAGAGATCGCCTTCCTGCGCCTCGCGGATGCCGGCCAGGCGCGTGATCAAGGCCTCGGTATTGCCTTCGACCTTACCGTTCAAGCGCTGGGCAATTTCTGCTACCGTAAGCGTCATGGGGTTTTCTTCGAAGATTCCGTTCCCGTTTTTTGCTCCGGCTCGGTTGATTTGGCGTCCTTGGATGGCGGAGAATTCTTGTTCAAGATTTTCAAGATCTCCTCGGTAATGTCGAAAGCCGGGTCATAATAGACTACGGCTTCGACGCTGTTCAGGGTCTTGCCGGAACTGTCGAAGACGATGCGCAGGCCGTGTTCCTTGACATAGGCGGCGATGACCGCGCGGATTTCGCCGACAAGCTGTTGCTGGGATTCCTTCATCTGCTCGCCGAATTGTTTCTTGTAGGTGTTGTCAAATTCCAGGAGTTTGTCTTCGGCTTCGCGGAAGAGCGTGAACTTGTCTTCGGCGGCGGCGCGTTTTTTGGCGCGCTCGGCGTCATTAAGCGATTTATCGCGCGCCTCGGCGCTCAACTGCTCAACCGCGCTTTTAAGCGTTTTGACCTGGGTCAGCAAATCCCGGCGGGTTTCATCCAGGGATTCGAAGCGGACCTTGAGTTTAACATTGGCGGCTTTGGTTTTATAATAATCGTCGAACAGCCGTTCCATGGAGACAAAAGCCATGGCCGGCTCAGCCGCGTTCAGCGCCGCCGCCAGCGCCAGGTATAGTGCCGCCATCGCAAGCGGCGCCAATGAGCGTGTATTCATATTGCCATAATTCCTAAAATCCATAGCCCAGCCAGAAATTGAATCGGGCGGAGGTGCGCTGGATATCATCGCCGCTGATTTCTAACGGCCAGGCGTAATCCAAACGGATCGGAAAGCCCGGGATATCCAGCCGCAGGCCAATCCCGGCATCGGAGTTGTACTCTAACAGATCGAAGTCAAAGGCATCAAGCCAAACGTTGCCGAGGTCATAGAACATGGCCCAGCGCAGAATGTTCTTATACAGCGGAACCGTGTACTCAGCCGATGCCAAGGCTCCCGACTTTCCGCCAATCGGCTGGTCCTGGTCATAGGGCGCCACATAGCGATACTTGAATCCGCGCAGGGTGCGCGGACCGCCCAGGAAAAGCCGGTCGAAAACGTGCACGTCCTCGTCGCCGCCATATTCCTCCACGGTCTCAGCCCAGCCGCGCAGACTGAGGACATGGTCGAAAATTACCGGGAAATAGACGGTGCTGTCGGCTTCAAAACCATACACATTTACATCGAAACCCAATGGGCCGCCGGAGAGCCGCCCGGAGAGGCTCAGCTTGGCGCCGCGCGTGGGGACAAACACATTGTCGCGGGTATCGTGGATGAAAGTCAGAGTGAGCGAGCTGTCGTTCCAGTCGCCGGCGTCATTCTGAAAGATCGGGGCCGCATTGGTGGCCACGTCGTAAATGGTGATTTTCTCCAGACGGTATTGCAGGTTAGCGCGCTGGAAGAAGAAGCCTTTCAAGGGCTTGCCCAGGGTCAGGGCCGTGCCCAAGCGTTCTTCATTATAGTATTTACTCAGATTTTCACGGGTGCGGTCATAGAGGTCTACGCCCAGCGAAAGCTTGCGGTCGAGAAACCAGGGCTCGACAAATGAAATTTCGTAGTCCTGCCGCTGGCTGCCGACCTGGGTTCTCAGGCGCAGTTTCTGCCCGGCGCCGGTGAAAGACGGCCATTCCAGCAGGTCGAAATTGCCCTGCGAGAGCTCGATGAAGCCGACCAGTTCGTCCACGCTGGAATAACCCGCGCCGACCGTGAACTGCCCGGTGCGTTTCTCTTCCACCTCGAAGACCAGGTCGTCGCGCGCGGGATCAAGCGTTTCGCGCGCTGAGGTGTGGACGCTTTCAAAAAAGCCCAGATTACGCAGAATATTTTCGCTGCGCCGGATACGCGTATGGTCATACAGTTCGCCCGGCCGAACCAGCAGCTCTCGGCGGATGACTTTATCCTTGGTGCGGGTATTGCCGCGGATATCAATATAGCGGGTATAGACCAGGGAACCTTCGCTGATATCGAACTGGACGTTCACGACGGCGCCGGTCAACTGGGGCTGAAGCCCCGGCTTGGCCTGCGCGCGCATATAGCCGCGGCTCTGATAATAATCGCGCAGCTCGGCGGCGGTTTTATTGATAAGTCCCAGCGAGGCCACCGCGCCGGTCTTAAGCGGCACCACCGCCCAGAGGTTGGAGGCGGCGAACAGGCTCACGCCTTGCAGGCTGATCGTGCCGAGCCGATATTGCTCGCCCTCTTCAATAGGGAAGACGGCTTCCAGCTTGCCGCGCTCATAGGCGCGCACCTGCGGCGCGCCAATCCGGGCATCAAGGTAGCCGCGATTCTGGTAGAGCGCGCGCAAGACCTCGCAGTCGGTCTCAAGCTCGTCCGGGTTATAGACGCCGCGCTTGGTGAAAAAAGAGAAGATATTCCAGAGCCGCGGCTGGAGGGCGGCGGCCAGCTCCTCCGGCGGCACCGAGTGCTCGGCTACGGCGCGCTGGTGCTTGAGGCCGGCTTTGAAACGGCGCCAGGCGCTGGGCGGCTGATAGGTATTGCCGGTAAAAGCCACTTTCCGCAGACTGGCCCGCGGCCCCTCCTTGAGAGTTACGGTGACCTGGGCAAAACCGTTCGTCTCGTTCAGGGAAAGCGCCCATTTCAGGTTGGCATCATGATAATAGCGCTGGTGATACTCGGCCAATACCTTGCGCGCTTGCACGCTCATGACCGCGTCATCAACAAAGTCGCCGACCGCCAGGTCCAGCCATTGGCGGATTTTTTTTTCGCCCATGGCCTCGGCGCCGATCACGCTGACCGGTTTTTCCAGCCGGGCCCGCTGCTCGACAACATAAGTCAGGTCAAAAGTGTCCGGCTTATCCGCTACCGGCGTAAGTTCGGAATCCACGAAGGAAAAGCGCCCGGTATCCAGCAAGGTCCGCACGTCGCGGCTGATCCGGCGCTGGTCAACTTCGGCGCCGGCCTGGACGCTGATATACCCGAAGACAAAGGCCTCGTCCGCCAGCGCGCGCGTGCGCGAAATTACTTTAACCTCGCGAATGTGGGCGGCCACCGCAGCGGTCAAGGGCAGGAAGAACAGTGTTGCCAGCAGCAGGTAGCCGACCAACGGGCAGCGGCTTGGCGCGCGCCTTTTGAAGAGGAATCGTCCGCTCAATGCCGGACGGCCGGCCGGGAGCCACTTCATGCTCCCCCTTCCAGTATGCTGAAGGCTTCCTCGCCGACGCCGGCTGGCGCCATAGTTTCGAAGCGCATGACTTCTTTGCGAAAAACGAGTTTGACTTCGCCGGTGGGACCGTTGCGCTGCTTGGCGATGTTGACTCCGACCACGTTGGGATTTTCGAGCGTGTTGTCCTGGCCGGCAGCGCCGGCCTCGCCGGTGTCCTCGTGGTCCCGCCCGATCCGGTACAACAGGCAGACCACATCGGCATCCTGTTCGATGGCGCCCGAATCGCGCAGATCGGCCAAGCGCGGTTCGGCGCGGTCGCGGCCCTCCGGGGCGCGATTGAGCTGGCTGAGGGCCAGGACGGGAATTTTCAATTCCTTGGCCATGTTTTTCAACGACCCGGAAATATACGCTATTTCCTGCTGGCGACCCTCGCGACTGCGCTCCGGGGCGTGCAGCAACTGCAAATAATCCACGACCAGGATGGCGATATTGTGCTCTCTTTTCATGCGCCTGGCCCGCCGGCGCAATTCCAGGATTTCCAGCCCGCCGGTGTCATCGAGGAAAATCGGAGCTTTCATCAGCAGATCGGCCGCCTGCATCAGCAGGCCGTGGCTGGCCGGCGAGATCATGCCGGCGGCGATTTTATGGGCGGACACGGCGGCATGCGAGCTGAGCATGCGCATCACCAGTTGCTCGCGCGACATTTCCAGACTGAAGATGCCCACCGGCCGGGGCTGGTTATCCGTCCGGCCAAGCGCAATGTGTTCGACGATATTCATGGCCAACGAAGTTTTACCCATCGAGGGGCGCCCGGCCAGAACGATCAGTTCCCCGTTGTGCAGACCCAACAGCATCTCATCGAGATCGGCGAAACCCGTGGGAATGCCGCTGAGTCCTTTGCCGGTCTGCTTGATGTGCTCGATGAGCGTCATGGTTTGCTTTACCGTGGCGTTCCAGGGCGCCTGGCCACCGGAACGGGTAGGGGCAATGCCGAAGAAACTCCCCTCCACCTTCGAGAGAATATGATCGGCGTCCTCATCGGAACGATAGCATTCCAGTTCGGCGGCGTGGGCGGCCTCGACAATCCGCCGCAGGAGATGCTGCTGGCGGACCATGTCTATGTAGTATTCGGCATGGGCGGCGGTAGGGATGGCGTCCAGCAGGTGGTTGAGGTAGGCCGTGCCGCCGATAGTTTCCAGTCTGCCTTGAACGGTCAAGCGGTCGGCCAGGGTAAGCACGTCAATGGGCCGCAGGTCGTCGGCCATCTCGCGCATGGCGGCATATATGATCTGGTGGTTGCGGCCATAGAAGGAATCGGCGTTGATCTGTTTCTCGACGCACAGATCCAGCACTTTGGTGGCATCCAGGAGAATGGCGCCCAGCACACCGCGTTCAGCGTCTTCATTGAATAAAGGCTTGCGTTCCTGATTGCTCGGCGCCCCAGTGGGGCCGCTTGGCGTGGACATGGCTCTTATTCCCCCACTATCCAGACTTTCAGCGCGGCTTCAACTTCGGGATGCAGCTTGATTTTGACTGTGTAGACCCCCAGCTCGCGAAGCGGTTCGGCCAATTGGATTTTGCGGCGGTCAATCTCGATTTTCTGGGCCTGCAGCGCCGCGGCGATATCGCCGGTATGGACTGAGCCGAAGAGCTTGTCGTTTTCGCCAACTTTTACCGGAATGGTGCAGGAAACTTGTTCAATGGCCTGGGCCAGATCTTGGGCCGCGGCGCGCTCTTCCTGTTGGCGCTGCTCGCGCGCCAAACGGGTTTTTTCCAAGTGTTTCAAAGCGGTCGCGCTGACCGGGGCGGCCAGCTTGCGGGGCAGAAGGTAATTGCGGGCATAACCCTCGGCGACCTTCACGGTCTGACCTTCCAGGCCCAGACCGGGAACATCCGCCATCAGCAGTAGTTCGCGTGCCATATAACTTATGCCTTTCCAACGTGGGCTTTGCCCACAACCCAATTTATTGACAACTACGAAATGCGCGAATGGACGCGAAACAAATCTTAATGGGCTTATTTCGCGTTTTTAGCGTGTTTCGTAGTTTCCGCCTGTGCGGATCCGCCGGGGCGGAAATTTTCTTGTTTTTTGTGACGGTTTTGCGTGTATCAGGTGCTATCGAACCAGTCCCATTACCCGTGCCCGACGGATCGCGCGCGTCAACTGGCGCTGCTGCCGGGCGGTTGTGCCCGTAATCCGGCGCGGCATGATTTTACCATGCTCGGTCATGAACTTCTTCAAGAGCTCGCTATCCTTGTAATCGAGCCGTATAACGTCTTTCAGATAACGCGCCCTTTTTTCTTCCGAGAAGAAGCCGAAACTCTCCCGGGGCTCCCGTTTGCGCATGGATTTTTTAATTCGTCTCACGGTCAGACTCTCGCTTTCTTAGTGCTCATTTTTATCCTGAAGCGGGCTAAAGCCCGCAACCCAGAAAATCAACCACTGATTACACTGATTTCGCGGATGGTCAGACCGTTGGCGGCCGCCAACGATCAGTGTTATCCGTGCAATCCGCGGTCAATATTCATTGCCGTCCGATCTAAAACGGTAAATTATCATCATCCTCTTTTTCTTCGGCCGGCGCCGCCGGCTCGGGCGCCGCCGCCGGCGATGCGGCCGCGCGCGGTTTTTCTTCGGCCGGAGCGCCTGGCTCCACTGGCCGTTTCAGGCGGTCGAGGAACTGCACGCGGTCGCCGCTCACCCGCAGGCGGCTTCTTTTTTCGCCATTGGCTTCCCACTGCTCGTAGCGCAGCGATCCTTCCACCATGATCGTGGAGCCTTTTTTCAGATACTCTCCGGCCGTTTCAGCTTGGCGGCCCCAGACCACGACGGACACAAAACAGGTTTCTTCCTTGTCCTCGCCGGCGGCCGTGCGGTAACGCCGGTTGATGGCCATGTTCAAATCCGCCACGGCCTTGCCGGTGGGCAGATAGCGGATTTCGGGATCCCGCGTCAGATTGCCGATTAGAAAAACGCGATTCAAATTGGCCATGGTTTGATTGCTCCTTTCTTACCGAACTTGCCGGCTTTTCGATCGGAAAGCCCGGCCGTAGCTTGCTCTTCAGGCCGGGTTAGTCGCCTTGGCCGGGGCCGGCTGAACTGTCTTCTGGGCTACTTCATTTGGGGTTGCCGCCGCCAGGGTAACTTGGGCGCGAAATACGTCCTGGTTCAGCTTAAGCCTTTCGCGCAGCGTTACAATTTTAGCCGGAGCCATGTCAAAGGTTATGAGCACGTAAAAACCGGCGTCCTGTTTCTGCAACGGCCGTGCAAAGCTCTGCCGCCCCAGGCGCGTAATCTGCCCGACCGTGCCGCCCAGTTTTTCAATTTCCGCGCGGATTTTATCAAGTTTTTCTTCCAGGGTTTGCTCGGTAACCGGCAGCGTCAATATAATCATGGCATCATAGCTTGTCATGTGTCCCCTTTTCTTCAGGTATTGAATTTGTTCATAGCGGCTTGGGCGCCATGGGCGGCCAGGAAGAGCGCGGCTTCGGCCGCCCGCGCGACCATGGCCTGCGCGGTTGCGCGCAGCTCGCCCGTAAAAGGCTTCAGCACGTGCGCTACCAGATCCTGGCCTTCGCGTCGCCCAATTCCCAAGCGCAGGCGGGCGAATTGTTCCTGACCCAGATGCTCAATAATGGAGAGCAGCCCCTTGTGTCCGCCGCCGCCACCGCCCATCCGGAGGCGCAGGCGGCCCAGCGGCAGGTCGGCGTCATCAAGAATGACCAGCAGGTCATTCAGGCTGATGTTCAGAGAGCGGGTTAAAGCGGCGACGACTGGCCCGCTGCGGTTCATGTAGCTCCCGGGTTTAACCAGAATAAGCTGCTCGCCCCCAAGCTTAGCGCGCGCCGCGCGGGCTTGAAACCGGAAGCTGCGCCGCAACCGGCAGCCGCACCGCTGCGCCAGCTCGTCAATGACATCAAAGCCGACGTTATGCGGCGTGTGCTCATATTCCTTTCCGGGATTGCCCAAGCCTACAATCAGTTTCACAGCTCCACGCTCTGCGGGCAAAAGAAGACGGCGGGGTGAAAAAATCCTATTCCTTCTCCCGGCCTTTACCCTTGGCTTCCTTGCCTTTTTCGGCCTTGGGGGCCGTTTCCTTGCCGGCCGCCGGCGGCGTCGGGGCCTTGCCTTCCTTGGTTTCATCCGCGGCGGCTTCGCCCTCCTTAACTTCGCCGATTACTTCCGGTTGGGCGGCGCCTTCGGCGGCCGCTTCCTCCGGCTTCACTTCTTCTTCAATGTGCGGCATGAGCACGGCAGCCACGGCAATATCCGCGGCGGTCAGGATGGTCAACTTTTTAGGATCCACCTTCAAGTCGCGCACGAAAAGGCTGTCGCCGATTTTAAGCGCGCTGACATCCAGCGCCAATTCTTTGACCAGATCTCCCGGCAGGCATTCCACCTCGACGGAGCGCAGCAGGTGCTCCAGGACGCCGCCTTCCTGAGTAACCCCGAAGGGCTCGCCGGTCAGGCGGATGGCCACCGGCACGCGCAACTTGCGCGTGAGCGAAATTTCGAGGAAATCCACGTGCATCAGATTGTCGTGAATATGATCGCGCTGGGTGTCTTTGAGCAGGACCTTCTGGGGCGCTTCTCCGTCAAGGGTAAGGTCCATGATCAGATTTTCGCCGGCGCGGTGCCGGATCAAGAGTTCGAAGGCATGCCGCTGGAGTTGAATAGGTTGGGAGCGGCCCTGGGCATTATAGAGAATGCCCGGCAGCCAGCCTTCCTGACGCAGGCGGCGGACAACGCGCGAGCCGCAGCGGTTGCGCCGGCTCGCGGAGAGTTGGATGGTCTCTATTTTCTGAACCATGACGTAGCCTCCAGGCCCTAAATGTTGAACAAGGACGATACTGACTGATTGTTATGAATGCGTCTAATAGCTTCGGCGAACAGTTTGGCTACGGACAGCACCCGCACGCTCGGGGCGCCACTGACCATCCGCAGCGGAACGCTATCGGTCACCACGACTTCCTGAATGGCCGACCGTTTCAAGTTTTCGTACGCCTCGGGAGTAAAGACGGCGTGAGTAACCGCGGCGACTATACGGCTGGCGCCGGCGGAGCGCAAGAGCTTAGCGGCGGCGCCCAGGGTGCCGCCCGTGGTCACAAGATCATCCACCAGGATGCAGGTTTTGCCCTTCAGGTCGCCGACCAGGTTGTAGGACTCCACCTTCACGGGGCTGGTGCGCTGTTTGGCGACAATCGCCAGGCCAGAGTTTAACAGGCGCGAGTAACGATAGGCCATTTTCATGCCGCCGGGATCGGGCGAAACCACCACCGGGGAAGCGTATTTTTTTTCACGCAGGTACTTGACGATTACCGGAGAGGCTTCAAGATGGTCCACGGGAATATCGAAGAAACCCTGGATTTGCTGGGCATGGAAATCCATGGCCAACAACCGGCTGGTGCCCGCCGCCACCAGCAGGTTGGCCACAAGCTTGGCCGTGATCGGCACGCGCGGCTGGTCTTTGCGGTCCTGGCGCGCGTAGCCGAAGAAAGGCATGACCGCCGTAATGCGCGCGGCTGAAGCCCGCCGCATGGCGTCAATTACAATCAAGAGTTCCATGACGTTCTCGTTGGGCGGGTAGCAAGTGGGCTGAATGATGAACACATCCTTGCCCCGGATGTTGTCCATGATTTTCACGGCGATTTCGCCGTCGGGAAACCGGCTGATTTGAATCTGGCCCAAGGCGGTCTTGAGCTGCCGCGCGATGCCGGCGGCCAAGGCTGGATTGGCGCTGCCCGTAAAAATTTTCAACATGGTCTCCATAGTAGTACTATTGCCCGACCAGGATTTGAACCTAGACTCTGGCCTCCAAAGGGCCGTGTGCTGCCATTACACCATCGGGCAGACCGGCGATACGGTACAAAGCCCTAGTTAACCGCGGCGCCCTCGGAACATTCACAACCCATAGACTGCAAATGGACCAGGCGCCTGCGTCGGCCGGTGCTCCGGTTGCCATTTGAAATTTCGTCCGATTAAATTGCCTGAGCCACACTGGTCCACACGGGACACGCGATGTTCGCGCGCAGTCGCTCCGCTAAGGCGTTCCCATGCTCGGCATTCTCAACCAGCGCATACAGGGTGGAACCCGATCCGGTTAACTCTACTCCGAGCGCATCGGTTGTCTCAAGTTTATTTTTCAGCAGTTCCAACAGCGGATATTTCCGGAGCACCGTTGGCTGCAGCGCGTTATAAAGGCCGGTGGCCACCTGCCGGGTCAAGCCCTGTTCCAATCCGTCAGCAACCTGTTGAAACTTATCTGCCACGCCCATGACTGTCAAGCCCGCATCGCAACGTGCATAGATGTCGCTGGTGGAAACGGCAAATCCTGGGTAAACCAGTAATAGCCATAGTGGCTGCCGCCGGGAGCGGCGCACGGGCTTAAGCCGCTCGCCAGTGCCTTCCAGACACAAACAGCCGCCCTGAATAAAAGCCGGAATGTCACAGCCCAACTGTGCGCCAAGCGTCATCAATCGCTCCAGGGAGAAGCCGGTCTGCCAGAGCTCGTTCAGGCCCTTCAACACCGCTGCCGCGTCCGAGCTGCCGCCGCCCAGGCCGGCGCCAAGCGGAATGTTCTTTTCCAGAACGATGCGAACGCCGCCCCGGTAACCAGTTGTTTCCTGCAGCAAGCGGGCCGCGCGGGTGGCCAGGTTCTCTGCCGGAGGACATAAGGACATGGGCCAGGGAATGCCCGGTAAGTGAATCTCGCTCGGAGCAACGGTGACAATATCGTCGGCCTGGTTTTCCAACACGATCCGGTCATAGACCGAAACCGGCAGAACTATGCTTTTGATGTTGTGATAGCCATCCGGCCGTTTTCCCAATACATCCAGGAAAAGATTAATTTTGGCCGGCGCCAGTATTTCCATCCGTTGCATGATATTGACTTTCCTGAGGGCCTGTAAAGAAATTTCCAGCGTCATTGTTCATTTAATTTCTTTACAGGCCCTAAGAGCATCGCTAACGCCGGCGCGTTTATCCGGGAGAACCTGCAAAATGTCAAACCGGAATTTGCCCGGAGTGTTTCCTTGAGCAAGTTGCCTGGTGCGACGACTAAGTGTTCAAAAACATAAATACGCTCGCGTTAGTGGGAGCGCCGTTGGGCAGGACGCACGGCGCGTTCGCGGCGCCAATCCCTGGAAGGGCTTGGCCCGCGAACGCAACAAAGCGCACTGCCCAACACCGCCCCATTCTCCAGAACCGGGCGCTTTTGGCGCTGGGCCGCGTTCTTCGCGCCGGGCAAGGCCTGGCAAGGCATTGCTCCGGCGCGAACGCCTTGCCCAGCGCCAAAATCGCCTCGGCTAACGTTAGCGGATTTATGCCTTTGAGCACTAAGCCAGTCAGGCTCGGTTCAAAGACGGCATCGGTTGAGCGTCAGGGAGAACACGCCAGCCGAGCGATCTGTTAGGACTGGAGAGCTTCTTAACGGTGGGCTCCATGTCGTCATGTCGCCTATGGTAGGAGCCAAGTGAGATAAAAGTAAATTTCAACGGTCGAGTTGGCCTGAAAATTGCTCTATGTATAGATAAGCAAACGAGGTTCTTTGAAAAAACGGCAAATTAAAGGAATACCCTGCCTGGTTCGTGATGTGGGCATCATTCCTTCCCAGCAATATGAATCATGGGACTAACGGTTCCACTTGTTTATATTGGGAAAAATAAGGTGCCAAACCACGACTGATGGTGGGGTGTTCTTTTTTTAATTTGCCATATTTTTGATAGGTTTGATTCTAATTAACCGCAGGAGTGTTGGCTATAACGGCGGTACTTTTCGAAGCCTTGCGATGGATTTTCTAAAATATGAGAAGATAACGGCTCTCCGGTTGGTTTTAGCGACCAGCAGGGGAAATGTGTCATTTTGGCTTTTCCCTGGAGTTTCTGAGAACAACCATCTGTTTGCCGGGTTATCCCGATAACAGCGGTCCGATCATTTCGCTTTTTTCGAGCTCTCGTAAGATGTCTTAGTCTTGTGGTGGCAAACGGTAGGGCGCGTTCGCCGAACGCGCCGCGGACGGCTCGGAGAGCCGTCCCTACCATCATGTGTTTCCACATAAAGCATTACCCTTCCCCGTATTTTCCTGTTGCGCCTGAGCTAGGACATGCTAATTTTCCGGCCCATGTCTACTTATTAAGTAGCTTAAAAGAAAAGGTAACTGCTCAGGTCGGCAAGAAATGGAACTACGAAAAACGCTAAAGGCGCGAAAATGGGAACGCAGGCCTGCTCGGATCTGATGCAACAGCAGTGTTTGATTCACCACGCGCCGCGCGTGGTGAATCAATCCCTTTCGCGTATTTCGTGCATTTCGTAGTTTCCACCTGAGGCGGATCCGCCACGGGCGGAAAGTGTTTTCTCAGATGTCTGAGTAGTAACAAGAAAAGGACTAATGTTCCCATGAAACTTGATCCCTTAAAAATGGCTGATTGGCAAATTGCCGAAGCGGCTGAAAAAAACATGGTGCCGTTTGCCCGCTTGGCGGCCAAAATGGGTCTAAAGGAAGAAGAACTTATTCCCATGGGTCGGCAGGTAGGCAAGGTTGATTTCCGACGTGCGATTGCGCGTTTGAAAAAGGCGCCCTTGGCCAAGTATGTTGACGTCACCGCCATTACGCCTACGCCGCTGGGCGAAGGCAAAACGACCACGACCATGGGCCTGATTGAAGGCCTGGGCAAATTGGGGAAGCGCGTGGTCGGCGCAATCCGCCAGCCCTCGAGCGGCCCAACCTTTAATGTGAAGGGCTCGGCCGCCGGCGGCGGTCTGGCCCAGTGTATCCCGCTGACGCCGCTCTCGATCCGCCTGACCGGCGACATTGACTCCATTACCAACGCCCATAATCTGGCAATGGTGGCACTCACCTCGCGCATGCAGCATGAACGCAACTACGATGACGCGCGCCTGAAGCAGGCCGGACTGAAGCGTCTGGACATTGATCCGCAACGGGTCGAGACGCGCTGGGCGATTGATTTCTGCGCCCAGGCCTTGCGCAACATTACAATTGGCCGGGGCGGCAAGATGGACGGCTTTGAGATGCCCTCCGGTTTCCAGATCACGGTTTCCAGCGAGATCATGGCGATTTTAGCGGTAGCCAAAGATCTGAAAGATATGCGCGAACGCATGGGGCGCATGGTGCTGGCCTATAGCCGTCAGGGCAAGGCGGTAACCACCCGCGATCTGGAAGTGGATGGCGCCATGACGGCCTGGATGGTGGAAGCTTTAAATCCGAACCTGCTGCAGACGATAGAAGGCCAGGGAGTTTTTGTCCACGCCGGCCCATTCGCCAATATCGCCATTGGGCAAAGCTCGATCATCGCCGATGAGCTCGGCGTGCGCCTGGGCGAATATCATGTCACCGAAAGCGGCTTTGCCGCCGACATCGGTTTTGAAAAGTTCTGGAATCTTAAATGCCGTTTTTCCGGGTTAAAGCCCAATGCCGTCGTTATTGTCAGCACCGTGCGCGCGCTCAAGATGCACGGGGGCGGCCCGGTGGTTAAGCCGGGGTTGCCCCTGGACGAAGCTTACCGCAAGGAGAACCTGCCTTTGCTGGAAAAAGGTTGCGAAAATCTGGTGGCCCACATCGAAACGGTCAAGAAGAGCGGCGTGCGGCCGGTGGTGTGCATCAACAGCTTTTATACCGATACCGCGGCCGAGGTGGCTCTAATCAGGAAAATCGCCGAGCAGCATGGCGCCTTGGCGGCTCATTCCGCGCATTGGCTGAAAGGCGGCGAGGGCGCCCGCGAATTGGCCGAGGCCGTCATTGCCGCCTGCAACGAAAAGAATCATTTCAAGTTTCTGTATGAGTTGCAACTGCCGCTGCGTCAGCGCATTGAATTGATCGCCAAGGAGGTCTACGGCGCGCGCGGGGTCACGTATACCGCTACCGCCCTTGAGAAGGCCAAGACGTTTGAGGCTGATCCCGAAATTGCCCGACTGGGCACCTGCATGGTGAAGACCCATCTCAGCTTGTCGCACGACCCGACCATCAAAGGCCGGCCGCGCGATTGGGAGTTGCCGATCCGCGATATCCTGATTTATCGCGGCGCAGGTTTCGTGGTGCCGGTAGCCGGCGACATCAAACTAATGCCCGGCACGGCTTCCAGCCCGGCTTTCCGCAATATTGATGTTGACGTAGAGACCGGGCGCGTGCAGGGACTGTTTTGATCAGATGCATAAGACCGGTTTCCACGATTTACAATTACCCCGCGAGCTTATCGGCGCCATTGCCGACCTGGGATTTACCCATTGCACGAGTGTGCAGGCCCTGGCTTTGCCGCCTGCGTTGGAAGGCAAAGACGTTGCCGGCCGCGCCCAAACCGGCACGGGCAAAACCGCAGCCTTTCTGATCGCCATCTTTACGCGCTTCCTGCGCGGACCTTTGCCGGAACCGCGGGAAAACGGCTCGCCGCGCGCCTTAATTCTGGCGCCGACCCGCGAACTGGCTATCCAGATTCATAAGGACGCGCTCTCCCTGGGAAAGTACTGTCCGTTCACCACGGCCGTGGTCTACGGCGGCATGGATTACCACAAACAGCAAACCGAGTTGACCCGCAACAGGATTGATCTCGTGGTAGCCACGCCGGGCCGTCTGCTGGATTTCAAAGGCAAGGGCATTCTGCGGCTCGACCGCGTGGAAATCCTGATTGTGGATGAGGCCGACCGCATGCTGGATATGGGCTTTATTCCGGATGTGCGCCGGATTGTCTATAGCCTGCCGCCCAAACACCAGCGCCAGACCATGCTTTTCAGCGCTACGCTCAGTCCTGATATTATGCGCCTGGCCCAGGCTTGGATGCGCGCTCCGGTCATGGTGAAGGTGGAACATGAAAAAGTCACCGTGGATGCCATTGACCAGAAAGTCTATGTCATATCCGCGCGCGACAAGCTTCCCGTGCTCCTGAGCGTGTTACGCCATGAGCCGGTTGAACGCTTGCTGGTTTTCCGCAACCGGCGCGACGGCGTAGAACGCTTAACGCGCCACCTGGCGGAGTATGGCATTTCGTGCGCGCCGCTTTCGGGCGACGTGCCCCAGGAGCAGCGCTTGCGCATCCTGGAAGCGTTCCGCGCCGGCCGGATCAAAGTGGTGGTGGCCACTGATGTCGCCGGGCGCGGCATTCATGTGGAAGGCATCAGCCACGTCATCAATTATGATGTGCCCTATGAGGCCGAAGATTACGTGCACCGCATCGGGCGCACGGGACGCGCCGGCGCGGCGGGAACGGCTATTACCTTTGCCTGCGAGGAGGGCTCGTTCCATCTGCCGGCCATTGAGAACTTCATTGGCCGCAAGCTTGCTTATAGCCACCCGGACGAATCCTGGCTCAGCCTGCCGCCCATGCCCGCCTCCCGGCCTCCTCCGGAGTTCCAACCTTATAGCGTTAGACCGCACGTACCAGCCTTCCGCAAGTCACCCGGCCGTTATGGCGCGCGCCGCGATGGAGCTCGAAATTTTTCGAGATAGTTTGCCGCAAGATTTGAAGTTTAGGAATTTCAAAGTTCGGACTGGATTCCCGTTTTCACGGGAATGACAGAATGGCTGCGTGCGTTTGCCTGCCCGCAGCGCTATGCGCAGCATTGCAGGCGGGCGGCCGGGCTGGGCCAGCCGGAGGCTGGCCCCTACCATTTATGTCTATGAATTTCAAAAAGGTAGGGCCGCACAGCCTGTGCGGCCGACAAGACGGCTGGACAAGGCTGTCCAGCCCTACCACATGAAATAGTTGCCGAGGCCTAATTACTGCCTAGGAATTTCAATGTTGTAGCCGCGAGACGACAGGCTCGCGCGATTGGTCAGAAAACGTCGGCCTTCGTCCGACGGCTACAGTTAATAGCCGCCGCCTTTGGCGGCCTAATTTAATCGCAATTTCGGTATTCGAATTGGACTTGCCTTTTACCGCCAGGCCCAGAGGGTTATGGCGACGGCCGCGGCGGCATTGAGCGATTCAACCCCCTTGGCCAGGGGAATATAAACACGCCGCCAATTTTTCCGCAATGCCTCCGGCAGGCCTTGGCCTTCCATTCCGGCAACCAGTCCGTAGCTCTCCGGCGGCTTCACGTTGTTAAGCGATTCGCCTTCTTTGCCTGGCAGGTCGAGCGCAAAGAGCGTGCTCGCCCTGATGCCGGCTAGTTCTGAGAGGCCCGGCCCCGATTCCAGAGAGATTTTCCAGATCGCGCCCGCGGAAGCGCGCACGGCCTTGGGTAGAAATGGACAAGCGGCCTCCTGCAGCAGCACGACCCGCGCCGCGCCCAGTCCGGCCGCGGCGCGGATAGCAGCGCCAACGTTATCGGGATCGCCAAAAGGAATAAACAGGGTGCAGCCCGCCGGCCAGGGCGCCTGGGGCTCAAACGCCGGCAGGTCCTTGAGGCGCAGGGCAATGAGCGGACCGGGCGCGCCAAACAAATTGACCTTGCGGAACAGCTCCTTGGTTAAAAGCACGCGTCTGGCGTGCTTCAGTTCAGCGGGTGGGGGCGGCAGATCGGGTGGGGCGATCCAGGCGGTGACGGAGTCGCGCTGTTGTTGCAGCGCTTCGCCCACGATTTTTGGTCC
>JACPGM010000123.1 GCA_016188985.1 Lentisphaerota bacterium | reverse complement strand
GCGGGTCCTCGGCCAGTTCGATCCGGTAGAGGTAATCGGGATCGGCGCCGATGGCCAGAATCTCCGCCGGCGTGGCCGTGCCGGTCTGAAAGAGTTTCTGGACCGTGACGCCGGCCACGAAATTGCCCAAGGTGGCGGCGGTGAGGGCGTCATATTGCGCGGCCAGCGCCGCGGCGATGCCGGCGAGCATGCTGTCGCCGGCGCCGACGGAATCGGTCCGGCCGAGGATCTGCAGTCCCGGCACTTCGCGCAAGCCGTGGGCATCCATCACCAGGCAACCCCGGCTCCCGCGCGTCACAAACACCCCTTGGCCCCAGCGACATGACCAGTTCATCGGCCGCGCGCGGCGTGCCGCAGAGTCTGACGGCCTCGTGCGCATTCAGCTTGCGCACGGCGCCGGCGTAGGTATCGCTGTAATTGCGGCTGTCGAGAAGAAAGAGAGAGTCCGGGTGGCGCGCAATGAGCTGAGCCAACTGGCGCCGGAAGTATTCCGAGCTATGAATGCTGCCGGCGACCTGTTCGTTGATGATAATCAGGTCAACATGAGCCAGGCGCTCCTCCAGCAATTCCACCAGGCGCTTAGCGACGGCCTGATCGAGCCGGTTAAAATTGCCGAAATCAATCCGGTTTTGCTCCTGATCGCCCAAATAGGGTTTCGTATAGACGTGCGTATTCCAGTTGTCTTTCTGGATCAACATGCCGTCCACGCTGACCAGGCCCGCCGTCGTCAAGGCTTCCTCCTTCGCTGAAGCTTCCGCCGTCGCCAAGGCTATGGCGGACAAGTCGGCGGACAAGCTGGCGGGCAGGCCCGCGGTCAACAAGCGCAGCATTTCGCGGCCGAAGGGATCGTCGCCGATGACGCCAAAGGCATGAACTTCACGGACGTTCATGGCCAGGAGGTTCATCACCACGTTGCCGGCGCCGCCGAGGGTATAGCGTTGAGCACGAACCGGCCGGGTGGCCAAGCCGGTTTCCACCGAGGTCTCCGCCGCCGTGGGATCAATGAACCAATAGCTGTCGAGGCAGAAGTCGCCAATGACGGCGATCCGCGCGCGGCTGACCGAATCCAGGATAACCTTCAAGTTGACGTTATCCATAGGGAATATTCCCATACGGAACTGGGCTTTTGGCCGCGCCCCAATTTCTTTTTATCGCCTTTCGTTGTCCATCGCAGGGCGAATTTCGTTTGAAAAAGGCGGCGGTGATTCCGGCTCATCTGCGGGCTTTCCGCCCTCGCGCATACACGAGTATAGCGCTTCGCGCGGCGCACCCGCATCTGAGCCGGACTGACCTTGCTTTTTCAAATCCCCGGCAGTCGCCGGGGAAGCGAAATTCGCCCTACACCCATGCCACGCAACCGCGGCGGTTGCGTGGTCTAAGACTTGACCCGTTCCCAGTCATAACCCTGGTCACGCATTTTGCCGGCGGGTTGCCAAAGAAACGAGATGCTTAACCTATGCGCTGGGGAAAGTCGGTGGTGATATTTTTACGCTTCCAGCGGAAGTAGATGCCCCAGCCGGCGCCGCGATCAAGGTCCAATGCTACGACCACCGAATGCGTGCCCTGCTTGAGATTGAGCTGTACGCAGGTGCGGTCAGGCACCGCCGGATTTACCCGCTTGGCTTGACACAGCTTCGGCTGGCCGTCAACAAAGACCCGGCACCCGCCATCGTGTCCCAGGCAAAGCCTATAGGTCGCTGCCTTGCCGACATTGAACCGATTGGCCAGGTAGACCATCCCATCTTTGGTGTCGGTTATCTGATGCACATTGACAAATGTATCGGGAACGCCCCCTTGGGGAATAGTTTTGTCAATCAGTTGCCAGCGCAGCTTGCGGTCGAGCGGGCGCACCAGCGGAGCTTGAGCGATGCCGCCGGCAGGACGGGGCAATGGCCCGGTGAGGCGCCAGGTGGTGACGAAAGGGGAGAACGAGAGATTTACTTTCTGCTTCGCTTTGGCCTGCTTCGCCTGCTCCGCGTGAAAGGTTGCGACATATTTTACCAGTCGGGCGCGCTCCTGTTGCAGCACCTTGGCATAAGCGCTCTTGGAAGTCTTGGGCGCGTCGCTCATGGCCAGCATTTCGCCGAGCACGCGCGCCGCCTCGCTTTCAGGGTAGCGTTCCATGATCTGACGGGCCGCGGCTTGAGTAGCCTGCAGGCGCGGCAAGACGGCAATAGCCTTGTCGCACAGTTCGACCAGGTTGGCCGGATTGGCACACTCATCCAGGACCTTGGTCCAGTCGCGGTATTGCCGATATACCGCGCCTTGATCAACGAGGTCGCGCATGGTGCGCGCGAATTGCAGCGCGAGCGGATCGTTGGCGGCGCTCTTGGGGAAGAGACCCTCACGGTGGTCGAAGCGCGGTTGGGCGTAGTGGTCGTTGCGGTATTGCTCGCGCTGCTTGAGGTCGCGGAAGTCGGGCACATCGAAGGCGCGCCCGTTTTCGGCCTGGGAGCGGTAGGCCAGGATGCCGGGAATGGTGCAATCGGCCGCGGTGTAGATGTCGAAAGGTGCGGGTGTGCCTTCAAGGATCTGGCGGGCAAAATAGTAGAGCGTCCAGAAGTCGCCGCCGCCGTGGCCGGTTTTCTCGGCCAGACCGGTGAATGCCGGCCAAGTCGGATGGACCTCCATCATGGGGCTGTTGCCGCGTCCGCCCAGGCGCAATTGCAGTCCCTGGCCGGCCATGCGCGCGGCGCCAAGTGTGCCCCAATAGCGGGCGATGCTGTCATCGCTGGTCATGGGTCCCATCAGGTTGCGCACGAGTCCGCCATTGCTCATGGTGATCAGCGAAGGCGTGGCGGCGCCCATGCTTGCGATCCCTTTCATCACATAGCCCGGCAGGCGGAGGGTGCCGGGTAGCGTCACTACCCTTATCGGGCGCGTGCCGGTAATGTACATCATAGGCCCTAACGAGTGGGTGTTGTAGTAGTGATAGTTGATCCAGCTTCGCCAACTGTGCGCCTGGTTGCCGGGGATGATCGGCGTACCGTCAATATAGGTGTAGGAGAGCGTCAGGATTTCGTGGACATATTCGGCCTCGGCATAGACCAGCTCGCCGAAGAGTCCTTCATCCCACTTGGCTTTGAGCCACATATTGGCGGCGCTGAAGGGATAGTTTTCCGCCAGATTGTAGATCAGGCCGGAACGCTCAGCCTCTTCGACCAGGCGCACGCCCTCGGCCATGGTATGGAACGAGGTCACTTCCGAGAGCACGTGCTTGCCCGCGCGCAGGCACTCGATGGCGTCATCGGCGTGCGCCGGACAGAAGGTCGCCAGCAGAACGGCGTCAAAGTCCTGCTTCAGGAATTCGGCGGCCTCGGCGGTGGCGAAAGCGTCCGGGTTATGGTTCAGGAACGCTGCGCGCATGTGCGCGTTGTAGTCGCAGCCGGCTACGACATCAATGTTCAGCGCCCGGCAGGCGCCGTAGAAACTTGCCCCGCGCCCCAGTCCCCAGATGCCCAGGCGAATGCGCTTGCTGGTTTTGAAGATTCCCGATGTTGGTCTGCTCATGGTTCCGTTCTCCTATTGCTAATACACGCAAAAAAAGTCTTTTAAGGCGCTGCATCGTAGAGGAATGGCGCTAAAAGCGCAAGTGCCGTAAGAGACATGTCGTAAGAGACGCCCTTGATTTTTTTCTCGCGGGAAATGGCCAGTCTCCGGGAATTGACGGGAAGGATTATTGACAGGGGCGACAGGGGCCGTATAATAAGGACAATAAAAAAAGGAGTATTACAGTCCGAAGCAAATTATTAACAGGCCCGGCGCATTGCCGGGCGAAAGGAGCAGTTATGGCGGAAGCAAAAATTGGTCACATTACGCATTATTTCGGACATGTTGGCGTTGGCGCCATTCAGCTTACCGATGGGGATCTTGCCATTGGCGATACGATTCACGTAAAGGGTCATACCAGCGATTTTACCCAGGTCGTTGAATCCATGCAAATCGAGCATGCCAACGTGACCAAGGCGGCGTGCGGGCAGAATGTCGGGACCAAGCTCAAAGAACACGCGCGCGTCAAGGACACTGTTTTTAAAGTTGTCCCCGGTTAAATCTGCCAAGAGCTGTTGATTTCAACGCAGTCGAAGTGCTCACTTGGGATTTCATGGCGCTTAGCGCCTTTCTTTGCCCACCGGGATGAGATAGAGAGGAGTTTCGGTTTTCGGCAGGCCAAGAATTTTGGAGACCGCGTTGTCATCGAAGGCGCCGACGGGCGTCGTGGCCGGCTTCCATGTGAATATACATTATGCCGCGTTGCCCGTAGCGCTGCGTGGTCCGCGCGCTCACGCTGGTGAAAATAAATATGGCCGCGGCGCTTTCCATCCAGCGCTGGTTCAGGGCGGCCTCAGCCAACGCCCGGCGTTCATCATTTGACTTGAGGAGCTCAAGGGCGTGCTTTTCCGGCAGATAATGAAAGAGACCCTCGGCCAGCGCCACGTAAGTTTCCAGCGGATAGGTGGCGCCGGCGGATGGCGCCGCCCGGAAGTTATTAGCTCTATCAGTGATGCCCTGCGCGGCCCAGAGGAGCTGGGATAATTCCTGGTCGTTCAGGCGGATATTGACGAACTCGCGCACGGAGCGGCGCCGGGCAATTGTCTCCTCGACCGAAATGCGTCCGTTCAATTTCGGCTCAGGCAGCGTTTTCACGGGGTGACCTCCTTGAATCAGGCCGTGGGCCAGAGCGCCGGCCAAAAGCCCGACGCCAAGCAACACTGTTGCCGCCATTCGCTGCGGGTGTTTGCTCGTCACGGGCTGAAACCTCCGGACAACAATCTAAGCATTTATTGTTGTCTTATATCAGGAAGCGCCCCGCGCGGCAAGGCGGTAATCAAGCGGTAATCAGCATTGCCGCCATGGCGTTTTCCCATTCCGGAACGCAGGTCCCTCTGTTACCAACGCGGGCTAAGGCCCGCAACCCAGAAGTTGCCACAAAGATGCACAAAAATCACAGGGCGCGAGCCTATCGTCTCGCGGCTACAACTTTATGTGCTCTGCTTGTGCCTTTTTCCGCCCAGGCGGACAAGTGTGGCTAATAATTCTGTTTTTTCTTCGCTGCTCCTCAGGTTTAAGTTACTATACAGCGTTGGGAGAGACGGCCATGCCGGTTCATAACATCGAAATTGCCCAGACGCTCAATAAGCTGGCCGACCTGCTGGAAATTGAGGGCGCCAATGTGTTTCGCGTGCGCGCCTACCGCAACGCCGCCCGGCTGGTGGAAAGCCTGCCGCGTAGCGTAGCCGATATGGTGGCGGCCAACGAGGACCTGGCGGAATTACCCGGCATTGGCGAGGCCCTGGCCTTGAAAATGAAGGAAATCGTGGAAACCGGCCACCTGCAAGCGCTGGAAAAAGAGGCCAAACACGTGCCGGAAACGCTCAGCGACCTGATGAAGATCCCGGGATTGGGCCCTAAACGGGTGCATGAAATCTTTGAAAAGTTGAAGATCGCGGATCTCAAAGGCCTGGGCAACGCCGTGCGGACCGGCAAACTGAGAGCGTTGGCCGGGTTTGCCGAAAAGACCGAGCATAAAATTCGCGAGTATATCGAGAGGAAAAGCAAGGCCGGGAATCGCGTGTTATGGTTCACGGCGGAACAGATTGTGGCGCCGCTGCTGAAAACGCTGCAAGGTGTGAAAGGGATTAAACAGGTTGTGCCGGCCGGCAGTTTCCGGCGGCGGCTGGAAACGGTGGGGGACGTGGATATCCTGGCGACCGGCGCGGACAGCGCTGAAATCATGCGGCGCTTCGTTGAATATGAAGATGCGGTGAAGGTGTTGGCCCATGGCCAGACCCGTTCGGCGATTGTGCTGCGCTCAGGATTACAAGTGGATCTACGGGTGGTGCCGGAAGAGAGCTACGGCGCGACCTTGCATTATTTCACCGGGTCCAAGACCCATAACATCGCCATCCGCGCCCGGGCGCTGCAGGCGGGGCTTAAGCTCAATGAATACGGCGTGTTCCGCGGCGAAAAAAGGATAGGCGGGGCCACCGAGCAGGAGATCTATGCCGCAGTGCAGTTGCCCTATATCGAGCCGGAACTGCGCGAAAGCCGCGGCGAGATTGAGGCCGCCGAGCGCGGCCAACTGCCGAAACTTGTCGGCTTGGCGGATATCCGCGGCGACCTGCATGCGCACTCGCGCGCCACCGACGGCCAGAGCACCATCGCCGAGCTGGCCGCCACGGCGCAAAAACGCGGCTACGAATACCTGGCGATTACCGACCATTCCAAGCACTTGAGCATGGTCCACGGCCTGAATACCACGCGTCTCAGGCAGCAGATCCGGGAAATTGATCGGCTGAATGAAAAGTTCCATGGCTTCCGCATCTTGAAATCCACCGAGGTGGATATTCTTGAAAGCGGCGAACTTGATTTGTCCGACGATATCCTCAGGGAATTGGATCTGGTCGTGGGCGCTGTTCACCATATCTTTACCCTCTCGCGCGCGAAGCAGACCGAACGAATCATCCGCGCCATGGATAATCCCTATTTCAATATCCTGGCTCATCCCAGCGGCCGGCTGATCGGCGAGCGCGAGGCCTATGAAGTTGACTTGGAGCGCCTGTTGGCGGCGGCCAGGGAACGCGGCTGTTTTCTGGAATTGAATTCTCACCCCCAGCGGCTGGATTTGAACGACGCTTATTGCCGCATGGCCAAAGAGCTGGGCGTGAAGGTGGCGATTGCCACCGATGCCCACAGGCCGGCCGACCTGGAGTTAATGCGCTTCGGCATCGGCCAGGCCCGCCGCGGCTGGCTGGAAAAAGAAGACGTGCTTAATGCCAGTTCCTGGCGCAGCCTGCAGCAGCTTCTTAAACGCAGCCGCTGATGGCGCGTTTATTCCGGCAACGTCAATCCCAACAAGTTGAATTTACCCAGCGGGATTTAGGGTTAAGATAGATCGCGGCCTTACGTTGAAGACTGACTGGCGCTCAGGCGTAATTGCCACGTAATAGTTTAGCGGCTTGAAGCGGGAGCGGGCAAGAGGACGGCGGCAGCGGCGGATTTTTCGAGCATCCAGGGGTCTCGTTTTTTTTATTGCATATAAACCGAAGCATGATATAGTGCTTCGGAATGAACGCCAAACCC
>JACPGM010000125.1 GCA_016188985.1 Lentisphaerota bacterium | reverse complement strand
GGTTTTCGATATCGCCACGGGGCCCGCGCCCGCGCCGGGCCAACGGGCGCAAATACGGCTGGCATCCGAGCCCGGCGGACCCGGACCGGAAAAAACGACGCCATACACGGTATTGGTCAACGGAACGCCCTGCCCGGCGATAGGGCCCATTCCAGCGCCGTGGGGCTGCCCCTCGCCGATCTGCGCTTTTGAAGCCCCCGTTGCCACAGTGCGACGAGGGGATAACCGGATTGAAATTAATAATGTTTCATCGGAGGAGTTCCACCTGAATTATATCGAATTCGCCGTCAGCCAGGCGGATGGACAATGGCCTTCACCCGGACCCGAGACGGCACCCGTATAAGGGTGGCGTCGGATCGAAGTGCGGCATAAGCTGAGATTGTGCAATCAAGCAGGTACCAACTTGGGCCCGACTAACCGAGAAGAGGAAACAGGCGCAAGTCCCTCGACTTTCACTATCACCATGGGTTGGTTTTGCTCACATTGCGACCGTGCTGCCTGGAGCGCCCAATCATTAAACTCTGGATTATCCTTCAGGTTAAATATTAACTGTGCGCCATCTGGAATTTGCTCATCAATTTCCGGATGGCCAAGCACATATTTACTGAATTCTGCGGAAAGTGTGCGCTGTAATTCCCAGAATGATTCATCTTTCATTATTACTCGCCTCCTTCAGAAAACGTTCACGGTGAACGTTCCAGTTTTCTCTCAAGTCTTCGTCAGCAAAGGTTAAAGCGGTTCTAAAGTCAAGAGTTGGCATGGCTACCTTTTCTATTTTTCCTTTCCAGTGCAAAATATCACAATGAGCGAATCTATGCGAGGTGTCGTATCTGATAACAGGGCGCCATTGTTTTCCTATCAAAACCTCAAGTTGTACTACGAATTCAACTATCTCATTTTTGGTTCTGCGATGAAAATGGCGTTTCCGACAATCTGGCGCATAGAAAGTAAAAAACTCCTTTGTTTTCATTTCCATCAATAAGACCCTATATCACAACAAAAAGTCTTGTCAAGAGAAGTTACGGAAAGAAGTTACGGAAATTCAGTAATGTTTCATCGGAGGAGTTCCGTGTGAATCATGTCGAACTCGTCGTCAGATAGGCGGATGGACCATGACCTCCACCGAGACCCGAGACGGCGCCCGTATAAGGATAGCGCCGGATCGAAGTGCGGCATAAGCGGCGCCGGGCGCCCCGGCTCCTCCGCTCCCGCCGCCGCGTTAGGCAGGGTGCACGTGGGTCGTGAGGCGCAACCCGGCGACGGGTTCCGCCGAACGGACCACGAGGCAGGGGTGGAGATGGTCCGGCGCCGGATCGTCCCAGGTCCGCGCCACAAGGGTATGATCGGGCATCGGCTCCTCAATGACGACGAGCGGCACGGAGCTTTCCAGCGTCAGGGTTGCCTCGGACCATGTTGCCTGCCATCGGGCACCGGCGCCTTGAATGCGGGGCGACTGCGTCGCGCCCAGATGCCAGCGGAAGCAGACAATGTCCGTGTGCGCATCGGCCAGGGCGACATCGTCTTCCACCGTCAGTTCATTGATCGTCCAGCGCACCGTGCGCCGCCAGCGCTGAAGTCCATCGTAGCACGCCGTGCCGTCCACTGTGACCTCGCCGCCGGCAGCGTCGAGCCGCTGCACGGTGAGCGGGGCCACGGCTTTTTTTTGCCAGCCGGGCAGACAGAGATATTCGCCGAGGGGGGTGGACGGCTGACCGGGCATCTGGGTGCCGAGTTGCAGCACGTTGTGGCCTAGCCCCGAGCTGTAGTGGGAACAAATGAGCGCATTATGGTAGGCCGGCGTGCCGGCTTCGATCAGGATCGGGCGTCCGCGCAAGATGAAGTTCACGTGCCCGCGATCAAAATGATCATGTTGGTCGGACGGATGACCGCCGCGAATCCAGACGCCCGTGGCGTCATCCTCCCAGCCGCTGCGCCAATTGACCCGGCGCGCGCGGTCGTAGGCGGCATAGAGCGGCACCGCCGGCGCGTCGCCGCCCTCGGACAACAACACGCGCACCGCCAAGCCCGCCAGATCCTCTGACGGACGGTCGAACAGATGGCGCAGAGCCCAGCGGGCGACCGGATGGTTTGTGGTCACGGCGAGCAGGGAGAGGAACTGGAGAAAATTGTCCCCCGCCGGATTGTGGCCGCCGCGCGGCGCCGTCGGGGTGAAGCTGTCGAAACAATTGATGAGCCACCGGCCCGGTTGGAGATGATGGACGAGCCACGTGGGAAAGCGTTGGAGAAACGGATGGCCCAGGAGGCAATCGTCGCCGGCGCGCGCCATGGCATGCGCCGTGTAGAGCATGGACGTGACCGTATAGGCGGCATAATGGGCGCCTTCTTCGAATTCGCCGTCCGCTCCGTGCGCGTCGAGCGCCTCCCGCATGTGGCGCACCCCGAATTCATACGCGTCCCGATACCGCTCCCTGCCGAGCACGAGGCAGGCGCCAATCAACCCTTCCAAGGGTAGCACCCATTGATTGGTGATGGGATTGCGCCATTTGACGAACCATTGGCGCTTCTGGTTCCAGTCGTCCACGACCTGTTCGATTTCCGCGCGCAAGAGGGTGTCTAATCGCGCACGCAAGGCGGTGTCCACCGTGTCGGCCGGCAATAGATCGAGAGCCAGGGCGATGGCGCGCACCCCCGTGCCGGTGCTGAGCCAACTGCCATCCTTGCCGTCGGGTGGCAGGGGCTGGTCATTGGAAAAGCAGGTCCAGCCCGGCCGTTGGAGCGGGGACCAGGAGGCCATTTCGTCCAACTGGGCAAGC
>JACPGM010000120.1 GCA_016188985.1 Lentisphaerota bacterium | reverse complement strand
GGAATGATCCCGGTTGTGTTTGCCCTCTCCGCGCGGACCTTGGCCTATCCCATCCCCATGGTGGACTTTCAGATGCAGGAGATTTTTCTGACTGCGGCGCAGTCGCTGCTGGCGGTGGTCATGCTCGCCTCACTCCAGCTCGCGCTGCCACAAGCCGCGCTGTTATTTGTCTTGTTTGCGCTCCAGTTGGTGTTGCCCGGTATCGTGGAGTTTCTGCCCGGCGGTCACCTGCTGGGCTTGAGCGCCGATCAGATTCATCCGGCTTTTTCCATTGCCTACCTGGCAATCGCCGCGCTTATGGTACTGCGCCGGCCGGGAAGCGTTCTGCGGCTGCGCGAGGGTCTCGTGGTGCGCTGATGATGAATCACGGTCGTCAATCTCTTTTCGGCACACTGCGTATTCCACTGCGGGTTAGGGCAGCAGGGAAGCCGCTTTCGCTTTGAACGATGCTGGGACCGAAATCCGAGTGCCCCGCCGCATCGCGTCAGGAACGCCCACACTCTCTGCATTTCCTTCGCCATCCGCATTCTATTGCAGATCGTCGAGTCGTGTGACTTTCCCCGCTCGGGCTTCCCTTCGGGACCGTTGGATGATCTTCAGGAAACGTGCATCATTCAGCAGTCGATACTCGAGGTATTCGTCTTCATGGGCGAAGCCCTTTAAGACGCCGACCGGTCTGCCATGGCTTGTGATGACGATTTCCTCCTTGGCGGACTCCTTCACATAGGAGGACAGATGATCTTTGAGATTGCTGAGCGCTGTTGTTATCATGACGCCACAATACCACAATTCTGGCCCGAATCAAGGCCAGAATATGGGGTGTCTTTTTCCTTGGCGAACTTGCCCGTGGCACAACCGACCACACAAATGCAACAAACTAACGGCATAAGTATCTTCATATTCATCATCTCTTCTCTTGCCGAATCGGGATAGGGAGGAGCCTCGCGGCTCCTCTCCTCCCACACCACCGGACAGACGGGTCACGTATCCGGCGATTCGGTCGATTATTCAGTTACACACAAGCTTGGAACTCCCAAGGCAGCAAAGTAACGACTCGTGAGCGCAAAAGCCAGTCCCGGACTTTTACTGAGCCGCCAAGCGCCATGTGCGGATTTGGCGGTATTCCACGCCAGATCGCGACTGACCCCAAGCTTTTTCAGTTTCCGGTAACCAGCTCGCCCCCATTGCTTCCAAAGGTAACATCTCAATCGTCGGCGAAGCCACGCATCCAGTTCGCGGGGTGTTGTTCTTACCTCGGCGTAGCCGAAGTAGTTTTCCCAGCCCGTCATATACTGCCGGAGATCAGCGGCTACCGTGCGCATGGAGCGGCCTAAATGCCGGTTGGTGAGTCGCCTCACCTTCCCTTTGAACTTCTTCACCGCTTCCGGGCTGATCCGTCGCTTCAGCTGGCGTGTGAACGTGAACCCCAGAAACTTCCGCTCCCAAGGTCTGCCCACCGCACTCTTGGCTTCATTCACCTCCAACTTGATTTTCCGCGTTAGAAACCGACTCACACTGGCCATCACGCGTTTGCCGGCTCGCTCACTGCGAACGTAGATGTTGCAGTCGTCCGCATATCGCGCAAACCGATGCCCGCGTCGTTCCAACTCACGATCCAGCACGTCGAGCAGAAGGTTCGCCAGCAGAGGCGACAGCGGCCCGCCTTGCGGCGTGCCTTCCGTTGTTTGATGCAGACAGTCCCGATCGAGGACCCCTGCCTCCAGAAAATGCCTGATTAACCGCACTACTCTGGAATCCCCCACTCGCTTTTCCACCTCGCTCATCAGCTTATCGTGATTCACCCGATCAAAGAACTTTTCCAGATCAATGTCCACCACCCAGTTGTTGCCCATGCGCAGGTGTCCCTGTGCCGCGGCAATCGCCTGGTGGGCGTTCCTGCCTGGCCGAAAGCCGTAGCTTCCTGCCGAGAACGTCCGATCCCAATCCTCCTGAAGGACCTGCATCACTGCTTGTTGGATGAATCGGTCCAGCACCGTCGGAATGCCAAGCTTACGCATTCCGCCTGAGTCTTTGGGTATCTCGCTGCGCCTGACCGGATGGGGCTTGTACGTCCCTTCCAGCAACTTCTGTCGGATGCTCGGCCAGTGTTCTTTGAGATAGGGCGTCAGTCCCTCGACGGTCATTCCGTCAATGCCTCCGCTACCTTTGTTCTTCCTGACTCGCTTGAGCGCACGAAGCAGGTTCTCCCGCTCCAGCACCCGTTCCATCACTTGCGTATTCACTGCCGGAGTTTCGGTTGCGGGTTCAGCTTGGAACCGTTCGCCCTCGATGACCAAGGGCAGCCACATTTGTTTTCCCGGCTTACGTTCCATACCGCCTCCGTCCTACTCTTCCTCTCTTCCGTTCTGGCCTTCGGACAGCGGCGTTACGGCTTGGCCTATCGGTTGCCTCCACCTCTTCGGCTTTGGAGTGCCTCACTAACCTTGCCTGCCCCTGCCTACTATGCCTTCTGCTGACTCCTGCACCGTGGTCGGGGTGGATCGCTCCGCCCTCAGTCCTCTTGGACAGCGTTGCAGGTCTCCCGGAGTAAGTCGCGCTGCTTTCCGTGCGTAAACGCCGGATTTATAAAGCACGCCCCATTCGCGGATGGAGGGCTTCGCGGTCACGTGCCCGCTCGCCCCGAGCGTACCACACCTCATATCCGGTTCCTGTTCGTCGCCCCGCACGTTCGCGTTGGGCTTCCTTCAGACCCCGCCTCACGGCGATGCCCTTGCCCTTCCGCTCGCTCTTCGGCTCCGCTTATACCTGAGCGAAGGTCTTTCACCTCCCAGTAATACGACATGTCCGGCGCACACGCTCCGGTTCAGCGGCGGCGGAACGCCGTCCGCTGCAACCGTTGAAGATTTTTTCTTGTCGGCTCTCGGCTCCAGGCACCAGAGATCATCCGTGATTCCCGTGCTCTCCAGCATCCGGCTGGTTTTCTCAAAGTCAGTATCATAGTGAGCGGCATGGCAATCTGAACCGATGCTGAGACGAACTCCCTGCGACTGGAGTTCGGCCAGATACTCCAGGTATTGGGCGACAAATCCTTCTGGATATTGGCGATTCAGCAAGTTCGCCCCGATATTGACTTCGACCACTGTGTTAAACTCGATTGCCGCTGAGGCGAACTCGTTGTGCATGGATCTCGGAATTACGCTGAAGTCGTCAAACCAAGGTTCGGCGGTGTACTTGCCGTTGTTGTCTATCCAGTGTCCCATCCACCACCAGGGGTGTGCGACAATGTCAACGAGCGGGTGGGCCGCCAGAAACATATTCTGCCGGTGATAGTCCCGGATAACGGCCTCGCGCTCCATCGGAACGTACATGGGCCAGTGCGCGCCACCAACGACGTATTCGATCTGATATTTCCGGATATCATCCGCCATGATCCCTATGGTCAGAGCGCACCCGGCTTTGCCGCCTGACCGTAACCCATAAACGGGATTCTTGTGTTGCCCACCTGCAATTTCCCTGATCTCCCATTGCGACACACAGCTTACTTCAATTCCAAAATGGAAGTGGGGAGAAGGGTCGTTGGAGAGGAACTCTGCTCGGGACCTGGCAATATCGGGCAGGTTGTGCGGAGTGTGCAAATGATCCGTTAATCCAAAATTGGAAACCCCCTTTTGCTTTGCTTCACGGACAAGATCAGAGACCATCAGGCAAGCCCCGTCGCATGAGTTCCGTGAATGGATATGCCAGTCGGATAGTAATTTCATTCCGGCAACCTTCTAACAGTATTATTCAGCCAAACTGGGTGACTACCTTTATAGAGCAGTCAGCTATTACGATAATCGAATAGTAACCACTGTTACTCGGAATTGTCAATACGTGAAACATAAGAAATTACGACAGGGTCATGATTGTCAGCAGATTCGATTCGCCCCCATTTCCGTGGCGTTTCCGGGGATTGCCTTTGCACGCCGCGTTTAGTAGGCTTGGCCCACCTATGCCAAACATGAAGGAGTCCCTGGCCATCGCGCTGCAGGAGGAAAACCTGCGCAATCTGCTTGCGACCGGCGCCTTCCAGTTTGTGGATGAGCGCATACCCTGGTTTCCTTATACCTCCGGCCAGGTGGGCCCCTACTATGTCCAGAGCACCACGATAGAAAAGGATGGGCGTGCCTATGCCACGGCCATAGAGTCGCTCGTGCGCCTGATCCGGGAACAAGCCGGCGCGTTTGACGCCATTTCCGGCGGTGAAACGCGCGACTGGGATTTCTCCAATCCCGTGGCCGTCGCCCTGCAAAAGCCGCATCTCAAAATATACAAGGACGGCAAAACGCTGGGCGCCGACGTCGCCGGGCGAACCTTTCTGCACGTGGCGGACCTGAACAACGAGGGCTCGTCCGTGCGGGATTACTGGAAACCGATTATCGAGAAAGCCGGCGGCCGGATGGTCGGCCTGGTTTCGTTCGTGGACCGGCTGGAAGACGGGTTCGAGCTGCTCAAGGGCTTAGGCGTGCGGCTATGGAGCGTGGCGCCCTTAGACGCGCGGGCCTGGGGCATTGCCCGCGCAAGCGGGCATGTTTCCGAGACGCTTTATGCGGAACTGGTGGCGCGCCAGAACAACTCTGATGCCTGGGCCGAACGCGCGCTGTTGAAGTATCCCGATTATTTCCGCAAATTTTATCGAAACCCGCAAACCCGCGCCAAAGCCGATAAAATCATGAGCGCGTACCAGCGCATCCGCGCCGACCTCGAACGCATTGTGAAGCTGCCATGAGAATTGATCCGCATGTCCACTGCCGCGACGGAAAGCTCGCTTACAAGGAAACGATTGAGCATACCTTGAAGCTGTGCGACGAGCAGGGCGTGGACATGATTTTCGACATGCCCAATACCGATCCGCCGCTCCTGACCGAGCGCGATATGGCCGCGCGCCTGGCGCTCGTTCCGCGCGAGGCTTTGAAGCGTTACCGCCTTTATCTGGGCGCCACCGCCAACGAAAAACAATTGCGCGCGGCGGCCGGCCTGGTCAAGGAGTGCGCGCAGGTCGTGGGGATCAAGCTCTATGCCGGGCATTCGGTGGGCGCGCTGGCTCTGCCGCGCGAAGCGGACCAGCGGAAAGTCTATACCATTTTGGCCGAGGCCGGTTACCAAGGCGTGCTGGCGGTCCATGCCGAAAAAGAAAAACTATTCACCCGCAGTTTCAACCCTGAGCGGCCCGCCAGCCACAGCCAGGCCCGCGGGCCTGAAGCCGAAATAGCTTCAATCACCGATCAGATTGTGTTTGCCTGCGCGGCAAAATTCCAGGGTACTTTGCATATCTGCCACCTTTCCACGGGCGCGGCGCTGGAGCTGGTCAAGGCCGCCCGGGATGACCTGAAGATTACCTGCGGCGTCACCCCGCACCACCTGCTCTGGTCATCTGAGCGGCAAATAGGCCAGGAAGGCCTGCTTTACAAGGTGAACCCGCCGTTGCGCGAGTTGGCCGATAACATCGCTCTGCGCCAAGGGCTTAAATCCGGCGAGATTGACTGGATTGAAACCGATCATGCCCCCCACCCGCTCAGCGAAAAGCTGTACCCGCCTTACGAATCCGGCTATCCTTCCCTCTGCCTCTACCGCTTGCTGATCGAGGAGCTTCTGCCTTACTGGGGCGTGCGCGAAGAGATAATCAAGAACGTTACTTGCGCGACGATCAAGAAGGTTTTTGGAGAAAGGAAATTCTGACATGACCTTTCAGGAGCTGAAAAACAAAAAAGTGGGTTTGTGCGTCTCCGGCGGCCTGGACAGCCAGACCCTCGCCAGGAAGCTTACCGAACTGGGGATTGACCTCGTCTGCTTCACGGCGGACCTTGGCCAGCCGGACGAAGCCGATATTCGGTCCATCAGGAAGCGCATGGCGCGCTGCGGCGCGCGCACGGTAATTGTGGATCTCAAGCGCGTTTTTGCTGAAGCATGCTTTGAGGTCATCAAGGCCCAGGCCCGCTATGACGGCGGCTACTGGAACACTACGGGCATTGCGCGAGCGATAACCGTGCAGGGCCTGATTCCGGAAATGAAAAGACGCGGTTGCACGGTTCTGGCGCATGGGGCTACCGGCCGCGGCAACGACCAGGTGCGCTTTGAGCGTTACGCCAACGTGCTGGCCCCGGAGCTGCAAGTCTACGCGCCCTGGCGCGATCCGGAGCTCCTGCGCGAGTTTCCCGGTCGCCGCCAGATGGCGGACTATCTCCGGCGCTGCGGCTTGACGGCCGCGGCTCTCAGCCGGAAGAGATATTCAACTGACGCCAACCTGGCGGGCCTCTCCCACGAGGCCGCGGACCTGGAAAGCCTGCAAACGCCCTGCACGATCGTCAAGCCCACCATGGGCGTCTGGCCCCATCAGGCCCCGAACCGCGTTGAGCGCTTCACCGTGCATTTCAAGCAAGGGCGCGCAACTGTCATCAATGGACGGAAAGTTCAGAACGGGATCGGCTTGAAGCATGCCCTGGAGAACCGGATCATCGGAACCAAGAGTCGCGGGGTTTATGAGGCCCCCGGCATGGAACTGCTGGGCCGTTCCCTGGAGTTTATTTACCAGGCAACTTTTGATCGGAGAGCGCTGCTCTTATTCGAACAACTATCCAACCTGGTGGCCAATCAAATCTATGACGGCCGCTATTTTGACCCGGCCACGCGCGCGGCCCTGGCCGCAATAAATATTCTGGCTGGCCCCGCCACGGGCGCCGTCCAGGCGGGGCTTTACAAGGGCAACATCTATTTTCAGAAGCTGTGGAATTGTCCCGCCTCGCTCTATCATCCGGCGGATTCTTCCATGGAAGCCAGCCGGGGCCTGAACCCGGTCAGCGCACAGGGCTTTGTGGAGGTCCAGAGCGTCGAAGCCCGCAGCCTGGCACGGGCCGGACAAATCGGAAAATAAGTTGAGTTAATTGCAAAACTCCACCGACGGGCTTGTCCCGTCGGAGAGAAAGATTTGGCTAAAAGCTACCAGATATTGGCGGCTAACATATTGCGCTTTTAGCCAAATCTTTTGTTCCTGCCACACAAGCCTGCCCGCAATGCTGCGCATAGCGCTGCAGGCGGGGTGGCAGGAGACGACTCAGGCAAAGCGCGAGAGACGGCTACAATAACAAACGCTCACTCGGCGACATATCGAACTACTGTGTCGGCCTCGTGTGATAGTGTGAAAGCTTTCAACGAGTTTTCACCGCTCGCCGTAAAATAATTTGCCACAATGGTAAAACTGACCTGAAACGTTGGAGACGGGTGTACGGTGAAATACAGCCGGTATTGATCAGGGCCCACTTGAAAGCCGTAAAATACGCCGGCGGTCGTGTATTTATGCGTCTCGCCACCCGTGGTGTAAGAGACATTCACGATCATTCCCCACGCCTTTGCGTCATGACCTTCAGCCTGGGGAAAGTAGTCCAGGACCGCAACGGTGTAGACATCGAAAATAAAATAATAGGGGCTTAAATCTGCCGAGAATTTTAAAATTTCGCCCCAGGAAGCACTAATATTCTCGTCTGCGCTGAGAGTCCTGACCGGCATCGGCGCCGATTCCCCGCCGCTCGCCAATCCATTGTCCAAAACCGGTTGTTCGCTCAACGTGGAATAGTCAAGATAAGGATAAGAATAGGAACCGATAGGATAAAATGAAAGAGTTAGCGGATATATGTTGTTACCTCCCGATGAAGCTGTCCCGCCGAATGTTCTGTCCGTCGTGGGCATTGCTTCAATTGCAGTTATAAGTGTATTAGTCCCCCCATATCGGTGCACTTTGAAAATTTTTATTCTGTCATAGACGTTGTTATAAAAGATCACAGCAGTACCGTATGACATATTGGTATAATACTCATCCGTTATTTTCACGTTATAGATAATAGTATTGTTGCCATAATTACGGGAACTGGCATTGGCTAAGTCATATCTTTTGCCTTGGCTATCATAAAGGTAGTCGAACCCGAAAGCCGTTAATCCGTAAAGCCCAAGGCCGACAATCAACGCCATCTTTTTGCCGTTCATGTTCGCTTCATCCTTATGTTACCTTCACCCGCCCCGGCCGTTATTTACCTTATTGCAAGGAACTGCTCAGGCATCGCCTGACACCACTTGCAAATAGACAATAGCTTATCCCCCCCCCCGAATGCAACAAGAAAAATGTTTTTTTTAATGGGGTCAGTTACGAGGTGGTCGCGTGATGGTTCCGCCGGCAGGCGGATGCTACTCTGCGAAGTAAGCCTTCGCTACGAAGCACGAGTCCGCCAGGGTGGAAGGGACGGCTCCCCGCCACAGGGCCGGCGAACGCGCCCTACCTGTTGCCCCCACAAGACTAGGCCTTCCCGCGGCTTCCGAGTTGGGCTTGTTTTGTGAAGCAGTTTAGCGCATTATTCTGGTTCGTTATGCGCTCATCCAACCTTATTGTGGTGCAAACAACGGTTGCTTCCGCCAAAGCGGCCCGAAGCCTGGCCAAGGCGATTGTGCAAGCGCGCCTGGCGGCTTGCATTCAAGTTAGCCGTATCCATAGCACGTATCGCTGGCGTAACCGCATCGAACACGCCGCTGAATGGCTGCTCACCGCTAAAACCCGGCGCGCGAGCGCCAAGGCGCTGATGGCCTTCATCCGCCGCCACCATCCCTATGAAGTGCCTGAAATTGTGGCATTTAACATAGCTCACACCTCGCGCGCCTATGGCGCGTGGGTGCTCGCCGAAACAAAACCATGAATTCCCGCGTAACGCTGGACAAGCTGCCGCTGGCCAAAAAATCCAAATTCATCCCGGCTAACCAATTAAGAACTTGGCGCGGCAGCCTGGCGGAAACGGGCGGCACTTTGGCCGTTGTCACCGGCACCTTTGCCCTGTTACATCCCGGCAACCTGACCGCCATCCGGGAAGCCGCGCGTCAGGCCAGCCATGTCGCCCTCATCGTTCATCCGGACGGTTCTACCACAGCGGACTCATCATCAGCCACAGCGGAAGGCGCCGGGCAACCCAGCGCGGCGGTGCGACTTGAATTGGCCGAACACCTGCGGGCGGTTTCCGCGGTGAGCACGTGTGCGTTGGCCAGAGCCGAAGAAACTTTGGAGCAGTGGCGTCCCTTTACCCTCGTCCATTGCCTCAAACAAAACTCAGGCGATGCCATAACCACGTCCGCCCGCCGGCTGGCATCGCGGGTTGTGGATATTGCGCCGATTGCAGGTTGTTTCACCGCCGACATTCAGAAGGCCATCCGGAACCGCCAGACACCCGTTGCCGTTCCCGAAGCGGCGCTGGCGCCACAGCCAACGCTACATGATTTGGAACAGTTTCTGAATTCCGACACTGGTGGCAGGCCCGCCTGCAACGCTATGCGTAGCATTGCGGGCAGGCCACTGGTAACGGTTAACGGTTGCTTTGACATTTTGCACCTGGGTCATGCGCGCCTGCTGGCGCTGGCCAGAGCGCGGGGCGCGCGCTTGCTGGTGCTGGTTAACGACGATGATTCCGTGCGCCGCTATAAGGGCGCCGGACATCCTGTGTTTCCCATCCGGTTTCGTCTGCTGGCGCTTAACGCGCTGGAAGCCGTTTCCTATACCTACCCTTTTGCCGGCGATAATCCCTTGGAGTTGTTGGCGCTGATCAAGCCCGATATCCATATCAAGGGCGGGTCGTTCGAAGAAACGCGTGTTGAGGATGAACGCCGCCTGGTGGAAAGCTGGGGCGGCCGCCTGGAGATTGTTCCCTTGGTGCCGGGCTTCAGCAGCTCAGCGATTGTGGGCCGGATGGCACAGACACAGAGGCCGACGACAGACGACAGACGTCAGACGTCGGATGAAGAAAACGTAACCGGTCAGTTATTGGGGGGGGGGCAACCAGAGGTATACCACTGAAGTGGAGATGTCTCGACTTTGCTCGACATGACCCACTGAAACGGTCATTCCGAGCGTTAGCGAGGAATCTCGGCGGTGTCGGCTAAGCCTCGCAGCCAGCACAGCCGTATTCATACTCCCCCCCAATAACTGACGCATTACAAGAAAACATCGAACGCCCAACCCCGCGCGACGCGGGGCAAGCATCGAATTTATCCCGCGCTGCGCGGGACGCCCAACATCGAATGGAAAAGAGGATTACGAAAGAGTTGAGCGTTCGCGCGAGCCTTCGTCTCGCGGCTACAGTCCGCAGCCGACGGTCTGCGATCATCCGCACGCGTCACTTGCCATCCGCCGTCCGTCTTTTCCCCATTCAACATTGGATGTTCGGCGTTTGCTTCGCGCATCTTCTGCCTTCAGTCCGTCGTCCGTCGTCTGGCATCTGGTGTCCTTCTTCACAGTCTGCTTTCCGCTCTCAGCAGCCTTCGTAGATGATGGCGGAGAAGACCGGATATCCGGCAAGTTTCGCCCGGCCTTTCAGGCCGGCCAACTCGATCAGAAAGGCAATTTCCACGATCTTGCCGCCCAGGCGCTCGATCAGCCGGGCACAGGCCGCGGCGGTTCCGCCGGTGGCCAGCAAATCATCCACGATTAGGATGCGGTCGCCGGGCTTGAGCGCATCCGCGTGAACGCTGATGGTAGCGGAGCCATACTCCAAGTCATAGGATTCATCCAGGGTTTTAAACGGCAGTTTGCCCTTTTTGCGGATGGGGATGAATCCCACGCCCAGCTTATGGGCCACGGCCGCGCCGAAGATGAAGCCGCGCGCGTCAATCGCCGCGACGGCCTTTGGTTTGTCCTTCAGGTGGCGTTCCGCCAGGACCGCGACTGACTGCCGGAACAGTTGGGCATCCGCCAGAATGGGCGTGATATCCCGGAAGAGAATGCCTTTTTTCGGAAAATCCGGGATTTCCCGAACGGCTTTCCTGAGCGCGTTACAATTCATGGCTTCTTCTCCTATGCGTTTAACTACGAAATGCGTTAAGGCGGGCTTATGCCCGCAACCCAAAGATTCTTTCCTCCTCAGGCGGATCCGCCTAGGCGGAAACCACGGATTACACCGAGTAGAGAAGGGACGCAGTATGTTTAGAGCAGCAACTTCCATTGTATCCGCCCTTTCGGGCTTCGTGGCACATGGTTGCCAGCTCAATGCCCCTGTTTTCCCTTCCCCCTCTAAAATTCCGTACGGCGGGTTTTCCCCAGTACGGCTTCAAACGGAAATACGTATGCCGCGACCTTCGCGCCTTCACGCTTATACGCGACCACCGCCGATGTCTCGCCTCCCTGTAGCCCGTTTCCGGGCATTTCAGCGGAATGCTCTTACTCGGCATTCCCGTCCAGAGGCCCTTGGCTCCCCGGCGGGTTATGCTGTCCCGCCAGCTCATCGCTTACTATGGCCTCATCTGAGCCTCTCATCACCGCACGCCCGCTTATCTTCTTCGCCGGACGCGCATACTCCTCGTCCTTCAACGAGGGGGATGAGAGGTTCCCCATTTTACTCTGCGTGTCTTTTCCTGCGTGCAACTTCCTGTACCCCGACGCCTTGGACGGCTGCTCGTGTCCGTTCCTTCGCCGCCAACTCTGGCCTTCGCCTAATCCGTTCAGGCTCGGCGGGCGTATCCCATGCGCTCCAGAACCAGCATGACCGTGTAACGGGGCAGCAGAATTTTCTTCATGATGCAGCCCGCAGGATTGCTGTCCGCTCTCTGGCAACGGCTTTTACTATCAAGCTTTCACCATGCAAGTCGCCTTATCATGATGTTGATTATAACTACGCGGGCATACGGACAATTCCCGCGACCGGACTTTCACCGGTTAGACCCGCAGCATTATGGGCTGCGAACGGATTTCACGGATGGTCAGACCATTGACGGCCGCCCGGCGGCCGTCAATAATCAGTGTTATCCGTGCCATCCGTGGTCAACATTTAAGTTCTAAAACATGCACGCAAAAAACGTGTATCTTTACGGGAAAGAGTCTAATACTTTCCGAGGGTTTGCGCGCTTTCGAGCATGATTTTGACTTTTTCCGGATCGGTTTCGGTCGGCAGCATATCGCAGGCCGCCAGGATGTAACCGCCGCCGGGGGCCGCCGCCGCAAGGCAACGTCGGCAATCCTCCCGCACTTCCTCAAGCGTCCCGTGGCCGAGATGCACGGTATTAACTCCGCCCATCAGCGCGAGCTTGCCGCCGATTCGCCGCTTGACTTCTTCCACCGGCGTTCCCCCAATAACGTCCAGCGGATCCAGGCAATCAACGCCGGTCTCCACAATCAAGTCCAGCAAATGCGTGACCCGGCCGCACATGTGCAGATAGATCGGCACGCCACAGGGTTTCAGCGCCTCGACAAATTTCTGAAAGTAGGGCAAACACAACTCAGCGAACTGCTCTGGCGCCATGAACCCGCCGAAGGTTTCGCCCAGATAAATGGCATCCACACCGGCTTGGGCCATGGCAATCCCGCGCTGAATTGTCGCTTCCAGGTGGCGCTGAGTGAAACGCTTGACGAAGTCCGGCCGGTCAAATATCGCCATTAATGCCGCTTCCATGCCCTCGGTGTTGGCCAGCACGGAAAGCGTGAAAACCCCCGGCACGCCAACCACGAACAGGTCGTGTCCATAGCCGGCAATTACTTGCTGGGTGGGCGCCAACGCTTCCGTTTTGAGCAACTCAGCGGCCGAAATAATGGGGATAGCCTCAATATCCTTGTCGGTAAGCTGACGCCGCCGCTCCGGCAGTCGGACAACGCCCCCACCGCCCATGAAATCCACCTCGCCGAGTTTTTCGCCGGTTGAAGCATCAACCTCAAAGGCCTGTCCATTTTCCCACTGAATATTTTTCGGTGGCTGGCCTATCCATACCCGCAGGCCGTCAACACCGTAGCGCCGGGCGCACTCGGCTACCAGCAGGTCATACTTCCGCGGATTGCGCAGGTTCTCAACGATTGTTTCCTTGAAGGGGTAGCCCAGCACGCGCACGGCATGGGGCGGGCAAATCTGCGGCAGAACCGGCACCCGGTCGGGTATCCCGCCGCGCATGGCAATCCGGACGCGTTCTTTGGCATTCATGGAGCACCTTTTTTTCGTTACTACTCAGACATCTGAGAAAACACTTTCCGCCCGTGGCGGATCCGCCTCAGGTGGATCATGCCAGAGGCAGACCCGCCTCTGGCGGGAACTACGAAATGCACGAAATACGCGAAAGGGATTGATTCACCACGTGCGGCGCGTGGTGAACCAAACACTGCTGTTGCATCAGATCCGAGCAGATCTGCGTTCCCATTTTCGCGCCTTTAGCGTTTTTCGTAGTTCCATTTCTTGACGACCTGAGCAGTCACTTTTTTTCAACCAAGCTCCTGCTTCACGAGTGCGGCCAGCGCTTCGGCCAGGCGGTCAGTGCGGGATGCATCCAGGCTTTCCACCATGACGCGGCAGATCGGCTGGGTGCCGGAATAGCGCACCAGCACGCGCCCCCGGCCATCCAATTCGGTTTCGGCCTTGCGGATGGCCTCCTGCAAAGCCTTAACAGAATCAAGCGCCGGCTGGCGGGACACATTCACATTGATCAAGCGCTGCGGCGCCGACTGCATGATTTTAGCCAGGGCGGAGAGCTGCTGGCCGGATTCCTGGCGAATGGCCAGGAGCTGCAGAGCGGAAATGATCCCGTCGCCCGTAGTGTGATGGTTCAGGAAGACGATGTGGCCGGATTGCTCGCCGCCCAGGACCGCGCCGCGTTCGCGCATCATTTTGAGCACATAGCGGTCGCCGACCTCGGCGGAAGCCGTCTGGATATTCAGGCGGCGCATGGCTTCCTGAAACCCGAAGTTGCTCATCGGCGTGCTGATGACCAGGTTATTGCGCAACGCTTCGGCCTCTTTCAAGGACTTGGCGCAGATTGCGAGGAGGTGGTCGCCGGTCAGGCAACTGCCCTTTTCGTCCACGGCGATCAGCCGGTCGCCGTCGCCGTCGAAAGCCAGGCCGGCATCAGCGCCGTGCTTGACCACGGCGACCATGAGCATTTCCGGATAGAGGGCGCCGCAATGGTCGTTGATATTCATGCCATTGGGATGGTCATTGATCGTGATTACTTCCGCGCCCAGCTCGGAAAAAATGATGGGGGCCACTTTATAAGTGGCGCCGTTGGCGCAATCGAGCACGAGCTTCAGGCCGCCCAAGCTTAAGTGGTCCGGAAACGTGTTTTTGCAGAAGACGATGTAGCGCCCGATGGCGTCATCAATGCGAAAAGCCTTGCCAATTTCAGCGGCGGTCGGACGGATGTCCTTGATATGCTCGGCGGTAATGAAGCTTTCGATCTCGTTTTCCACGGCATCGGGCAACTTGAAGCCATCGCGCGAGAATATTTTAATACCGTTATCCTGGTAGGGATTGTGCGAGGCCGAGATGACCATGCCGGCATCCGCGCGCATGCTGCGGGTGATAAAGGCGATGCCTGGGGTCGGCATGGGGCCAACCAGCAGCACGTCCACCCCCATTGAGCAGATGCCGGCGGTCAGCGCATTTTCGATCATATAGCCGCTGACGCGCGTATCCTTGCCAATGACCACGCGGTGCCGATCCTTGTGCCTTTTACAGACGTGCGCCGTGGCCCGCCCAATGAGCAGCGCCGTTTCCGCCGTCATCGGTTCGATATTGGCTACCCCGCGCACACCGTCAGTCCCAAACAATCGCCCCATGAAGTGCTCCTTGCAATGACGTGAACATACAATACGCCTCAACAGAGTGAGGCGGCTGCATATAACGAACCGTTCTTACAAAAGGTGGCTTAACATCAGATAAAGTTGTAGCAGCGGTTCATCAGAACCGCAAATCCAATTTATTAGCCATGCCAAAGGTTCGTGGCGGCGTCCACCAGCGATTGGAGCCAGGCCGTCCCGGCCGCGCGCGCCGGCGGCGCCAAGGCCTTTACCGTCTCCAAATACCGCCCCCCGGCGCTTTGGCGCGCCAACGCCTCCAGCAGGATATCACGCTCACGGGCCGAACCTTGCGCCTGGCCAAGATTTTCCAGGGTTTCCCGCAGCATTGGCCAGCGTTCAATCAAGGAACGCTGCTGCCGATAGAACTTTGCTTCCAGATCATGACCTGCTGCCCGGGCCAGATCCAGGGAAGCAGGCATTTTTTCAGCCAATTCTTCCAGGCGCTTGATACGTTCCTGGCAAACGCTTGTCAGGCGCGCAACGGCGCCGGCCAGGCAGGCCTCCTGGAACTTATCGGCCTTCAGCATTGGTTGGCGGACATACCGGTACCAGGCGCGCAAGGCGTTGATATTGCCGATATAGACCATGTTATTCACGATGAGCCGCTGAATCGAGCGATAGGCGCCCGTGCGGTACGCGGCGCCGGGACTTGGGTTGGCGCTGGCAGCAGCGGGGGCTGTCCGAGGGCTATAAAGTCCTGGAGATAAGATATCTTTACGCAGAATTGTGCCGGCCGGTACGACCGCGCCATAGGTGAGGCGGGTCGGGCCGACGAGCCCGCCCTGCCCGCCCAGGAAAATCGGCGGAGAAGCCAGCATGACCCCATGAGGCACATCGCCGATCAGCGAGGCAGTAGCCTTGTCCTGATGCGGCGTATAGTTAAAATGGACGTAGCCGGAACCAACTTCGCTGTGATTTTGCCGGCTGGTGCCGCCGGCCAGAAGGCAATCACAGAAATTGATCAGGCTGCCCAGAACCACGTAGGGGAACAGTATGGTTTGCTTAAGACCCACCGTATGGCCGGAGCGAGCTTCTTCCTCCAGAAGCGTCCCCGAACGAACGTGCGCGCCGGCGGCGAGCTCGGTCCCGTTCAGGAACGTGGCTTCGTGAAAGCAGCCGCCCTTGAGGCTGACCCGCGCGCCTAACTGGCAGTCGGCCACCGTGACCGGCGCTTCGGCGCCAAGTTCGCAATCCGGGCCGATGGAGGTGCTGCTACCCGTAAGCCGGCAGCCAGGGTGAATGGTAACACCCGGGGCAATGCGGTCGGGCGAGACCTCCGCGCCGATAAAGACCGTTTCCGGCTGCGGCAGCCGCACGCCGCGTGCCGCCAGCAGGTCCGCCAAGTTGGATGATTTCGTGGGCATTTTGGCAAATTGCGTGTAAGTTTTGATAATAAACCGTGCGGGGACAGCCGTCAAAACTTTTTTATTTACGGCCTTGACATCAACCCCCCACCCCCTGCATTATCGGCGCCTATTACTGCCAAACAGGTTTCTTATGTTAAACCGTTTTTTAAACCTGTTCGCGAACGACATGGGCATTGACCTGGGTACGGCCAATAGCCTGGTCTACGTCAAGGACCGCGGGGTAGTCCTGCGCGAGCCCTCGGTCGTGGCCATCCAGACCGGCACCAACCGGGTGCTGGCCGTGGGCAGCGAAGCCAAACGCATGCTGGGCCGGACGCCGGGCAACATCACGGCCATCCGCCCGATGAAGGATGGCGTCATCGCGGACTTCGAAATCACGGAAGCGATGTTACGGTATTTCATCCGCAAGGTGCAAAGCAATCGAGTCATGATCCGGCCCCGGATCATCATTTCTGTGCCAAGCGGCATAACGGAGGTGGAAAAGCGGGCGGTCAAGGAATCAGCGACCCACGCGGGCGCCCGTGAAGTGTATTTAATCGAAGAGCCCATGGCGGCCGCGATCGGGGTGGGACTCCCCGTCCAGGAGCCGGCCGGCAACATGATCGTGGATATCGGCGGCGGCACCACTGAAGTGGCGCTGATTTCGCTGGCCGGGATTGTGTTCAGCCGCAGCGTCCGCGTGGGTGGCGACGAAATGGATGAGGCGATCATCCAGTACATGAAGCGTGTGTACAACTTGATGATCGGCGAACGAACCGCGGAACAGATCAAAATCAGTATCGGGTCGGCCTTTGCCCTGCCGGAGGAAACCAGTATGGACGTCAAAGGCCGCGACCTGGTAGCGGGCCTGCCAAAGACCCTGACCATGACCACCGAAGAGGTGCGCGAAGCCTTGCACGAGCCGGTGGCCACAATTGTGGAAGCGATCCGCTTTACCTTGGAACGCTCGCCGCCGGAGCTGTCAGCCGACCTGGTTGACCGCGGCATGGTTCTGGCCGGCGGCGGCGCGCTTTTGCGCGGCATTGATAAGCTCATTGCCGAGCAAACGGGTCTGCCCGTGCACGTGGCTGAAGACCCCCTAAGCGCGGTCGCGGAAGGCACCGGCATGGTTCTCAACGAACTGAAGTTCCTGCGCAAAGTAGCCAGCGCGCCGTTCTAAACCTTGCTCGGCGTTGGCGGGACGCCTCATTCACCCAAGTCGCCGAAACCTGATGGAGTTTTGGCGTGAGGCGTAATTTCTATATTCTACTTGTTGTCGGCATCCTGATTGCCGTTTTAATCAATCTGCCCGGTTCGGCCACTGTGCGTCTCAGGGCTTTTCTGCGAGATGCCTTTGCGCCCTTCGCCCGGCAAGTGACGCGCACCCTGGGCTTTGGCCGCGGCCTGATGCCGAACGACCTTCCGGACTCCACCCCCGAAGATCTCCTGGCGGAAATCACCCGCTTGCGCCTGGAATTGCAGCAAGCCCAGGCCTTGGAACAGGAGAACCGCTCCTTGCGCCAGATGCTGCGTTTGGCGGCGCATACCGGCCGGCGCCTTATTGCCGCTGAAATAATTGCCCGTGACATAAACACTTGGTGGCAAACTGCGCGCTTGAACAAGGGGCTGGCCGATGGCATTGCCTTGGACATGGTAGTCATTACCCCCAACGGTCTGGCCGGCCGCATTATCCGGATTTCCCGAGACACCAGCGATATTCTGTTTATTGTCGATCCGGCTTGCCGGGTCTCGGCCCGTCTCAAACGGCGGGATGCGTTTGGCATTGTCGGCGGCCAGGGCGTTTCCTTGACCGGCCAAGCCCTTTGCCGGATGGACTTTATCAGCAAGAACGCATCGCTGGCGGCGGGCGATGAAGTCGTTACTGCCGGCTTGGGCGGCGTATATCCGCCCGGCCTTATGATCGGGCGCGTTGATCGAGTGCGCCTGGACGGCTCGGGTTTGTACCAATCGGCCGATATCATCCCAAGCTCGGATTTTCGGTCGCTGGACGTGGTATTCATTATCAGTCATGACGGCAATTCAATAGCGTCGGGGCAATGAACGCCGGCTATTAAATCGCTAAGCGATAACGAATTGGAAATAATCTTTCGATGAATCTTTTAGTCATGGCCGTGGCCTTGCTGGTCAGCGCGGCCCTGCAACTGGCCTTGCCGGGTCTGACGCCGCTGGGTCAAGCCAAGGCGCCGCTTATACTGAGCGTTGTGCTCTATTATGCGCTGCACCGCTCGCTGGCGCTCATGGCCATCGCCGCGATTGCCGGCGGGGTATTGTGCGACAGCCTTGAAGAACTGCCCATGGGCTTTTCCGCGGCGGTCTTCAGCGTGCTGGGTATTGCCTCCTGGCTCTGCCGGGCGCGCGTTTTCAGCGCCCGGGTCTTGACGCATATGGTCCTGGGTTGTGCCGCCGGAGCGGGCCTGACCATCGGCTTCTACGTCCTGCTGATGCTCAGCGAGGAAAACTTGCGCGCGGTGGCGGGACACCGGCTGGCGCTCAAGACTATCGGCGCCGCCTTGCTCGGAGTGTTCCTGGTGCCACTGGTTTTCAGCGTTCTTGAGCGGCTTGATCAGATGATGGGTAATGTTGTTGTGGAAAGCTCCGTATGACTTCAACTAATTTGGCGCTCTTTGAGTTAAGGCGTCTGTTGCTGCTGAAGATGATTATTCTGGCGGCGCTGGGAACCCTGATCGTGGCGCTATTGTTCATTCAGCTTGGGCACGGCGCGTATTACGAGAGCAGCCGCGAGCAACAATCGTTACGCCGGGTGCGGATTCCGGCGGTCCGCGGAAAAATATACGACCGCCGCGGAGTTTGTCTGGCCGATAATGTGCCTGATTACGGCGTTGCCCTCTATTTGGAAGAGTTTCGGCTGACCCGCAAACGGCAGAACACCGCTGAAGTTATTAGCCAAGCCATTCAGCAGGTTGCCGCGGTTATTGGCCAGGGGCCCAAAATTGACCAGCAGCAGATTAAAAGTCATCTCGCCAGCCGCCGGGCCTTGCCCTTGGTGGCCTGGCATAATGCCGATGAACGGACTATCGCCCGTCTGATGGAAACGGGCGCGCGCCTGAAAGGCGTGGATATTTTGGTGGAAGCCGAAAGGGTCTATCCCCACGGAGCTGCCTTGGCCCATCTACTGGGGTACGTGGAAATAGCCGCAACGCAAAGCGAAGATGATGAGCTGTTCCATTATTACTTGTCCGACTTGACCGGTAAAACCGGAATAGAAAAACAATTTGACGAGCTCTTGGCCGGCCGGGCGGGCGGGCGCTTGCTCCAAGTGGATGTGACCGGCTTTAAACACGCGGAAACCGCCTTGCGCGAAAGCGTGCCCGGAAGCGACTTGAAGCTGGCGATTGACCTGCGCATCCAACAGGTAGCCGAACAGGTCCTGAGCGACACGGCCGGCGCCGTGGTAGTCGTGGACCCGCGCAATGGCGACGTGCTGGCCATGGCCAGCGCTCCCGGCTATGACCCCAACTGGTTCTGTTCAACAATCACGACGGAAAACTGGACCAAATTGACGGCGGATTCCCGCAAGCCGCTCTTCAACCGCGCGCTGAGCGGCCTGTATGCGCCGGGCAGCACGTTCAAACCGGTGGTTGCCCTGGCGGCTCTGGAGCAGGGCGTAGACCGCCACTTGACCTTGAACTGTCCCGGTTATTTTGAGTTGGGCAACCAACAGTTCGCCTGCTACCAGGGCAAATCCCATGGCCAGACGGATTTTCGCCGAGCCATCCGGGTTTCCTGCAATGTTTTCTTTTATCAAGCCGCCCTGAAATGCCGGCTGGATGGCCTCTATCAAATGGCGCTGGCCTGCGGCCTGGGGCAGAAAACTGGAATCAGTCTGCCGGGCGAAAGCGCCGGATTCCTGCCCAGCCGAGCCTGGAAACGCCGGACGTTAGGCGAGGCCTGGCGCGATGGCGACACCTGCAACCTGGCCATCGGCCAGGGTCCCATTCAGGTGACGCCCCTGCAAATGGCAATGCTGACGGCCGCAATCGCCAATGGCGGAACGCTTTATCAACCGCGCGTGGTGCTGGCCACGCGCCGCGCGGGGCTGCTCCAGCGCAAGCCGGACGAACTTGAATTTCAGGAAATACCGCCGGTAGTCATCCGGCGCATCCATTTCTCTCAAGAACATCTGGAACTGGTCCGAAACGGTTTGCGCGATGTCATCCAGGACGAGGAAGGCACCGGCCGCCTGGCGCGCCTGAGCGGCCTGGTCATGGCCGGCAAGACCGGCACGGCCGAATACGGCCGCAAGGGCGCCGGCCAACAGCATGCCTGGATGCTTCTATTCGCGCCATTTGATGAGCCGCGTTATGCCGTGGCCATCGTCCTGGACGATGCCATCTCCGGCGGGATTTCGGCCGGCCCGCGGCTGCGCGCGCTGATGCAGGAGATATTTGCCTTGGAAGGAAGTGGCTAATCCGTCAGTTATTGGGGTGCAAGCGGTAGGGCGCTTTCGCCGAAAGCGCCGCGGACGGCTCGGCGAGCCGTCCCTACCAAGAGATAATGCTGCGTTATTTATGACACTCTGTATGGATGTTTCTCTTAAAAACTTTGCAGACCGATATCGTTTATGAGCATTTTTATTCATTTACGCCTAATGCGCCGGCTGGATTGGAGCCTGGTTATTGCGACCCTGGGGTTGCTCATTATCGGCATTGCCTTCATTTTCAGCGCCGGCTATGGCAATCCCAGTCCGGCCGCCCAGCAGTTATATCTCCGCCAACTCTGTTGGGTGGGGTTGGGGCTGCTGTTCTTCCTGTGGTTCGCGATAGTTGATTATCACCGCTGGTTGCGGCTGGCCTGGTGGCTTTACGCCCTCGGCGTAATCCTGCTCGTCCTGGTGTTTGTGCCGCACATCGGGCTCAAGGTCTACGGCGCCTGGCGCTGGTTGCAGATCGGAGGCTTCCGCATCCTGCAGCCGGCCGAGCTGATGAAGTTAGCCTTGATTGTGCTGCTGGCGCGCCTGTTCGGTCTGCCCGGCCGAAATGTGCGGCGCCGGCGGTTAGTGCTCAGCGGCCTGGCCCTGACGCTTCTGCCGATGGCGTTGGTCATCAAACAGCCCGATCTGGGCACCGCCCTGGTTTTTGTGCCCGTTCTGGCGGGGATTATGTGGGCCGCCGGCGTGCCGGGCAAACGCCTGGCCATACTGGCGGTTTTGGCGTTGGTTATGGCCGGCGGCATATTGGCGCTCGTGGCGCTGCCGCCCAAGCTGGGCATGAATGAATCAGATCATGAGCGCTTGTTGCGCCGGATCGGGTTCTCGCCATATCAACGCGAGCGCCTGATGGTTTTTCTGGACACCAAGCGCGATCCGTTGGGCGCCGGCTGGAACAAGGCCCAGAGCCGGATTGCCGTCGGTTCCGGCCGGTTGACCGGCAAGGGGTATCTTCAGGGAACGCAGAATCTCCTCGGATTCCTGCCGCGGACGGTGGCGCCCAATGATTTTATCTTTGCGGTGATTGCCGAGGAGAAGGGATTCGTTGGGTGTGTCGTAACGCTGGTGCTCTACGGCGTCTTGCTGCTGGCGTTGCTGCGCGCGGCGGAGGAGGCGACGGACCGGATGGGCTGTTTGTTGTGCATCGGGGTTGCGGCCATGTTTTTCTGTCATGTTTTCATCAATATTGCCATGACCATCGGATTGTTGCCGATCACGGGCATCCCGCTGCCGCTCATCAGCTATGGCGGGACCTTTATGCTCGGCACCTTTGTGGCCTTGGGCCTGGCGCAAAGCGTGTATATCCGGGGCGAGTGGCGTTAGGAGTTAAAGCTATGAAAGGATTAAATTTTATGTTCGCATTTCGTCGCAGAAAAAGCAGTTCCCAGAAGCAAATCATCATCAGCGCGGAGAGTTTGCAGACGCGCGTGGCCATGCTCGAAGGCGGCAAGCTGGAGGACTTCAAGATTGAGCATCCTGCCGAGGAACGCATGGTCGGCAGTATTTTTAAGGGCGTGGTGCAGAACCTGGAGGACGGCCTGCAGGCGGCGTTTGTTGATATTGGCATGCGCAAAAACGCCTTCATTCATTACTGGGACATGTTTCCCGAGGACGTTGGGCGGCTGGAGGCCATGGAGGGTGTGGCCGCGCACGCCCTACCCCGGCGGCGCCACTTCACCAGGGAAGAAATAGCGCAGCATTTCCCGGTGGGCGCTGAAATCAGCGTCCAGGTTTCCAAGGGTCCCATCGGTAGCAAGGGTCCGCGGGTGACCGCCAGCCTCAGCATTCCCAGCCGTTACTTCGTGCTGATGCCGGGCAGCAAATTGCGCGGCATTTCGCGCAAGATCGAGGATGATGGGGAGCGCAAGCGCCTCAAGCAGGTCCTGCGCCGCCTGCCGGTGCCCGAAGGCTGCGGCCTGATTATCCGCACGGCCGGCGCGGGCGCCTCGAGCCAGAGTTTTGTGCGCGATATGCGCGTCCTGCTGGCTACCTGGCAGGCGATTCAAGCGGCCTCCCGCGAGAAACGCGCGCCCTGCTGTCTCTACCAGGAACCGGATCTGCTTGAGCGGGTGGTGCGCGACTCCGTGACCGATGATATTGATGCGATCGTAATTGATTCCCGGGAAGAGTGCGAGCGCATCAAGGATATTCTGGCGCGCATCTCGCGGCGGGCGCGTGCGAGCGTCAAGCTCTACGAGGGGGCCCGCCCGATTTTTGAACATTACGACGTTGCCCGCCAAATTGAGAACGCTTTCCGGCGCAAGGTCACGCTGAAGTCCGGCGGGTGCATTATCTTCGATGAGACCGAGGCGCTGATCGCCATTGACGTCAACACCGGCCAGCACAAAGGCGCCGCCACCCAGGAAGAAACGATTCTGCAGGTCAACCTGGAAGCGGTCCAGGAAATTGCCCGGCACCTGCGTCTCAGGAATATCGGCGGGTTGATCGTGATTGACTTGATTGACATGCGCTCGAAAAAGCATCGCCAGCAGGTCTACAATACGCTCAAGGAAGCGCTGCAGCACGATAAAGCCCGCACGAAAGTGTTGCCGGTTTCTGCCCTGGGTATTCTGGAAATGACGCGCCAGCGCGTGGCGGAAAGCATCGAAGCCACCCTGTATGTGGATTGCCCCTACTGTCACGGCCGGGGCAGCGTCAAGTCGCCACTCAATATGAGCGTGGAAATCCAGCGCCAGATTCTGGCGATTCTGCGCAAGTATCAGCTTGAGAACAAGGAGGTGCCCGAGCTGCGCATCACGGTCAACCCGACCATTCTCAAGCGGCTGCGCGAGGAGGATGAGGAACTGCTCCTGGACATGCAGGAAAAGTTCAAAGGCCGGCTCAGTTTCCGCGCCGAAAGCGCTTGGCACATGGAAGAAATCGCCATTGTCAACGCCGCCACCGGCGAAGAGTTGTATGCCAGCGTGGAGCGGGACAAAACATCCTGAGGCAACTCCATCGCGCGAGTTAGTGCTTGGTTAATTGCCCTGCTCCATGCTAAAAAGCTCCCAGGAAAACAAATCATGGTGCGCCGTTTGCGGGTTAGTTTGGTAATTGCCTGCTGGGCTGTCAGCTTGCCGCTGCTGGGCGTCATGCCGCCGGAAGCGCCCGAAGCGGCGCTCTGGCTGCTGAAGCTTGAGCACCTGACGGACGCGCCGGGACTGTTGATTAAGCTGCGCGATGCGCACGATGAGGTTTCCACCTATCTGCAGGCAAGCTGCGCTCCGGCCACGCGGCGGCTGCTGGCCGATTACCGGGAAGGCCGGGCGCCCTCGCCGGAACTGCTCACAGCCGTGCTGGCCGACCTCAACCGGCTTATCTGCGAAGATTACCTGTTCGATGAAGAAATTTTCAGCGAAGTAGCGCTCTCCGACCGCAGCAACACCTTGCTCGGCAAAAAGCTGGTGAATGCCGAGGTGCCCAAGCTCAACCGGCGCCTGCTGGAAGACAGTTATTCCAACGAAATCGAACCCATTTGGACTCTGCCCTATTTCTTTGAAAACCGGGACTTGCGGGAACCATCCAAACTGGCGCTCAGCCTCAGCTCCGGCAAAGATGGCTTGGCGCGCTACCTGCGTGGGACCTTGAAGCCGGAAAGCCGCGAGGAGCTGGCGAACTATCTCGGCGAAGCGCCGCCCCCGAGCGCGATCATCAATCTCCTGATTGCGACCTTGAACCAGGCCGTTCTCAGCGAGGATTTGCTGTATGACAAGGATCGTTTTGCCGAAGTAAAGTTGAGCAAGAAAACCAAGGAATTGCTCGAAGGGAAGCCCGAAGGCGAGGACCGGCTGCGCCTGAACCGCCTGCTCCTGGAAGAAGCTTACCCAGAGGCCATTCGCCGGCACGCCCCCTTGCCGATTGACGTTCAGGCCGACAGTCTGGAATATGATCGCGAGAAGAACCTGATGATTGGAACCGGCCATGTGCGCGTGCGCAAGGACCTGGAGTATCTGCGCAGCGACCAGGCCATCATCAACCTGCAGAGCCTCGACGTGCTGGCGGAAGGCAATGTAACCTTTGAGCGCGGCAGCGAAATCTGGGTGGGCAAAAAGCTGCGCTATAATTTCCGAACCCAGCAGGGCGATTTTGGGGGATTCGACGCCTACCTGGAACCATTTTATATCAAGGCCCAATCCGCGCGCCGGATCGGCCCGGACGAGTATCTGCTCGAAAAAGCCAAGCTGAGCACCTGTGAGGGCGATGCGCCCGCCGCCTGGTTTCGCGCAAGAAAAGTGCGGATTGTCCCCGGCCGCCACATACGGGCGCAACACGTGGTGCTCTATGTCAAGGGTGTGCCGGTCATGTACAGTCCTTTCTGGAATCAGAATATCGGCGACAGAAATTTTATCACCCTGGTGCCGGGCTACAACAGCCGGATGTATGCCTTTTTGTTGACCACTTTTAATTACCGCTTGAGCCGCAAGGTTGAGGCCACTACCCGCGTGGACGCCCGCGCGCGCCGCGGGGTCGGCTTGGGCCAGGATATCCTCTGGTCGGCCAGCGGCAACGCCAAGGGCCGTTCGACCGAGCGCTATTCCATTCAGGCCGACGACGACTTCTGGTATTTTGGCCGCTCGGCCTTTTTCAAGCGCAAGGTGGCCGAGGAAGAAGATCCCTGGGGCGGCGACCTGATCACTTATTACGCCCAGGATGCCTGGCCGGACGAAGGCAAGGCGCAGACTTACAAAATTGACCACGAGCGCTATCGGCTGCGGCTTTACCACAACCAGTCATTCGACGAGCAGAACTATTTCCTGACGCAACTTGAGCGCTTGAGCGATCCCATGATCATTGAGCAGTATTTCCGCAAGGAATATAAAAATTATCCCGAGCCCTATAACTACCTGGTGCTTGGGCACCGCACTGATCACTACACCGCCAGTCTGAAGACGGAAAAGCGCCTGAACGATTTCTACACAACGGTTGACCGCTTGCCTGAGCTGGCCCTTGATTTCCAGCGCCAGAGAATTCTCAAAACCCCTTTCTACTACAAGGGCAAGACGGCGCTGGGCTATCTGGAGAAGAGCTGGGAAGCCAACCTGACCAACCTGACCAACTACGCCGCCGGCCGCCTGGATACGGCGCACACGATTTATTATCCGACCAAACAGGCCGGCTTTCTGAACGTCACCCCGCGCGTGGGTTGGCGCGGCACGTGGTATTCCAAGACCAAGGAAGATTACACCAATGTGGCGGCGACTGTGGTGCTCGACACCAACAACTTGCCGATGACCGTTACCGTCACCAACATCCTGGCCATGGATAAGGAAGCGCGGGGGCGTTCATTGCCCGAACTGGGCATGGAAACTTCCTTTAAGGCCTTCAAAGTCTGGGAAACTTATCCGGGCGACACCATTAACAACCTGCGGCACATTGCCGAGCCGTACGCCGATTGGACGCTCATCCCCGAGCCCGCGGTGACCACCAACGACCTCTACCAGTTCGACGAAATTGATACACTTGGCCGGGTCAATGAAATCAAGCTGGGCATGCGCAACAAAATCCAGACGCAGCGTTTCGGCAAGCGGCAGATGAAAAAGCACACGGTCTACGATCTACTCAATGCCGATCTGTGGGTGGTCTACCGCCTCGACCCGCAACCCGGCGAAAATCTGTTCAGCAACATCAACTGGAATGTGCGCTCAATACCCTTTGACTGGCTGGACCTGAAAATTGATGGCGCTTACGATCAGTATACCAACCAGTTGCAGACCATTAATACCCGTTTGACCGTGCGACCGCCAGGGGCAATGTGGGATTACGCTATCGAGCACCGCTACACCAAAGACAGTTCCAGCCTGCTGAATAATGAAATTACGTTTTCACCCTTCATTAACTGGGAATACCGTGCCTACACCCGTTACGAATTTGAAACCGGCGCCATGGAGGCCTGGGGCCTTACCGCCCAGCGGACCCTGGAATGCATCGCCTATAAGGTTGGCGCCGAATTTCAGGACGATGACTACACGTTCTGGGTTCAATTCTGGTTCACCGAGTTTCCCAAAGTGCGCATGGATGTCGGGCTATAGCCATCATCCGCCTGTTTCAACGCCGGATGATGGTAACTGGTTAATGTGTTATGAGACCGGACATGAAAAGCAAGAACAGGATTATTTAATAGGTTTCCACCACGAGGTTGGGAATGCGCTGGAAATGTTCGGCGTCGCGGGTCAGCAACGGCAGCCCCAAGCATAAGGCATGCGCTCCAATCATTAAATCCATGAAGGGAATCTGTATGCCGGCCGCCCGGAGTTCGACCGCCACCCGGCCGAACATCACCGCAAATGAGCGATCGGGATAAACCACGCGGATCAGTCCGGAGATGCGCTCCAGCCGACGCAATTCTTCCGCCGGCTTGGCGGACAGGCGCGCGCCCATTTGCAATTCACAAAGAGAGAAGAGCGATATTTCAACCGGCACGGCGCCGAGTGATTTCAATTTGGCGGTGGCAGGTCCGGATAACCCCCGCCGCCATTCTCTCATCAGGTCAATGCAGAAAGTGGTATCCAGAAGCACGGCTTACACCTCATCCAGTCCGCGGTATTCCGCCAGTGTTTCCTTACGAAGGCCAACACTTTTTTCCGCGTGATCCAGCGCTTCCTCCGAAAGGGCCACCTCGGCAAGATGCCGCAACAGGTTTTCCGCCGTACAGGCGTTTCCCAATACCCGTTTAATGACCCGACTGAATGACTCCTTGTCCCGCTTCTCAGCATCGAGAATCCGGTAGGCATCCATATCAATTGTTATTGTTTTTACCGCCATAATCACCTCTCAAACAATCAGTTTCTATTCGCGCATTTATAGTGCGCTTATATTGCGCAGCCTGTCAATAACAATATATCGAGGCAAAAAACTCAAGAACGTTGCTTCCAACGCATGTCGTTTCTTTTAGGCAACCCTCTACTGCCTTCAGACACAAGGATCAGGGCACATTGCGGATCCCTGCGGAGCTTTGGCGAAGCAGGAAGATTCTGTCGTAGTTGCCATTAACCATTCCCGCTCAGTGCATTTACGCGCGGGTCGGGCGCACTAACATTTGCGCGCCCGGAAATAGCTTATCCGGTAATTGGCGTAAACGCCGCCATTATGCCGGTAATGCTTTTCATAATCATGCTTCAGATGGAGCAGTTCGGAGCGATTCAGCAGCCGCCCGGCCCGAGCCAGCGGCCCGCTGGTTACACCTTGATTATGGAGTTGGCGAAAAAAGTCCTCGGCGGAGGCATACGTCTCTCGCTGCAGCTCCCGCCATTCGCCTTCAATGCTTAAGCCCGCTTGCACCAGGGCATTGTGCACATCGCTTTCAGTCGGCAAATAACGCTCCGGCGGCTTGTGCGGCGCTACGCGCGCGCGCGCGGCGTGCAGCTCCGCGAGTGTGCCGCGCACCATGAGCGCAAATACCAGAGAGCCCTGATGCTCCAGCCAGGAAGCTGCCATGGCCATGAAGTCACCCAGCGGATACAGCCAGTGCAGGGCCGCAGAGCTCACAATAAGCGCATAAGGCGCGTCCGGACAAAATGCGCTTAGCTCGGTCACCCGGCAATGTAGTCCGGGCTTGGAGCCCAAGCGTGAGCGGCATTGCTCCACCATTCCGCCGGCCATGTCCAGGGCATCAATGCGCGTACCAGGGAATAGGCGGCACAAGTGCTCCGTCAACAAACCCGTGCCGCAACCGATTTCCAGGATGCGCTCCGGCGCTTTGTCTCTGGCCAGCAGAGCGCTCAGGCGAGCGGCTACCGCGCGCTGAACCGCCGCGGCAGCATGATAGCTCGCGGCCGCGGCCGAGAAGCGCGCCGCGCAAGCCTTGGTTTCATTAGCTAGTAATCCCTCAGCATTTATGGTAAATGGCGCGACACAAGGTCGCGCCCTACGTAGGGCCTCAGCTTGCCTGCCCGCAGTGCTACGCTCAGCGTTGCAGGCGGGCTGAGGCCATTGGGCTCGCCGACCCCAAAATAACTGACCCATTTCATTGGCTGCTATCATTCAGCGATTCCCCGTTTCTATTGGTCAAAAAAACTCCATCGCCGCCTACGCCAGAAACGCGCGAATATCCGCCGCCAGAATGTCCGCAACCTGCATTGGCAAGGCATGCCCAAAGCCTTCATAACCACGCCATTGGCCGCGGGCCAACTGACGGCTCAACCATTCGCCGGCCTGCCAAGGCACAATGCCGTCCTGGTTGCCATGCACGACCAGCGTCGGCACGTTCAGCCGATCCAAGCCTTCAGTTAAGTCTATGCGCTGAAGATAATTCAGGCCATGCAATAATTCTTCACAAGGTAACCCCTCAGTCTCGATGTGGACAATAGGTAGGGCGCGTTCGCCGAACGCGCCGCGGACCGTCGTCGCGCCGTAGCGGCGCTTTGCCGCGTCGCGAAGGCGGACGGCTCGGGGAGCCGTCCCTACCCTTACGCGACCACCTCTTAACGGACCATTTGCTTCACGAGCCTGCTGAGTAAGCTCATGATTCCGCGGGACAGGCACCGCTTGCGGCGCATGCACCCGGGCTTCATAGTCAGAGAGAACTTTCTCCGGCGTGCGCCGTAACCCGAAGGCCATGGCTCGCAGGGCTGCGGGGCTTACCCCCGGAAACTTGTTATTCAAAGCGCAGAACCGCGCTGTGCCGCCAATAATCACAAGTCGTTCAATCAGTTCCGGATATTTCTGCGCTGTTTCCAACGCCACGATACCGCCCATTGACCAGCCGATGACACCGGCGCCTCCCGCATAACGCCGGAGAAGATCGCCCAGGGCCAGCGCATAGCGGGAAAGGCCGGGAGCGCGCGGCGATGCATCTGTTGCTTGAGTCCGCCCCAATTCGGTCGTCGAGGTGATCTCAATGGAATACCCAGGCAAAGCTTCTTTCAGACCAAGCATCGCTTTGCTGGAAAAGCCCCAGCCGGCGATTAGAATGATTGGTAGTCTCACAAGAGGCCTTCCTGGCGCGCGGCCGCAGTCAAGACCTCCGCTACGCGATCCAAGTCATCGGGAGTGTGGTCAAGCGTCAGCGAAAGCCGCAAGCGCGCGGTGCCCACCGGGACCGTCGGCGGCCGAATCGCCATAGCAATGATACCTTGCTCCCGCAGCCGGCGCGCCAAGGCCAGGGTTTTGTGATTGTCACCGACAATGACCGGCACGATTTGACTGACCGAATGGCCGACGTTAAAACCTTCCGCCTGCAGGCGTCGGCGAAATGTTTCCGCCCTACCCAGCAGTTCGACGCCCATTCCCGGTTTTTGCCGCAAGACCTGCAACGCGCCCAAGGCCGCTCCGACACAAGCCGGGGGGAGAGCAGTGCTGAAAACAAACGGCCGGGCCCGGTTCACCAGAAAACGCTTAAGCGTCTCCGACCCGGCAATAAACCCGCCATAGGCGCCCAAGGCCTTGCTGAGCGTACCCATAGCTACGGTTACGGCCGGCCCGCCTGCAACGCTACCCAGCCCGCAGTCGCTACGCGCCAGCGTTGCGGGCGGGTGCGTGGCATTGCCTGCCCGCAGTGGCTGCGCCACAGGCGCTGCAGGCGGACGGGCAGGCTGCTGTTTCCCTTTGCTGATTAGACCCGTTCCGCCCGGCCCCCATACTCCGGTAGCATGAGCTTCATCCACCAGGAGCATGGCGTCATGTTCCTGGGCCAGGCGTGCCAGGTCGTCAAGCGGCGCCAGGTCGCCATCCATGCTGAAGACCGATTCGGTTACGATGAGGTCACGCGCGCCGGCGGGTTTCTGACGCAAGAAGCACCTCAAATGATCGAGGTCATTATGTTGAAAACGCCGGACCTTGGCCTGGCTGAGCAGAGCGCCATCAAGCAGGCTGGCATGAGCGAGCTTATCGGCCAAAATACGGTCATACCGGCGCACAAGAGCGGTAACCGTGCCGAGATTTGCCAGATAGCCGCTGCCGAAAACCAGGGCGGCCGGATAACCTTTGAACTGAGCAAGCTTGTTTTCCAGTTCCTCATGGCAGGGCAAAGTGCCGGCCATAAGCCGCGAGGCCGTGGCGCCCGCGCCCCAGCGTTGCAGGGCGGCCGCGGCGCCCTCGATAACTATCCTGTTGCGCGCCAGCCCCAGATAATCGTTGCTGGAAAAATTGAGGATGCGCTTGCCGGCCGCCCGGAAGGCGCCTCCGGTCTCCGGCATGACCTGGAGACTGCGCTTCAGCCCCTCGGCGCGCAGGGCGCTCAGATCCGTCTCCATCCAGGATTCGTCGGCCATAGTCGTCAGTGCGCGAGGCCACGGCGTTACCGCCGCGGCTACAAAAACACACTCTCCCATCCGCGGCGGACCACGCTGAAAGCGTGGCACGCCCGGAGGTCCGTCCTCCATGACCCATTCCTCTGGAGGGCGACGGGCTCCGTCGCCGCTAACTCACTTCCACCAGGGAATAGCTTGGGCTCCCTACCCCGAGCCGGTCGAGCGCCCGGATTTGCACGAACGGGTCTTTGCCGTGGATCCGTTCCAGCAGGTGGCGGCCGGTTCGCGGCCGGCGGTTGCCGATCAGGCTGCCGGGAATGAAATTCCGCGCTTTGATTGCCTTGAGCGAGGCTGTTTCGATGGCCACCATGTCGCGCGAGACCATCACCCCGATATCCGGCACGATACTGGGCGAGCTCATCCCCCAGCAGTCGCACAGCATGGAGATATTCGTCAAGAGATTGATGTGCAGAACTCTGCTTGGCTCAAATGAATCCAGAATGGTCTTGGCCGTCCGAGCCAGAGCTTGCTGGAACCGCCGGAAGCCGCCTGGTCCCTTGCTGCTGAGCGCCTCATAGGGGCAAGCCGTTACGCAGTGCAGGCAGAACCGGCAATCATGCCAGAAGAATTCTATTTTTCTCTTTTTGCGGTTCAGGGTAATGGCGCCGGTATCGCAGGCCTTGACGCAGAGGCCGCAAAGGCGGCAGCGATCGTCATGCCAGTCAATGGCGCCGCTGAGCGCATGCAGGCGCTTGCGCGTGGACTCGTCCACGCAGCCCATGGCGATATTTTTACACGCCCCGGCATAGCCGCAGTTACCGTGCCCCTTGACATGCGCCAGATTGATCAGGCAGGGCGCGTCCCAGATTGCGCCAAATACGCTGATTTCGTCTAAGCCCGGAAAGTTCACTTTTCTCCGGACAATGTGCTGATCGGCGGGGCCACCGGCGGAAACGATCGGGCAGCCTAATGTCTCGGCGGTATAACCGCGCTCATGCGCCGTGGCAATGGTATTAAACAAGCCATCCACAACAAAGGGCTTACCGCCGGCCGCCTTGATGGCTTTGACCAGGATGCGGATAAAGACCGGATGGATTGTGGTATAGCCAAGGTTGCCGCCTAAATGCATTTTTATGGGCACCAAGTTACGTTGACAAAGGTTCTTCAAGTCCACTTTATCGAGAATGCGGCGGAACTTGGCCGGCAGACTGGCCTCGGCCTCCGCGCGCGCGACATGGGCCGAGCCGAAATATACTTTGGAAATGGTCGGCATAGGTTGGATTAGGCCGCCAAAGGCGGCTACTGTTTTATGTAGCCGCGGGCGTGAGCCCGTGGCCGCCGGAGGAATCCACGCCCTTACGGGCGCGGCTACCCCGGATTGTCCACCGAAGGCGGATACGCCTTCGATGCGGAAAATTCATTAACCTTATGCATTTAAGCATACGCTTCCGGACAATACGGCGGACATTTTTTCTCCACGAAGATCGGTCGGAGCCGGGCAAAGCGCTGCAAACCTTTTTCCAGCGGAACTCTGACCCACTTCGTGCCGATCAGCGGCCGGGCATAGCGCAGGAAGTCGTCGGTTACATCAATCTTGTTGGGCTGCAGCCACGCTAAGGGGAAAGTCCGCTCGCTGTTGGCCACCTGTTCCAAGGGCACCTTATCATAGCGCACGCTGTATTTCCGGCCCGGTAAGCGCAGGATGGTGGCCATCCAGCCGCTGCCGTCACGGCGGGCAATTTCCACGGCGTGGCGGCCGACCTGATAGGCTTCCTCAAGGTCCACAGTGGAAGCAAAGACCGAGGTGGAACGCTGGTCAGTGCCGGCAACCTGGCCGCGGGCCGAACCGCGCGCGGCCAGGCCCTTGGCATTCAGATAGGAGACAACGACTTGCTGCGCGGTCATTTCGCTGGCGCCAAACTCGACGTGCCCGAAGGCGTCGCGACGCGCACCGAGTTCGCCGACCTCAAAGCCTTCGCTGAGCGCCACCAGGCAGCGACCACTGCGTTTCAACTCGTCATTAACATTATCGGCCAACTGTTCAAGGGTTAGCCCGCTTTCCGGCATATAAATCTGGAGAGGCATTTCCCGCAGGGGATCCGCCAGGCGGGCCGCGGCGGGAATATAGCCGATCTTGCGGCCCATCATCTGGATCACCAGCACGGGGTCGGCGGGACAGGAGCCCGCGTTTTCCTCGTTGGCATTCTGGATCAGGCAGGCCCAGTAACGCGCGACGGAGCCGTAGCCGGGCGTGTGGTCAATAAGCTTGAAGGCGGCGTCCCCGACATCATTGTCAATGGTCTTGGGCACGCCGACGGCGATCAGGTCAAGGCCGCTCGCACGGGCCAGCCGACTGATCTTATGAGCCGTATCCATGGAATCGTTGCCGCCCATGTAAAAGAAATAGCCGATTTGGTGGGCTTTCAGGACGGCAATGATGCGGTCAAAGTCGTTTTTCTGTTTTTCTTTCAGCTTGTAACGGCAGGTGCCGATGGCGCCGGCCGCGGGCGTGGTGGCCAGCAAGGCGATTTCGCGGGGGTCCTGCGAGGACAAATCGAGCAGCTCTTCCTTGAGCACGCCTTCGATTCCGTGCCAGCCGGCATAGATTGTGCCGAAATCGGCGGGCTGTTCGCGGCAGGCATCAATCACGCCGCGCAACGAATTGTTGATGACCGGCGATGGTCCGCCGGATTGGGCCACAATCACATTCGGGGGCATTTTGCAGATCCTTTCTTTGACGCCAGCATTGTAATAGGTCCGGCGCAAAAACGGACACAATCATTTATTAATCTTTACGAATCAGAGCTCTTGGCAAAGGAACAGAAATTATAGGGCGGCCAGGGACCGGTGCAATCCAGGCGCAAGCCCTTATCTTCATAATCGGCCTTGAGCTTATAGCCCTCGCCCATGAGCACGCTGTGTTTTGCCGCCTCGATAAAAAAGGCCGCATGCAGGATCATTTCCTCGTGTTGCGGTGTAACTTCTCCAGGCAGCGGAGGATTGAGCCGCGCCTTGAGGCTGACGTCGCTCAGGCGGTCAAAACAATCCTGGCTGTAGTCCAACAGCTTGCGCTCAACCAACACACGCAGGGTGTCCTCGCGCTGTTTGCGCAGGAGGACAGCCGTATCCTGGTCGGCTTTAGCGATCCGGGCGTCCAAGTCTTGAAGAGTTTCATCCTGAGTAGCCAAGGCCTCCTGCAATTTCTGGCGCTGGCAATATATTATTACTCTCCATTCCTGCCGGCCTTTGAATTCCGCTAAGGCGGCCTTCAGGACCGCGTAATGCTGATCCAGGCAAGCCTTTAGGCTGTCCTCCGTCCGGAAGAGCGTGGCAAACTTGAAGGGTGCTACGGTCTGCTGGCGCATAACTGCTTCGATAACGCTTTCGTGGCGCCGAACCTTCGGCTTGAGCCATTCCGGATTTTTCAGGTTCTGGGTCAGGGCCTGTTCGTTGAATTCCAGTTCGCTAACATTAGAGACTACGGCATGGAGGTCGCGATGCGCTATGGCGCGCAGGTCAACGACCGGCGAGGTAAGGGCGGCCAAGTCCGGCGCAGCCTCGGCCACACAATAAAGACAAATCAACTCCTGGTCAGAATGGGTCATGTTTGCCCCATGGAGCACGAACTTTTTCTGAACCAAAATACAGGAATTTAGAAGCTCTGCAAGCCTGAGATGGAAACGGGGGTGCCGACGGCCCAAAGGGTGAACATTGCACGTTGCCATGCAATCTTCAGGGAACCATTCCTCATCCTGGGATGGCTGTGCGTAAGATACGGTCGCACAACGCGGAAAATGATATTCCCGCCGCGCGCGCGGCCTTAGGCAGGAGGCTCGTTTCCGTGAAGCCGGGGATCGTGTTCAACTCTAACACATAGATTGCTCCCGTGGAACTCATCCGTAAATCCACCCGGCCCATCCCGCGCGTGCCCAGGGCCTGGTAAGTCCGCCCGGAAAGATCCTGACACCTCTGCGCGGCCTCCGCATCCAGCGGCGCCGGCACCAGGTACTCCGTGAGCCCCTTCGTGTATTTGGCCCGGTAGTCGTAGGTATTGTCCGGCGCGCGGATTTCAATCACTGGCAACACTTCTTTATCCACAATCCCGACGGTTAATTCCCGTCCGTCAATATATTCTTCCACCAGCGCTTCATGGTTATAGCGCAAAGCATCGGCTAAGGCTGTGGGCCAGGCGGTCTCCGCGGTAACCTTGTGACAGCCGAAGCTGGAACCCTGCCGCACCGGCTTGACCACCACCGGCAAAGGCAGACTGCGCCGCTGACCGCGCTCAAGAACTTCAAATTTTGGCGTGGCAATGCCCTGCGCAAGCATAATCTGTTTGGCGCGGACTTTATCAAACGCTATCCGGCTGGCCTCCGGGCCGGAGCCCGTGTAGGGAATTTGTTGTTGCTCCAGCATCTCCTGCACCTGTCCATCCTCGCCGAACTCGCCATGCAACGCTATGAAAACGGCTTCCACCCCCGGCGGCAGGTTCAGGACACGGTCTTGAACATCCACTTCCAGCGCTTCGTAGCCGGCGTCGCGTAGGCCTTGGGCCACTGCGGCGCCCGAACGCAACGATACTTCCCGTTCCTGGGAAGGCCCGCCCATCAGGACGGCCACGCGCTTAAAATCTCGATTCACTTGGACATGCATTTCAGTTGCGCAGCTCATATATGTTGCGATACGGGGTATCTGTCGCGATGTTTATTAGTGCACATGAGATCCCTCGACAAGCTCGGGATGACAGAACACAGGGCCTTTGTCATTCCGAGCGAAGCGAAGCGTAGTCGAGGAATCTCATACCCCAGTTTCCGTTATTCCAGGCACACAATTTCCTTTTTCAACTCAACGCCAAACTTTTGGCGCACCGCGTCGGCCATGATTTCCATAAGCGCGCGCACATCGGAGGCCATGGCCCCGCGCTCAGTGACAATAAAATTAGCGTGCTCTTCCGCAACGCGGGCGCCGCCCACCCTCCGGCCTTTTAGCCCGCAACCTTCCAGCAACCGTCCGGCAAAGTCGCCCTCCGGATTACGGAACACCGAGCCGGCCGAAGGCCAGATATCGAACCGGCTTCGACGCTTACTGATCTCAGCCATGCATGCGCGCACCTTTGCCTGATTTGACGACGCCACCTGAAAGGCTGCCTCGATCACAATCTTGCCGGCCAATTCCGGACAGCAGCGATAGCCAAAAGCAAGCGCCGCGGCTGCGGCTACCTGGGCCGAACCATCCGGATTAAGGAAACGAATCCAGAGGACACGTTCGCCAATCGCCTCGCCAAAAGCGCCGGCATTCATACGAAGCGCTCCGCCCACCGTTCCCGGAATGCCCGTTAGAAATTCCAGCCCGGACAGACCATCGGCCGCCAGTCGGCCGGTCAATTCCTTCAGCCTTACGGCCGCGCCAAAGACGACTTGGGTTTCGGCCTCCCGGCGAATTTGCCGGAATACCTGGCCGCCCAAGCACACTAAGTTATTTTGACGATCGTCCAGCCAACTGTTACCATGATAAATTTGCCGGAACACCTGGCCGCCCAGGCGCACGACCACTCCGCGTGCGCCCAGATCGCTGACGAGCATATTACTTCCCGCGCCCAACACCGTGAACGGCACTTGGTTGTCATGCGCCCAATGGAGCAAGCTGGTTAAATCGGCTTCATTGGAAACCTGGGCCAGAATATCAGCCGCGCCGCCTACGCGCAAAGTTGTTTTAGCGGCCAGCGGCGCCGAGCGTTTAAAAATAGTAGCTTCCCAGGGCATCTTGGCCAACGTCGCGGCCCAGGCTTGGGCCGGATCCAGTTCCTGCAAACCACGCTGCGCGATTTCCGCGCGCGCCCAATTCCCAATTTTCTCCACATCGCCTGCCCCCAGAATCAACAGGCCGTCACCGGCCTTGAGTGCCGTGCGCAGATAGCCCCAGGCCTGCTCAAGCGAAGAGGCTGCCAATGCCCGGACCTGTCCGGCGTGGCGAACCTGCTCATAGAGGTCCCAATGCGTGCCGCCCATCACGGCCGATTCCGAGGCCGCGTAGACCGGCGCAAGGATAAGCTCATCCACGTTCTTAAGCGCGGCGGCAAATTCTGTTCGCAAAGCGCGCGTGCGGCTATAACGGTGCGGCTGGAATACGGCGAAGAAGCGTTGGCGCTTCAGACGCGGGAGGTTCCGCAAGGTAGCGGCAATCTCCGTGGGATGATGCGCGTAATCGGAAATTACCAGGACCTCATCGCTGGAACTTATCCGCTCAAAGCGCCGCCGCACCGGCTGAAAGGTCTGCAAGGCGGCTTGGCAGGCGTCAAATCCGATGCCGCAGACCTGTGCAACCGCGCAGGCCGCCAAAGCATTAAGCGCGTTATGACGGCCCGGCGCCGGCAACTTGATAAGTCCCATTTTTTTAGCGCCATGCCAGACCTGGAATGAAATGCTCGCAGCCTTCTCGGCGATTGCCACCGCGTGCCAATCGCCATGTTCAATAGCCGCAGCGGTTCCGCCATAGGCGGACCCGCCTCTGGCGGGAACGCCGTGGCAACCGGCGGAGTCCACGCCCTCACGGGCGCGGCTACTAAAAGAGTGGCCACCGGCCGTCAACCCATAGGAGATGCCCTTGGCCAGGTCGCGGCACAGGGCGGCGGCTTGCGCGTCGTCCCGACAATAGACTATCTGCCGGCGGACTTGGCCGAGCATTTTTTGAAAACACGCGCGCAGCTCGGCCAGATCGGCAAAATGCTCGGCGTGATCGAACTCAAGATTGGTCACCACGGCAATATCGGGTTGATAAAACGCCAAGGTGCCGTCGCTCTCATCGGCTTCGGCCACGAACAAATTGCTTTTTCCCGCGCCGGCGGCGCCCTGGGCGGTGATGCCGCCAATGCAAAAAGAGGGATCGCGGCCGGCCTGGGCGAAAATCCTGGCCAACATGGCCGTGGTGGTGGTCTTACCGTGCGAGCCGCAGACAATTACCGAGAAGAATTTTTGCAGGAGTGCGGCCAGCACCGCTCCGCGCGGAAGAACGGGAATACCCCGCGCCGCGGCCGAGCGAATCTCCGGATGATCCAACCGCACCGCCGCGGTGCGCACAACCCACTGTGCCCCGGCCAGGTGGCTGGGGTCGTGGCCGCGCCGAATTTCAATGCCTTGGCCTTCCAGCCAGGTTACCAGTTCATCGGCGCGTAAATCACAGCCCGAGACTTTGAATCCCTTCTGCTTGAGCTGAAAGGCCAGGGCCGCCATCCCTACCCCGCCGATCCCCACAAAGTGCACGTGGCCGCACGGGCCGGAAAAGAGATGACATGCTTTATTAAGATCGTCGGTCATCTTTTGAAATTCAATGTTGGACGTTAAGCGTTGAGCGTTGGACGTTTGCTTCTTTCCTCTTCTCGGCGTCCCGCTTGTTCCACTAGATCAGCCAGTGCGGCGGCCGCGTTGGGTGCGGCGCGTCCGAGCGCCGCAGCGCGCATCCTGGCCAGCCGCGCTTCGTCATGCATCAGCGCAACGATATAGTTGTAAAGCCAATCCACACTCAGTAGTGATTCGTCGCAAAGGTCGGCGGCGCCGTCGGCGGCCAGGGCGTCGGCATTAGCCGTTTGGTGCCGATGAATGGCATAGGGATACGGCACCAACAATGCCGGCACGCCATGGAGCGAGAGCTCCGCGCAGGTCGAAGCGCCGCTGCGGCAAATGGCCAGGAATGATAGCCGATAAGCCCGCGGCATGTCGCGCAGGAATCCGAAGACCGCGTGCGGCACACCGGATCGCTGGTAAGCCTGACGCACCGCTTGTTCATCAGCCAAGCCGGTCAAGTGAATTACCTGGAGCTTCCGACCTTCTCGATGCAGGCGCATAATTGCCTGGGAAACAATTTCATTCAACCGATGGGCCCCGCGACTGCCGCCCATGACCAGGAGGGTGAAGACATTGGGGGCCAGCGAACCCAAATTTCCAATTTCCAATTGCGGAGGCGCATCAAACGCCTGCCCTCCGTGATCTACCGTCTGTCGTCTGTCGTCTGGCGTCTGGCGTCCCTGCTTCGCCAAGGCTTCGCAGGGCAGGCTGTCGTTGGTCATCTGCTCTTCGGTCCAGCGTACCGGCATGCCAGTTACCACCAACCGGCGGTGAGCAAGGTGCTTGCTCGTATCCGAAAAACTCACGGCCACCGCGTCCGCCCGGCGGCTCAAGAAGCTAATGGCCCTGCCCGGTATTACATTGGCCTCATGCAGAACAATCGGAATCCGCAGCCAACGGGCGGCCAACACCGGTCCCGCCGAAGCATAACTACCCATGGCCAGGAGCGCATCAGGGGCGGAACGCCGCAACGCCCGGCGGCTCTGCCAAATCGCGCGCAGCAAATAAACGCCGGCAACTAACAGCCGCCCGGCATTGCGCGACGACATCCCGCGGGCCGGCACGGTTACTACCGGGCCGGTCCAGTCGGCCACGGCCAGGTCTTCGCCCGGTTTGCCCGCCAAGTAAAGCGCCACTTCATGGTCGCGCTGCTGCAAAACGCGGGCCACAGCCAGACCAGGAAAAATATGCCCTCCCGTTCCGCCGCAGGCGATGGCGATTTTCATGAGAAGGTGTTCCCAATGAATTATGATTAGCCACAAAGAGGCACAAGATTCACAAAATAACAATTTTTTATGTGCTCTGCTTGTGCATTTTTGTGGCAAAAATAGTTTTGAAACTGGCTCAAACATTCTCAGCGATAGCTTGCCGCAGCTGGCCGGCGAGTTGAACAAGCGCGGCCTCGGGCGTAATCAAGGGCGGCATCAGGTACACGACCGATCCCAGCGGTCGAATTAAGACACCTTGCTTTAACAGCCAGGCGGCTATCCGCCGGGCGCGGGCAATATCCGGTTGCCCATTGCAGTCAACGAGATCAACGGCCGCGAGCATACCTAAACCGCGGACATTGTGCACGCCGCTTAAATCACGGGCCGGCGCCATGGCCGCTTGGAGCTGTTCCCCCGCTTTCCGGGCGTATTGCACGATCCGGTCTTCCGCATAAATCCGCAGGGTTTCCAGCGCCACGGCGGCCGCCAACGGATTACCGGCAAACGTATGGCCATGATAGAAAGTGTGATCAGCGGGCTTGTCCGCAAAAGTTTCATAGAGCTCCGCGCGCACAATCGCGGCGCTCATCGGCAGGTAACCGCCGGCCAAGCCCTTGCCCAGGCAGACGATATCGGGATCAACACCCGCGTGCTCGCAGGCGAACATGGCGCCGGTGCGGCCGAACCCCATGGCAATTTCATCATCAATCAGCAGCACGCCGTGTTCCCGGCACAGCGCCGCTATTTTCGTCAGACATTCCGGCATATAGACGCGCATGCCGGCGGCGCCCTGACACAAGGGCTCAATGATCACCGCGGCAATTTCCGCGGCGTGGGAGCTGAGCACCGCGGCCATCGGCGCCAGACAGGCCTGGCCGCAGCTATCCGGCTGCAGGCCCCGGGCACAGAGTCCACAAAAGGGCGCTTCCACGCGAAACACCGGAAAGAGCAGGCTCTGGAAAGGCGCGTGAAATTCCGGCAGATAGCCGACCGCGACCGCGCCCAGGGTATCGCCATGGTAAGCGTTGGAAAACGCCACGAACCGGTGCCGCTGGGGTTGGCCGAGATTGTGCCAGTACTGGACGGCAATCTTGAGCGCGGCTTCCACGGCGCTGGAACCATCGCCGCAAAAAAATACGCGGCGGCGCTTGTCGGGAAATAGCCGGCACAGGCGTTCGGCCAGCTCGATCGCGCCCGGATGCGAGAGATTCCCAAGAATACTGTGCTGCAGGCGCGGGGCCTGGTCGGTCAACGCTTGCACCAGATGGGGATGACCATGCCCCAGGTTGCAGGCCCACCATGATGAAATCGCATCTAAGTAGCGGCGGCCTTCATTATCAAAGAGATAAATGCCTTTGCCGCGGACGATGATGGGAAACTCGTTCTCCTGAATGGCCGAATGCCGGGAGTAAGGATGCCAGAGATATTGGCGGTCGAGGGCACGATACTGGTTCGTATTCATAGCAAATACCCGTCGCGGCAGCCCCGCGATCAAAGCAAACGCCCAACGTCCAACATCTCCCGCCGGAATTGATCGGCGGACAACTTCGACAGACTTGGCAAAAACGGCAACGACCCCAGGACGCGTACGTTTCCCAGCCGCGCAATGGTTTTTACATTGTCGCGTTCAATATATCCGGGGCGCCCGGGAAAAGTCGTATTAAAGACCACTCCCAGTACGCGCAGACGCTCGTGCCGCAGGCACTTGAGGGTTAGCAAGGTGTGATTGAGCGTGCCCAGGCCGGTGCGGGCCACAACCACCGTCGGCAGCGCCAAGGTCCGCATGAGATCCAACATAGTCTTCCGCGCATTCAACGGGACCAGAACGCCGCCGGCGCCCTCGACAATCACCACGGAATGCCGGCGGCGCAAGGCGTCAAATGAAGCAACAATCGTTTTTAGGCTGATTGGGCGCCGCGCGATGGCCGCCGCCAGATGGGGTGAGCAGGCCTTGGCAAAACAGAAAGGCGCCATGCGCGCGTATTCCCGGGCGGAGGGCTTCAGGCCGCTTAGCGCCAGGCAAAAATCAAGGTCCGTGGAATGCCAGCGCCCATTGCGGCGGATAGCTCCGGTCTGGATGGGCTTCATCGGCACGGCGTCAATCCCGCGCGCGCGCAAGAAGGCCAGCAGTATAGCGCTATAAAAGGTCTTGCCGACGGCCGTATCCGTGCCGGTAACAAATATGCCGGGGAATGTCATTGGCTTGAAAATTTAGCGTATTTTCCGCCAGAGGCGGATCTGCCTCCGGCATGATGCGCATTTCGTAGTTGATTATTTTTTCGGATAGCTGAATAGTTACGAGGAAATATATTGCGGATGGGTTCCAAGCGAAAGGAAAAATCATGGCTGACAAGGATATGCTCGTCGAGATCTTTAGAATGCAAGCCGAGCTGAACGAACGGATCGGGGTAAAGACCCTGCACATGCCGGAAGAGCACAAGCCCGAATGGGTCCTTAACTATTGCCGGGCGATAACCCAGGAAGCGGCGGAACTGACCGACAGTGTTCCCTGGAAATGGTGGGCCAAGTACCAGCGCTTTGACAAACAGAACGCCCGCGTGGAAGTGGCCGATCTGTTTCACTTCCTGGTATCGCTGGCCCAGGTTCTGGACATGTCAGCGGAAGATATTTTTGAGGCCTACCGCAAAAAAAACGAAGTCAACTTCCAACGCCAGGATTCAGGCTACACGGCCAAGGACGCTTCCGACAGCAAGCATATCTGAGAGGAAGAAATTCCAAATTCCAATATCCATATTCCAAGGAAATAAAATCAATTAAGAAAAATGAAAACAAATGGCACAAATAGTTTTATATTGTCCTATTTGAAATCTTTTATATTCCTTGGATTTTGGATTTTGGAATTTTTCCTGTTTCAGGTATAGCGCAAGACTTCTTCCGCCGTGGTATAGCCGTCGAGGACATTGCGGACACCATCATCCCGCAGCAGCGCCATGCCCTGCTCAATGGCCTTAGCGCGGATTGTCAGGGTGGGTTTGCGCTCATTGATCAATTCGCGCAGTTCTTCGGTCACGCTCAGGTATTCCACAAGGGCCTTGCGGCCGCGGTAGCCGGTCTCGTGGCAGGCCGCACAGCCCTTGCCATAGTAAAAAGACCGGCCGGCGAGGGTTTCCACGCTCAAGTTCAGCCGTTCCAGGAGGGCTTGGTCCGGTTGCATGGGCGCCTTGCATTTAGAGCAAATCATGCGCACCAGACGCTGGGCCAGCACGGATTCCAACGTGGATGAAATCAGGAACGGCTCGACGTTCATATCAATCAAACGCGTGACGGCGCCGGCGGCATCATTGGTATGCAAGGTGCTCAGCACCAGGTGGCCGGTCAGCGAAGACTGAATGGCGATGCGGGCGGTTTCCAGGTCGCGGATTTCCCCCACCATGATAATATCCGGATCCTGGCGCAGAAACGCGCGCAGGCAGTTATGAAAGGTGACCCCGATGGCTTCATTGGCCTGGACCTGGATAATGCCTTCGATATCGTATTCCACCGGGTCTTCCACGGTCAGCAGTTTCAAATCAATGGTGTTGATCCGCCGCAAGGCCGAATAGAGCGTGGTGGTTTTGCCCGAACCGGTCGGACCGGTAACGATGATGATGCCGTTGGGCTTCTGGACATCGCGGCTGAAGGTGTCGTAGATTTCCGTCGGAAATCCCAGGTTCTCCAGTTCCAGCGACACGGTGCTGCGGTCGAGAATGCGCAAGACCACGCTTTCGCCGAACTGGGTCGGCAGGGTGGAGACGCGGAAATCAATCTGGCGCCCGAGCATGCGCATCTGCATGCGGCCGTCCTGGGGCAATCTCCGCTCGGCGATATTCAAACTGGCCATGACCTTGATGCGCGAGATGACCGGCAGGGCCAGCCGCCGGGGCGGCGGCGACATTTCGTATAGGGCGCCATCCACCCGATAGCGTATTTTAAACTCCTGCTCGAACGGCTCGAAATGCACGTCCGAAGCTTTGGACTGCACGGCCTCATAGAGCACCAGGTTGACAAAGCGCACCACCGGGGTGGCATTGGCCGCCTGTTCGAGACCGGTTTCATCTTCCTTGCCCTCGGTCAGTTCGACAACCTGGTCGGCTTCCATCTCCGACTCCAATTTATTGAGCATCTCGTTCATCGAATCGCTTTCATCGCCATACAAACGGTTGACCTGGGTTTTGACATCCGCGTCCCGGGACAGAACAAAGGTAAGATCGCGGGTCAGGATGAAGCGGATTTCATCCACGACCACGGGGGTCGGCATCCCGGAAGTGGCCAGCACGACGCCATTAACATCCAGGCTGATCGGCACCACGCCGTACATGCGCGCCACGCTGGCCGGGATCGCCTTAATCACATCCTCGGGAATTTCGCGCTCGGCCAGGTTGATGACCGAGGTGCCCAGGTGGCTGGCGATGACCACCAGCAAATCTTCCTCTTTAACGAAGCCAGCCTCCAGCACCAGCGCCCGCGCGCTGTTGCCGGTGCGTTGCTGTTCCTTCAGAACCTCCGCTACCTGCTCGGCGCTAAGGAGCTTGTTATCGCTGAGCAGTTGCAAGAGCGGATCCACAGGCGCGGCGGCGGCCACCGCCGCCGGCTCACGCCGATTGTTCGTATGGTTGGGTTTGGGGCTCATGGCTGAAAGTTAAGAATTCACAGTTCACAGTTAGACAGTTAAAATGTTATTGAAAAAAAGATCATTGTTGAGGCTTGTGGCTCCTTGAGATTCCTCGACTCCGCTACGCTCCGCTCGGAATGACAAAGGCCCGGTAGCACCTGCTGCTGTCTGCTGTCATCCCGAGCTTGTCGAGGGATCTCATTCTAACTAACCAACGTTGAGCCTGCCCGAGCACGGCTAATGTTCCATGCTCCGGGCCAGATCGTTACTTGTGTTTGACCGTTCCGGCCGTCTTCAATTTTTCAACGATCGAATCCGGATCCTGGGCCTTGGTGATCAAATGCTCGTAGCTGATAATGCCCTTTTCATAAAGAAACATGAGATGGGCATCGAGCGTAATCATGCCCCACTTGGCGCCGGTCTGGATATCGGAAGTAATCCGGAAAGTCTTATTATCGCGGATCAGGTTCTGAATGGAAGGCGTGGTAATCATGATCTCAAGGGCCGCCACCCGGCCGGGCTGATCCTGGCGCACAATGAGCAGTTGCGACACTACCGCGATGATGCTGGAAGCCAGTTGGGTGCGGACCTGCTCCTGTTGATCCATGGGGAAGGCGTCCACGATGCGGTCCACCGTGCGCGCCGACCCGGTGGTGTGCAGCGTAGCCAATACCAGGTGGCCGGTTTCGGCCGCCGTCAGCGCGGCCGACATAGTTTCCAGGTCACGCATTTCACCCACCAGAATGACGTCCGGGTCCTGGCGCAAGGCGCGCCGCAAGGCCTCATTGAAATTGGGCACATCAACCCCAATCTCACGCTGGGTAATGATCGAACGTTTATGCTCGTGATAATACTCGATCGGGTCCTCGACGGTGATGATATGGCAATCGCGCTCGATATTGATCAGGTTGATCATGCTGGCCAGGGTGGTGGTCTTGCCCGAGCCGGTCGGACCGGTCACCAGTATCAGGCCCCGCGGACGATAAAGCAGATCCTTGACCTGCGCCGGCAGCCCGATCTCATCCAGGGTAATGAGCTTGCTGGGAATCAGGCGCAAGGCTAAGCCGATATGGCCTTTCTCCTTGAAAACGCTGACGCGGAAGCGCGCTTGGGCGCCGAAGCTGAACCCGAAATCGCAGCCGCCAATTTCGCGGACTTTCTGCTGAAAGTTCTCGGAGGTGATGCTTTTCATCAGGCGCTCCGTGTCTTCGGGACGCAGGGCCCCGCACTCCAGGCCCTGCAGACTGCCATGGATGCGCAGCATGGGCGGTAAGCCCACGTTCAAGTGCAGGTCGGAGGCGCTTTCGTTCACCACGGACTCCAGCAGCTCGTTCATGCCGATTTTGTCAGGTGTTAGCGTCATGGTTGCTCAATCTCCCATTGTTATACTGAGCACTTCTTCCAGCGTAGTAATGCCCGAGACCACTTTGCGCAGGCCGTCATCGCGCAGGGTGCGCATGCCCAATTCCCGCGCCCGGGTGCGCAACTCGACCGCGGAACATTTTTTATAGATCATTTCGCACACTTCGTCAGTAATTATAAAAATTTCGTAAATGCCTTTGCGCCCGCGGTAGCCTGTCTGACTACAGGCCGTACAGCCTTTGCCCCTGGTCAGCTTGATGTCCTGAAACTGCTTGGCGGCGCTACCCAGCGAGGCGATTTCCCCTTCGGTCGGTTCATAAGGCGCGGCGCACTTGTCGCAAACCACGCGCAAGAGGCGCTGGGCCACGGTAGCGCGAATGGAAGAAGCCAGCAGGAACGGTTTCACGCCAATATCAACGAGCCGGGTGATGGCGCTGGGCGCGTCATTGGTATGGAGCGTGCTGAAAACCAGGTGGCCGGTCAGGGCCGCCGTCACCGCAATTTCGGCGGTTTCGAAGTCGCGAATTTCGCCCACCATGATGATGTTGGGCGCTTGGCGCATAATTGAACGCAAGACGGCCGGAAAAGTTAGGCCGATGTCTTCGCGCACCTGCACCTGGTTAATGCCGGCCAAGCGGTATTCGACCGGGTCCTCTACCGTAATGATTTTGCGGTCCGGCCGATTCAGATAATTGAGGCAGGCGTACAATGTGGTGGTCTTGCCCGAGCCGGTCGGGCCGGTCAGCAGCAGAATGCCGTCGGGCATGCTGATCAAGCGTTCAAAGACCTGCTGATCGTCGGCAAAGAGGCCCAGCTTGGGCAGGCCCAGCAACAGGCTCTGCTTGTTGAGGATGCGCATGACAATGCTCTCGCCGTGCACGGAAGGCACGCTGGATACGCGCAAGTCCAGGTCCTCGCCGGCCACGTTGATCTGGATGCGGCCATCCTGCGGCACGCGCTTTTCGGCCAGTTTCATGCCGGCCATCAGTTTAAGGCGGCTTAAGATCGCCGGCTGCAGGCGCTTGGGCGGCGGCTCCATTTCGCGCAGCACACCGTCAATGCGGTAACGGATGCGGAAGCGCGACTCGAGCGGCTCAAGATGGATATCGGAGGCGCGGCTGCGCTGGGCTTCGATGATAATCAGGCTGACCAGCTTGATGATCGGCGCGTCTTCGGCCGTGGCGACGGTCTCATCGGCCGTATCGCTCGAGCTGAGCTGAACATCCAGCTCCGGGCGGGGACTTTGCAACAAATCCTCGATGGACTTCTCTGCCCGGCCGTAATACTTGTCCAAGGCCGCACCGATTTCCTCGTCCGGGGCCACCACCCCTTCGACATTGCGCTTCAGCAGATAGCGCAGATAGTCCAGAGTCTCCAAATTCAGGGGATCGCTCAAGGCCACGCTGAGCGTTGTTTCGCTGTCGTAGACCGGCACCACTTTATAGCGGCGGGCAATGCCGGCGGGAACTTGCTGAATTATTTCGGGCGCGATTTCCAGATCGGCCAGCGCAACGAACTCCATGCCCAACTGCAAGGCCACGGTCTTGAGCACTTCCCGCTTGGAGAGCACCCCCTGTTCAATCAGCGCGTCCAGGATGGTGTGCTGTGAGCCGCCCGCGGCGGCCTTAGCCGCTTCAATCTGTTCGGGCTTGATCAGCCCGACATCCCGGAGAATCTCAAGGATATAATCGTCATTAGCCGTCATGAAAACCTGCTGAGCATCTTAGTTAAGGCGGGCTTGTGCCCGCAACCCAATCTGCAATTCCAGGGTCATGTCCTGAAGCCGATTGGGTTCCCTTCAGGTGATCCGCATCGAATATTCAATAACCAACAAGGAATAGCCAACGTCCAAGGTCTGATGGCGCTATCCCTCCTTTTTATTTCCTGCTGTCTTCATAATTGGATATTCTTTGTTGGTTATTGGATATTCAGTTCGGTCTCATACCATAGGCAGCTCCGCCAATAGCGGAAAGTGTTGCTGCAGTTATCGCGCTTTTCTTGTTCGTTTATAACAGTATCTCGGAATTATGCTGCTAACGGCCTACCGCCTCGCCACCAGAGCCGTCTCATTCCAACTGCTTTTTCAGCAAATCCTGCACCCGCTGCGGATTGGCCTTGCCGCCGCTCAGGCGCATTACCTGGCCGATCAGGAACTTGAGCGCCGCTTCCTTGCCCGCGCGGTAATCGTCCGCTGACTTGGGGTTGCGCGCAACGGCTTCGCGCACCCAGCGCTCAAGCGTGTCCTCAGCGCTCACCTGCTCCATACCAAGTTGCGCCACGAGCGTAACAGCCTCGCCGCCTTTTTCAAATAGAATCGCAAAAATAGTCTTGGCGCTTGCCGCGGTGATTGTCTGGGCATCGAGCAGCTTGAGCAAGTCGGCCAAGGCGCTCGGCGTGATTTTGACCCGGCGAATGTCCATTTCGCTCTTTGCCAGCAGGTGCATCATTTCCGTCATAATCCAGTTGGAAGCAGCCTTGGCCTTGGCCCCCTGCCGCAGAGTCTCCTCGAAGAAATCGGCGATATGCTTGTCGGCCGCGAGCACCTGGGCGTCATAGGCCGGCAATCCATATTCCCGTTCCAAGCGCGCGCAGCGCGCCCGCGGCATTTCCGGCAAGAGCTCGGCCCAGGCCTTGACAAGTTCCGCCGCCAGCGTCACGCTCGGCAGGTCGGGATCGGGAAAATAACGGTAGTCATGCTCTTCTTCCTTGATGCGCATGCTTTCGGTCACGCCGCGCGCGGAATCGAAGCGCCGGGTTTCCTGCACGAGTTTGCCGCCCGCGCCGAGCGCGGCGGTCTGCCGCTCAATTTCATGCTGGAGCGCGTCGTGCACGCCCTTGAAAGTGTTCAGATTCTTGACCTCAATCTTGGTGCCCAGGCGCTCAGCGCCTTCCGGCCGCACGCTGCAGTTAAGGTCACAGCGTAAATTGCCTTCTTCCAGATTGCACGGACTGATTTGACCATAAACGAGCATCTGCTTAAGCGCCAGGAGAAAGGCCAAGGCTTCCGCAGGCGAGTGTAGTTCCGGTTCGGTCACAATTTCCATTAAAGGATGACCGGCCCGGTTGAAATCCAGGCGACTTTGCCTGGAGCCATGTATGCTTTTGCCCACGTCTTCCTCCAGGTGAATGCGCCGCAGCCGGACCGTGCGCGGTTGGTCCTGAAAGTCAAAGTCCAGCGCTCCGCCCGAGCACAAGGGCTGATTATACTGGCTGATCTGGTAATTCTTGGGCATGTCTGGATAAAAATAATTCTTGCGGTCAAACGAGCTCAGCGAGTTGATGCGCGAACCGACCATCAGACCGGTCAGGACCGTCAGGCGGATGGCTTCCTGGTTGGCCACCGGCAGGGAACCCGGATACCCCAGGCAGACCGGACAAACTAAAGTATTGGGCGCAGCGCCAAAATCGGTCCGGCAGCCACAGAACAACTTGGTGCGCGTCTGCAGTTGGACATGCACTTCCAGGCCAATATCGGCCAGATAGCTCATAAGAACCTCCCGGGCTTGCGCTCAAGCCAAGGGGTGCTTTGTTCGTAGGCATAGCCCACCCGCAAGATCGTTTCTTCGCCAAAGGCCGGTCCCACGACCTGCAGCCCCACCGGTAGACCGGCGCTGGTGAAACCGCAGGGCACGGAAAGCGCGCATACGCCGGAAAGGTTCACCGCGACCGTGAAGATATCGCTCAAATACATCTGCAGCGGGTCGGCCGTCTTTTCGCCCAGGCGAAAGGCGGCGGTGGGCGCGACCGGCGTCAGCAGCGCGTCGCACTGCTGGAAAGCCTTGACGAAATCGGCGCGAAGCCGCGCGCGCACTTTTTGGGCTCGGCAGTAATAAGCTTCGTAATATCCGCTCGAGAGCACATAGGTGCCCAGGATAATGCGGCGTTTGACTTCCGTGCCGAAGCCGGCGGCGCGGCTGCGTGTATACATATCCAAGGGATCAATGGCATCCTTAACGCGCTGCCCGTAGCGCACACCGTCAAAGCGGGCCAGGTTGGCCGAAGCTTCCGCGCAGGCAATAATATAATAAGTTGCCACGGCAAAGGCCGTGAGCGGCAGACTGACCTCGCTGATCGCCGCGCCCAACTGCTCGCATTGGCGGATCGCCTGCTGAACAATCTGTTCCACTTCGGCATCCATACCGGCAATGAAATACTCCCGCGGCAGTCCTAATTTTATTCCGGCCAAGTCCTTGCGCAGGGCGGCGGCATAGTCGGGCACCGGCTGCGGGCTGGACGTGGCATCGCGTTCGTCATGGCCGGCCATGACCTGGAGCAGCAGCGCGGCATCGCGGATATCCTTGGTCAGCGGCCCGATCTGGTCCAGCGAGGAAGCAAAGGCCGTAAGCCCATAGCGCGAAATCCGTCCGTAGGTGGGTTTGAGGCCCACGCAGCCGCAAAACGCCGCCGGCAGGCGCACGGACCCGCCGGTGTCGCTGCCCAACGCGGCCAAGGCTTCATCGGCGGCCACCACGGCGGCGGACCCGCCGCTCGAGCCGCCAGGCACGCGTTGCAAGTCCCAGGGATTGCGCGTCACCTGAAACGCCGAATTTTCGGTGGTTGATCCCATGGCAAATTCGTCCATATTGGCGCGGCCTACGAATAAGGCGCCTTCAGCGCGCAGGCGCTCAACGGCCGTGGCATCATAGGGCGCGCGATAGCCTTCCAGGATATGGGAAGCACAGCGGCAGCTCTGGCCTTGAACATTGAGGACGTCTTTAATGGCCAGTGGTATGCCCAGCAGTTGGCCTTTGTGTCCCTGCTTGCGAAGCTGATCGGCAGCCGCCGCCTGGCGCAGGGCATCGGCTTCATCCACTTCCAGGTAGCCCTGAATTTGCTGGTCGCGTTCGCGGATCACGCCCAGGAGCGTTGTGACCAGCTCCTGGCTGGTGAGGTCGCCTTGTTCAAGGCGCGCAAGGGCTTCATGGACGGTCAATTCATTCCAGGCAGGTAAGGTCATCGTCCTTCAATCGCTCGGCGCTTGTTAATCGCGGTAAAACGTGCTTATATCGTAATCAGCTTAAGCAATCGGTCAAGAACGCTTTCAGCCTAAGTGCTCAGATTCAAGACAATGAAAGACGCGCTGACTATCAGTGTCCTCTCGGTTGTCGGTCTATGTTTTACGCTCGACGCGCGCGCCGAGCCGGTGCGCAACGGCAATGAACTGGCCCTGGCCTGGTCCCAGACCAACCGCGTTGGCAAGCAGGCCATCGCGCGGCAAGCCACGGGTGTCTTGCACACGTTTCGCTACCTGAGAATAACGGCCATCAGCAATAATTGGCCAGCGGCCGGGGCGCTGACGCTCCTGACGCAGGAACCCAGTTCCGACCTGGAAATTGCGCTGGTCATTACCAAGTCCCTTTCCCTGGAGCTGGCCAAAACGCTTACCACCAACGACAGCGTGGCCGCCAATGGCCGGATCACAAGCATTGGTCTTGAGGCGCCGAACCGGCTGGTGGTGGATCCGGCCGTTCTCAAGCACAAGGACCGCCGCAGTCCTAAGCTCAGCATCGAACTGCTGCACGAGATTGACCCTGCCGCCCATTGATGACCTTGATAATCTGCTTGCTTTTGACCATGCCAACAAGCATACTATGGTCAGATTGAGAAAGGCGGATTGGTAATTTTCATAGGAGAACCAATGAACCCTCAATTCAGATCAGCAACATTGGTTTTTTTACTTTGCAATTGGCTGCTGAGCACCCCGCTTCCGGCGCAGATCATTTTCCAGGGAGATGGTTCGGACGAGCCGGGCTTTGTCTCGCCGATCAAGGCCGCGCCGCCACCGCCGCCGCCGGCCAACATGTCCTCAGGCGAAAGCTTTATTCCTTACCCGGGACCGCCGGTCCAGCCGCAGTCGCGCTCGGAGAAGAAAAACCCGCCCAGCCCGCCGGTAATGTTCGTAAAGCTCAAATCACAGTATGGCATGGTGGATTGGGCCTCGCGGCCCAATGATCTGAGCAACCTGCTCAAGGACATGAAGGGCAAAGTCAACGTCAATTTTGCCAGCGAGTACCGGTCGCTGGGTGAGATCAGCACGGACCCCGACAAAAACCCGATCATTTACCGCAGCGGTCACTTTCATTTCAGTTGGACGCCGGCGGAACGCAAGCGCCTGCGCGATTACCTGCTCAAGGGCGGCACGATCATTTTCAATACCGGCATGGGCTCCAAGCCGTTCTTCGATTCGGCCAAGGAAGAGCTTACCGCGATTTTCCCGGAAGCCAAACTGCAGCGCCTGACCTCCGACCATCCGCTCTTTCACTCCTATTACGATATCGGCCAGGTCACTTACCGCAAAGGCGTGCGCGCTGCCGGCTACACCTCCGACGAACCTCTGTTTTACGGAGTCACCATCAACTGCCGCACCGTGGCCATTATCTCGCGTTGGTGCCTGGCCATCGGCTGGGACGCGCTCAATGACGATACCCTCATGGGCTACTCGGCGGATGACGCCATGAAACTGGGCGTCAACATAATGTCCTATGCCACCAGCCAGCGCGCCTGGGCCAAGAGCGTAGCCCAAGCCATGACCTTCACGGACGCGGACCCGCTCAAGGCCGGCAAGGTTTTTGTGGCACAGGTTATTTACGACGGCGAATGGAAGACGCGCCACGCCGGCCTCTCGGTGCTGTTGCAGCAATTCAACCGCCGCACGGATATTCCCGTGAAGTTCGCTCAGCAGGAGCTGCAACTTTCCGACAAAAGCATTTTCGACATGCCTATTCTTTATATCACCGGCCACGAAGCCTTCCGCTTCAGCGACGCCGAAGCGCAAAACCTGCGCGAATACCTGAACAAGGGCGGCTGCCTGCTGGCCGAAGCCTGTTGTGGTCGCCGCGCCTTCAACGCGGCCTTTATGGGCGAAATGAAAAGGATATTCCCGGACCGTTCCTTTAGTCCCCTGCCGGTCGAGTCGCCGCTTTTCACGCTTCCTAACCAGATCAAGACTCTCGGTGTTACCCCGGCCCTTTCCGCCCAACTGGGCGGCAAGACCACCATTCCGCCCAGCTTACTGAGCCTGGAAGTGAATGGGCAACTGGCGGTGATTTATTCTCCGTATGGTCTCGCCGGCGGCTGGGAAATGGCGCAAAATCCGTATGCCTTTGGCTACGACGACGCCGGCGCACTGAGTCTTGGCGAAAATATACTGATGCACACCATGACCCACTGAAGCGGGGCGGTTGATTTCAGGCGCCGCGCGCTTTCATCCTTCAAGTTCAAGGAAATCTCTGCAATGGTTGGTAGGCAATGGCTACTGCTGCTCTTATTCATCGGTATGGGTCTACCCAGTTTCGGCGCCACCGTGGCCGAAGAACAAGCTCTCTGGGCGCTTTGGGCTGCCGCGACCAATATCCCGGCGCAGCATGAAGCCGGCGCGCGGGCCTGTCAGCAGTTTCAGCAGACCTTCCCCACTAATCAACTGCTCAGCGCCAGCCAGGGCTTGGCGGCCTGGCACTATTTACGCCTTGGTAAAACAAACGAAGCGCTCGCTCTGCTCAATGCGGCGGCCTCGGCCGCCGGCACGCCGGTCGCGCAAGCCGGCATTGAAATGAGCCGCCGCTGGCTCACCCGGCTTGACCGGGAAAAAGTGCGCTCGGCCTTGGCCGATTATTACCGCCATAACCTCGAATATCCGGTCAACTTGCAGCCGCTTAAAAAAACTTCCCCGAACTCTGCCGTGCCCCTGACCGACCGTTGGGGCGCGCCTTGGCAATATGAGCTCACGGCTTTCAAGGTAATCAAAGGCGCGCGCGGCCAGCGTTACCGCCTGGAAAGTAAACAACTGCGGGAATCATCGGACCTGGCCCAGGCGCTGGCCGAACCTTATGCCGGTCGAATTCAGCTTCAGAATCTTTCCATTTCCACGATGGGCAGCGGCGTCCGGAACGTGGCTTTCCAACTCCTGGGGGACAAGCCTGAAAAAGTTCTTCTTTCCGAGGGTGGTCAGGCCGCGGGCATAACCCTGGCCTACCTTGGCGCCCAGATCATTATCTTCAGCGATGGCGACCATTGGCTGGTTCTGCCCAGACCAGTGAAGTGAGATATTATGGCGGATGGCATCAGCAACTTGTTATCGCCGCAGGAATTGCAGCGGCTGGCTCATCTCAGCATCCAGTCGCGCTACGTGGTCGAAGGCACGCTGGCCGGCCGCCATCGCAGTCATCTCAAAGGCGCCAGCACCGAGTTTGCCGATCATCGCGCTTATGTCACCGGCGACGATCCCAAGCGCCTGGACTGGAAGGTGCTGGGCCGCACTGACCGCTATTACATCCGGCGCTATGAGGATGAAACCAACTTGCGCGTCTATCTCATCATAGACCGCAGCGCTTCGATGAGCTACACCAGCGGGCCGCCGATGAAATACCTGTACGCTTGCCGCCTGGCCGCCTCCCTTGGCTACGTCGTGGTTAAGGCGCGCGACTCGGTCGGCCTGTATCTTTATTCGGACCAAATTGATTTTCAGGCCGGCGCGCGTAATTCCTTCGCGCACTTGAACAATCTGGTTAAAGCCCTTTCGCGGAGCCAGCCGACTTCCACCACCCAGACCGCCAAGACACTGCATCAGGTGGCCGAAGCGGTCCGGCGCCGGGCGCTGATCATTCTGTTTTCGGATCTGCTGGATGACCCGCCCGAAATCATACGCGCTCTGGCGCATTTCCGCAAACAGCACCATGATGTCATAATTTTTCATATCCTCGACCCGCTCGAGCTCGATTTTTCATTCAAGCAAGGCGCCCGCTTCATTGACCTGGAAACCGGCGAAACCGTGGTGGCCGACCCGCGGGGCATGGCGACGGTCTATCGCCAGGTGTTCGCTCAATTCCTGGAGCAATATCGGAAGCCCTGCGCCGAAATGAACATTGATTACCGGCTGGTCCGAACCGATCAGGAACCCGCACGCTTTGTACGTTCTTTCCTGGAAGAACGCAAACAGTTGTCAAAATAAGGTAACTATCACCACGGATTGCACGGATTACACTGATATGGGGAACATGATTAATAATATCCGTGCCATCAGTGTAATCCGTGGTGGAAGCCTCTGTTCGGGTTGAATAAGTGCAGGCACCTGAGTAGTCATAAAATAAGTTATGTGGTCATTGCTCAATCCTTTGTTTCTCTGGGCCTTCGCCGCGGCGCTGATTCCGCTGATCCTGCATCTATGGCAACGCCAGCGCATTGTGGTTATGCCCTTCAGCACGGTGCGCTTTTTGAAAGTTGCCCAGCAGCGCGCCTCCAGCCGTATCCGCCTGGAAAATATCCTCCTCTGGCTCCTGCGCACGCTGTTAGTGCTGCTGCTGGTCATGGCGTTCACCATGCCCGTCCTGCGTCTTACCTCATTGCGCCAACTGGTCGGCGCCGCCCGGCGCGATATCGCCATCGTGCTGGATGTTTCTTACAGCATGGACTATGTCTCCGGTCAGAACCGGGTCTGGCTGGCGGCCCGGGACGCAGCCATTGCCGTGATTGAAGCAATGCGCCCTGGCGACCGCGCCTGCCTGTTCCTGGCCGACGAGGATGTTACCCCGTTGATTGCCCAACTTACGCCTGACTTGAGCCTGGTGTTGGGGCAGATCCGTTCGCTCTCCCCCGGCACGACTACCGCGCAGTTGCGTCCGGCCGTGGAAGCGGCTCTCGCCGCACTGAAAGAATCGCGTCGCGAAAAGGAACTGTTCATCATTACTGATGGCCAGAAATTGCCGTGGAACTCATTTCAGCCATTGCCGGAACAGACCGATCAGCCGGATAAGACTGATCGGGCTGATGCGGCCGCCGCGGCAACCGCGGCGCTACCCTTCGACACCAAGGACATCAGCGCCGATACCGCGATTATTGCGGCTTTGCTGGGCGTGGCATCTCCCGATAATTCCGCGCCACTTGATATTGAAATTCAGCCCACGGTGCTGATGCCGGAGACGCCTGGACAGCTTGCCGTAAAGCTTCTGCATAATGGCCCTGAACAGAGCTTGAATGTCTCCCTGGCCGTGAACGGACAGGCGGCCAGTCAGCGTTCGGTGTCCTTCGAGAAAGATGGCCGTGCCACTTGTGTCTTTGCCCTGCCGCCGCTCAAACTGGGAACCCATGCGGCCCTTATCGAGACCTCGCCCGATGGCCTCATGCTGGACAACAGTTTTTACTTTCTATTGCGCATCCACGAAAAATTACCCGTTTTGTGCGTGGGAACCGAAGAGGATGCGTTTTTCCTGATGCGCGCGCTGAATCCCGGAGGAACGGACTCCGCGATAACTGCGCAGCGGATTGACCCAGCGGCGCTTGGCGCCGACGCATTGGCCGGCGCCGCCTGTGTTTTCCTGTGCAACGCCGTGCCGCTGGAGGGCCAGGCGCTTCTCGCGCTCGAGCAATATGTCCAGCGCGGCGGCGTGGCCGTCATCTTTCCGGGTAATCGCGCCGCAATTGCCGATTACGCCAACTGGACCTGTCTGCCGGCCAAGCCGGTTAATCTGGCTGATTTTGGCGCTGACGCCCAACGGCGCGTACTGCGTCTGGTCAAGCGGGGCGACCCGCTCTTCCAAGGTATGCACTTGCCGTCCGGCACCTATCCGACGATTGCCGTCACCCGCGAACTGCAATGGGACAAGTTGGAGACCGCGGCGGAAGTTGTCATTGCCGCGGAGCGGGAAGTTCCTATGTTGTTGCGGCGGAAGGTTGGCAATGGATATGTGCTCGCCTTTTCAGTTTCGGCGGACCGCCGTTGGAGTAATTTGCCGCTCTCGCCGTTTTTCCTGCCGATCATTCACCAGGTTGTGTTCTATGGGGCCGGCGTGGAGCAAAGCCAGAGCTTTATCTGGACGGGCCGCAATCTGGTATTGGCCGACCTTGTCGGCGCGCTTGCTCCCGGCACGGAATTACGTGATCCGGCCGGCCGCAGCGTGACGCTGCGCCCACTCAAAAACGGGCAGGACAATTCGCTGGTCATTGAGGCTGTTACTCAGAGCGGCTTTTACACGCAGCACTCGCCGGCGCGTAGCCAGGCCGAGCCGGCTTTTGCGGTCAATGTCCGGCGCTCAGAATCGGACCTGACCAGGGTCAATCCCGCGGATTTACCGGCGCTTACCGGAATCTCCGAGCTCGATGTTGTCGAAAGCAAGGAAGATCTCTTGCGGCTGGTCAAGGAGCGGCGCCTCGGCCGCCCCCTGGCAGAGCCCTTGCTATGGCTGGCGTTTCTGCTGGCCGGCGTGGAACTTTTTATCGCCAATCGCGCAAGCCGCAAGAGCCGAACGTTGACGGAGCAATTAAAAATTGATTTGACTGGCCGCGTTAAGGGCGTCGCCGCGGGCGGATGACAGACGCCAGACGACGGCTTGCCCTGCGAAGCCCGAAGGGCGAAGCAGGGACGACGGACTCTCCTTCGCCAAGGCGCTACGGAGGACGGACGACGGACGCCAGACGACGGACTGAACACTGACGACTGGTTTTATGACTGGTGAGCTTATAGTTGAACACACGTTGCCCCTGGCGTTGATTGTGGCGGCGCTGGCGTTGGGCGCCGGCATCGGACTTTTCAGTTTCTGGCGGTATCTACCCCATAATTTGGGCATGCTGCTGCTGGCTTTTATACGGATGCTGATTATTGTCCTTCTGGGCTGGTGCCTGTTACTGCCGGCGCTGAAGCGGGTATTGACTGAACTGCGCAAGCCGCGCTTCATTGTGGTGCTGGACCAGTCCGCCAGCATGAGTCTGCGACCGCCGGGGATAACCATGAAGTCACGCTGGGAGACAGCACAGGATGTCCTGAAGCAGCCGTGGGTGAAGACACTGGGGAACTCGTGCGAGCTCGATTTCATTGCTTTGTCCGGCGAGGTGGGTCCGCGCCAGTCGCTGGCGGAAGCGCAGGGGCTGAATCCAGATGGCAAAAGCACTTTGCTCGGCCAGTCGCTGGGCAAACTCTTCGAGCGTTACCGGGGACAGCCGGTGGCCGGGGTGCTGCTCTTGAGCGATGGCTTGGACACGCGCGAGGCCAGCGATGAATGGGCTGCCGAAACCCGCCCCTACCCGGTCTATACCGTTCGGTTGGAGCCGCCCGATATCTGGAAAGTGGAGCCGGACCTGCGCGTCGAAGTTCCGGACACGCCGCGGCGCGTGATAGTTCTCTGGGATACCGAGCTCAAAGTCGGCATCGCCGGCCAGGGCACGCGGGGCCGCCCGGTGGATGTTGAGCTTTACGTCAGCGCCGCCGGCGGGGAAAATAAATTAATCAACACCGCGCCGGTGGAAATCCCGGATGGAGGCGGCCGGCGCGAGCTGGCTTTCCGCCTGGCGCACCCTGATACTGGCAATTTCACCTATACCGTGCGGGTGCCGGCGATTGCGGGCGAAAGCCACACCAATGACAACGCTGCTTCCGTCACCGTGCAGGTTATTGACACCAAGAATCGTCTGCTCTACCTCGAGGGTGTGCCGCGCTGGGAATCCAAGTATCTTATTCGCGTTCTCAATGGACTTAAGGAGATTACGCCGGCCTGTTTCATCCGGGGACCCGGCGGGCGGTTTTTAAGTTATGGCGCCGCGGCGGCCGCCGTGCCGGACTTGAACGAGCAGCAGTTGCTCAATGTCAAGATGGTGGTTCTCGGCGATCTCGATCAGGCGGAACTGGGCAGCCAGCGCGCGGAAACCCTTATCACATTCGTGGCCAATGGCGGCTCGCTGGTGGTTCTGGGTGGCGCAAAAGCCTGGGGCGCCCAGGGATTGATGTCCGGTCCCTTGGCCAAAATCATGCCCATCAAGACTACGGAGCCGCTGACTATCGAGGAGCAGGAGTTTCACCTGACGCTGACCGGCGAAGGCCGGGCGCACCCGGTTTTTACCACCGATGATCAGGCCATTTGGGATAAGGTTCCGCCGGTTCTTTCGCTCTTTACCGGCGGCGCGCTCCGGCCAGGCGCCACCAGCTTGCTGAACACGGAAACACAGCGCGGCCGTCAGCCGGTGCTGGTAATCCAGCAATACGGCCAGGGTAAAGTGGCCGCGGTGTTGACCGATTCGCTATGGCGCTGGCAATTAGCTCCCGGCAACATCAACTATTACCAGCGTCTATGGAGCCAGCTATTACTGTGGCTCTCGCCGACCGAAGCGGATATGCAGGCCTACCAACTGGAACTGGCCGCCGATCAAGACAAACTTTTCCCGGGCGAGGCAATTGATCTCAAGGCGCGGCTGGCCGCGCCGCCGGAGGCTGTCAAGGACGCCGTGGTAACTTGCGAGGTGCAGGAACCGGACGGACGCGCCATCTCGTTTCGCATGACCCGGCAGGACATTACCACGACCGCCGGCAAGAAATATCCCGGCTACCTGGTTAGTGTATCCCCGCAGAAAGCCGGCGTGCACAATGCCGTGGCTACTTGCGAAATCGGCGGCCAGAAGCTCACCTCGGCGCCTTTCCCGTTTTTTGTCCAACCTTTTACCCCGGAAACCGTGCCGCGCGCGGCCAATAGCGCGGTATTGCAGAGTCTGGCCAAGGCCAGCCAGGGCCGTTTTTGCGAAGTAGAAGAAATCAGCCAGATACTCGCCGCCGTCACCGTGCCGGCCGCCAAGGAGGAGCACGTTGGTTACCTTTCGCTCTGGAACAATATTCCAGTCTTGGCTTGCATTCTGGGTTTGCTGAGCTTAGAATGGCTTCTGAGAAAACTCAGAAATATGGCCTGAGTCCTGGGGTTGCCTAAGCGGCCACCCCAGGCTATGATGTTGCAGGCCTTTGGCCTGCTGACAATGCACCCCAAAGGGGGTGCTACATTATAGCCGCTTCCGGGTTTAGAGTGAAACACCCCAATATATAGTGGTTACGACGATAGCGGGCGCGGATACAAGTTTAAGCCGCCACAATGAAAATAAATTGCCAACTTGTAATGAGTCCGATTTCTAAAGCCACAGGCCAT
>JACPGM010000117.1 GCA_016188985.1 Lentisphaerota bacterium | reverse complement strand
CGCGGCTACGGGCACGTGAGCCTACCGTCCCTGGCCGAGCTCGGGCAGGCGCGTGGCTTCCGCCTTGGCGGATGCTACTCTGCGAAGTAAAGCCTTCGCTACGAAGCACGAGTCCGCACAGGCGGAACAAAATTTCCACGCCCTCACGGGCGCGGCTACGACAGGCAGGCTATCTCGCGGCTGCAACGCCTTCCTGTAGCCGTCGGACGAAAGGCCGACGCTCTCGGAAAACTCCGGCCACGAAAGCAGATTTATCGCCCACTTATCGCTCATATCGCTCATTTATCACTCATATATCGCTCAGAATCGTTTCAAATCGGGTCAGATACGTTTCAATACGTATCAAATACGTATCATCCCGATCCGCTCCCTGCTCCGCCAGAGCGCTACCCAGGCTACGCCGAGGCGAACGCGAGGGCGAGGTGTACTGTCGGGCGCTAAAGCGAGTGCGGGCGCTAAGGCGAGTTGACATGGGGGCCAAAACCTGCCAATAATGGCCGGCATTGTTTATCCGCTAAACAGTCCGGGCCGGATTTTTTCCGGAGGCGCTCATTCCGAGTTAGCGCAAGCGCGGCAACGGAAGTTTTTTTCAGGGGGGAACCAGTGGCTTATCTTGTGGCTATGTCGGGCTCGGTCAAAGGCCAGACCTTTGTCATCAACAAGGAACGCATGATCTTTGGCCGGCATCCGGCCAACGACGTAGTGCTGACCGATGAAACGGTCTCGGCCCAGCATTGCTATGTGGCCCGGCGCGGCAACCGCTATGTCCTCCGTGATCTCAATTCAACCAACGGAACTCTTCTGAATACCAGGCGCATTGAGGCCGAAGAGGAGCTTAAACCCAACAATGTAATCCAGATCGGCGCTTGTGAGTTCATGTTTAATGCCGGTTCTGAGGAAAGTTCCGCCGCCGCCACGGCTTCGGTAACGCAGGTGGTGATGAATGGGACCCGGCCGGTCGTCAGCCCGGCATTTTTTGAAAGCATCTCTCCCTTGGGTCCGCGCCGCCGCAGCCGCCCCAATCTGGTCTTGCTGATGTTCGTCGTAATCGGCGTGGCCGCCTTGGCCAGTCTCATCCTTTTCCTGATCCGGATTATCTACTGAGCCCGATGAGAAATCGGGACTGCGCGAGGTTGTGCCGGAAATGCATCTCCTCACTTATAAGGTGGTAAATGGCGGGCAGAAACCGCCGCGGCGCGCTCGGCGAGCGCGCCCTACCACCCGAGACTGAGGTTACCCGGAAATCGGGATTACGGCTTGAAAACGTCTTGCAGGCGCTCGGCCTGTTTTTGCAGGGAACGGTGCTTGGCGGCGGTGGCCAGGTTGAGAGCTCTTCCGGCGAGCGCGCGGGCTTGCCCGGTTTGACCGCTCTCAAATAAACTGCGGGCGGCGCGATAGTAGCGTTCCGCGGCGGCGGAGCTGTTGCCGGTCTCTTCGTAAGCGCGCGCGGCTTGCTCCAGCGCCGCGGCCATATCGCCATAACGCCCAGCGGTCTGCCAGAGGGCGGCAGCGGCGTCATATTGCGGCGCGGCTGCGGTCGGATTGCGCCGCAACATTTCAATCCGGGCTTGGGTCAGCGCGAAGGCGGCTTTGATCTCAGGGACGCAGTCCTGGAGTTGTTTGGTGGTGATAGCGCCAAGTTCGCCGGCGGCAGCGGCGGTCTGGGCCTGGTCGCACTTCAGTTCCGCCAGCAGCAGTTGCCATTGCACCCGGAGCGCATTGTTTAACGGCGTGTCATTCAGTGCGGCGCGGGCCAGCTTCTCGGCTTCCTGGAATTGGCCTTGGGCACGGGCTATTTTGGCCTCCAGCAGATGAAATTCCGGATAGGGCCGATCAGTCCGCTCAATTTCCAGCCGGGCTTCGTCTAAGTAGACCTTGGCCGCATCATAAGAATGAAGCGCGGCCAGGCAGGCGGCCAGGTTGTAGGCGTTGTGGATAATCTCGACGGACGAGTCAATGATTCGGGCGCGTTCGAGGGCCTTCTGATAATGCTGAGCCGCCTTGGGCAACGCGCCGGCGGCATAGGCGCTGCGCGCCACGGAGGTGTTCCGCGCGATTTCCGCATCGGCTTTGGACACAACCGGCGGCGTTTTGCAGCTTGTGCCGCTTAAGGCCAGAATGATGATGAATGGCGCGGCCAGAACCCAAGCCGGCGGCGTTTGTATTCTGCCGTGATTGCCGGTTGTAGGCCGCCATAGCATGGCGGCAGATTTTAAGAATCCTGATTTTTTCATTTGCGTTCACCTCCGGCTGGGGGCTTAGGAGATTCGGTGCTTGGTAATGGTAGTGTCGCCGGTGAAATCAATGGGCTGGCTTGAGGGTTTTCAATATATTTGCGCAATAGCCAGTGCCGCTGAAACCCTTCGATCAGCACTTGGGTTGCGCGTAAAGTGTCCTGGGCCTGGGCCAACACTCCGGGGACATCTTCGCGCAAAAGCGCTTCGCCGGCTTGCAGGGTATTGCGGGTCTGGACGGTCAAGGGCGGCAGCTCGTCGAGCAGAGCGTTCACTTTGTCTATCGTCGGCAGGGTTTTCTCCCGAAACTGTTCCAGGAGCAGCAAGGCTTCCTTGGCGATGTCCCGGTCCGGGGTGCAGGCAATCAGGCTGCCATCGCTCATTAAGGGCGCCTGGCGGTCGCCGATGGATATATCCACGAATGAATCTCCGGTCAGGATTAGCGCTTTTTTGATTACGGCCGTGGAATTGGTGCGCACCAGACTGTGGAAACTGGCCTTAAGCTCGAAGGTGGCTGTAAGCGCGCCCTCGGCGGAGGGCTGAATGCCAACGACGCTGCCGGCAACCGTATCGCGGATTCGGACCTCCGATCCTTTTTTCAGCCCATAGGTTCCTTCTTCGGCCGGGAAGACGGCGTGCAGCCGGAACTTGGGCTCGAACAGACCCTGGGCTCTTCCGGCCAGGAAGATTCCCGCGATCAGGACGGCCAGCGCCAGCAGCACAAAGACGCCCGTAATCTCGTTGACGAAACGAAACTTGAAAGTCTGGTCCATCATGGTTTATTCCTCGGTGTTGTTAGCGTCCGACCTTAATTTATGTATTGTAATTTCCCGCTACAGGCGGGTCCGCCTGCTTGCTCTCTGTAGCCGTGCCCCACGCTAAAAGCGTGGTTCATGCCATCGGCAGATCCGCCTAAGGCGGAAAACGTGAGGCTTGCCCCGCGTGGCGCGGGGGCGTGGATTCTTCCGGCGGCCACGGGCTCACGCCCGCGGCTACTGAACACTTGAATATTCACGCCATCTTCACCAGGTTCATGCCGCGCATGGCATAATGCGCGGCGCTCGGCAATCCGGGCTGCTGTTCAATGCGGTCATTATCCGTCAGCCACAACACGGCTGCCTTCCGCTGGCAGGCGGCCTGCACGGCCCCGCTAAGTCGGGGCAGATGTTCCCGGGCCACGCCCCGCATGGGCCGTTCCAGCAGAACCAGGAGCGGTTGCCCAAGAAAAGCCCGGATCCATTCGGCGCGGCGCAAATCCTGGCGGGACATAAGGGCCGGCCGGACCTTGGGCAGTTCGCGCAGACCGAAGGCGCGCGCGAGCGCCTCAGCCTCGGCCAGGATCTCGGCGATGGGCCGCGCGGTATGGTGCCGCTGGGCCAGGGTCACATTCTCGTTCACGTTCAAATTGCTGATCCAGCCATGGCCGTCGAAGACCCGGCTGGTCTGCGCGCGTTTGGCCAAGGCTTGTTCCGCCGTCATGGTATTCCAGTCCTCGCCTTGGAACAGGATGGACCCTTCCGTGGGATTGAGCAGGCCTTGGGCCAGATCGGCCAGGGGCAGAACCTCGTTGCCCGGCTCCACCCTGATGACGCTCAGCGTGCCCGGCAGGAACGCGGCGTTGACCTGGTTTAAGCCGGCGTATTCCAGCGGCGCGGCCGCCATGGTCACATCCTTGAATTGCAGGATGGGATTATCGGCATTCATTCAACCATGAACTGTGAACTGTGAACGGTGAACATTTTAAACCAATCCTGAATTTAAAATAAATCTTGCTAAACGTAGGTCAGCACGGAAACGATGGCCGAAATAATGAAAAGCGCCGCAATCGAGCGCACGACCGCGCGCGTGGCGGCCTGGGGCACCTCGGTAATGGAATAGCGCACACTGAGGCCTTCCCGGATGCAGATGCCGGCGGTGAATAAACCGGGGATTAGCGTCTTGGCCAGCAAGTTGTAGACGTCCGCCGGGTGCAGGCCTTTGAGGATGGTGTTCGTGAAAATCAGCGGGTCGCTGGCGCCGGCGCCAAAGAGAATGCCGAAGGCATACCCGCTGACAAACGCAATGATCGTAAACCAGACGGTCAGGCAGAAAATGGCAAGGGCAAAAGCCAGGGCGCGCGGGATGGCCAGATAAAGCAAGGCATCCAGACCCTGGGCTTCCAGGACCTTGATCTCGCCGGACACCTTCATGTTGGCCAGCTCGACGGCCACGGCCGTGCCGCTGCGCCCGATCACGATGAAATTTACCAGGAGCGGCGCGACCTCGCGCATGATCACCGCTACCAGGATATTGCCCAGCAGGCCGGACTGGCCGGCCTTGCTCAGCCATACCTGGGCCTGGGCAACGACCGAGACGCCGGTCAGGAACGCCACCAGCGCCACGAACCGCAGAGCCTCGACTCCGGTGAAGAGCACTTGGCGGGCAAACACCGCCCGGGTAGTCCGCGGCCAGTGGCGCGGCACGGCCGCCTGAACGAGAATACTCCCCAGCAGGGCAAAGATGTGCGTAGTCTGCCGCAGGCGGCTCAGGGCCGATTGGCCGATTGTTCCAACGAAGGTCATGCTGATGTGGCCGGCACGTTTGGCGCTGGTTGCCCCGCCCGGATGGCGTCAATCAGCTTCATCATGCGCCGGCCGTATTCAATGTAAATTTCGGCGGCTCCCTGACCGGGTCGTGAGTCGGCTTTGTGAAAAACCGCGGCCATGTGCGGTTCGATGGAAATGCCGCCGTCATAGCCGCGCTCCAATAAATCTTTCAGGATTCGGGGAATGTCGCCGTGGCCTTCGCCGGGATAGGTGAAGGTCGTCTTTTTCGCGGCCGGGTCGTGAATCCCGTCCTTGATGTGCACATAGGCCACGTGCTCGCGGACGTGCTCGTAAAATTCCCAGGAAGACTGTTTGGGGTAGGGCTTTGGTTTGCTGCGATCATCGCTGTCCACGGGATTGCCCGTGTCGAAAACCAGTTTCAAGCCCGGCACGTTTTCCAGGAGTTTCAGGGTGAACTGCCAGCCCATGCCGCCGTAATTCATGCAGTTCTCGTGAACCGCCGTCAGGCCGGCGTCGGCGAACATGCGCTGAATCTCGCGCAGCCGGCGAAAACGTTCCGCTTCCATCTGGTCCTCGGCGTTGCGCACGGCAAAACTCATGATCCGCACCAGAGACGTTCCCAGCCGCTGCATGCGCGGAATCGCCCGGCGCGCTTCCGCCAGCGAGCTCTCCGCCGGCTGGTCAATCTGTTTGCTCCAGTTGGCTATTGCGGAGCCGAAACAATTGATGCGCACCCCGGCACTTTCCAGCTTGGCGACCAGGCGGTCAAAAGCTGCCTCGGTGATGTCATGGATGTTGGCGGCGGGAAAATTATCCACCTGGACATTGCGGGCTTCGATGTTGCCCCAGCCGAGTTTTTTAGTAACCGCGATCTGGGTATCCAGCGCCGCGCCGGCCTCGTCCGCAAAACCGGTCAGATACATACCAAGTTCTCCTTAAGTTGCTTTAGGGAGATACCAAATTACCGCGACGTTTGTCAATGCCAGGCTGGCCGGCGTCTTCTTTTCAATGCTTGCCAAGCATTTTCCTGCTCGCTAACCTTTGATCAAAAAACAGAACAATTTTCATTCGTTTTCCAACCTGAGCTTGTTCTAATAAATGCTGTTGGGCAAAAAAAGGAGATGGGGTTGCTAACTGATCCTCTAACCAGGCGTCGGAAGGTAGCTCGGCCCGCGGCGGATAAAACCAAAATCAGCCTTGACGCTTGAGGTGCGTGGACAATGAAGAAGTACAGAACATTCTGGCGTCGGTTCTGGGCCGGCTGGGTGGATGCTCTTGTTTTCCTTCCCTGCTATCCCCTCAATTTCTGGATAATGAACCACGCCGGATCAATGCCCGTTGCCGTGCTTGCTCTTTGGCACGTTCTTAACTCCGTTGTGGGGTTTGCGTACAGCATCGTGCTCCATGGGAGGTACGGTCAGACCCTTGGCAAGATGGCGCTAAGAGTAAAAGTAATGGATGTTTCTGAATCAAGAAGGATCGGGTTCAAACAGGCATTCCTACGCGACGCTGTGCCGCTGATAACCATGCTCGCCATCCTTCCCCACGACCTGATCCAAATCTTTTATGGCACGTCATTCATGCTCAACAAAGGGGCAATGCCGGACACACTGTCGATGATTCCCTCTTACATTATTGGGGGATGGCTGTGTCTCGAAGTCGTCACGATGCTCTTGAACTCAAAGCGCCGAGCCATTCATGACTTCATTGCGCACTCGGTTGTCATTAGAACATGAAGCCCCCGACAATACCTCGGCCCCTGAATACAATGGATGCAACCGGGAAGGATAGGCTCTATCTCCTGGGCACCGGGACGCCGACGCCGACGAAGTTGCGATTCGGCACCGCTTATGTTCTGCAGATCGGCCGGGATTTTCTCCTGTTTGACTGCGGGCCGGCCACGACCTTCAAACTTGTCAGGGCGGACTTGTGGCCGACCTGGATAGATTACCTGTTTCTCACGCACCATCATTTCGATCATAACGCGGATCTGCCGTGTTTTCTGCTTTGCCGTTGGGATCAAAGCACGGGCCGGGAAAATCCACTCCAAATCTTCGGGCCGCCGCCCACCAGGGAGATTGTGCGGAAACTGGTCGGGCCGGATGGCGCCTTTGCCGATGATTGGAAGGCCAGAGTAGGCGCTCCGGTCAGCCAACACGTGCACAAAAACCGTGGTGGTTCGCTTCCGCGTCCGTTGCCGGCGTTTACGGCCGCCGATGTGGGGCCGGGCGAAGTGTTCCGCCATGGGGAGTGGCGGGTAACCGCCGCGCCGGCGCACCATGTCGAGCCGTGGTTGCAGTCACTGGCTTACCGGGTTGATACGAAGCGGGGAAGTATCGTCTTTGCGGGGGACACAGGACCGTGCGCGCAAATCAACGACTTTGCTAAAGGCGCCGACGTGTTCGTCGCAAACTGCTGGAATCATCAGAAGACGATGGATGAAGACGGCGAGGCACCGGGGCAAACCGGAACTCTGGATGCTGCCAGGTTTGCGCGCGACAGCGGCGCCGGCATGCTGGTCCTTACCCACACCGGCCCCAGCCTCTGCGAGAGGCGCTCCCGAGAAAAAGCCATCAGCGATATTGCTTCAATCTATAAAGGGAAGATCGTGTTCGGCGAGGAGGGGATGGTTCTAAACCTGTGGGGTTAGCTTTTGCGCCACGTCGGCGGCCAAGTGGCGCAGAGGTTGCGGGATCGCCCCCCCCGCGTTCTTAGCGCGAGGCCGGTATTTTTTGCGCTTTTTAGCGCCGGGCGGGTTCGGTATAGTTCCGCCCTCATGAAAACACCCATTAAGATTGGCTTGGCCGGAGCGCGGTTTGCGGCCCGGTTCCACTTGGAATCTTACCGGAACATCGGCGGAGTCGCCGTCAAGGTTGTGGGCGTTTATTCCAAATCGGAGGAAAGCCGCGAGGCCTTTGCCGCAAAGAACTCCATTAAGGCTTTTGCGAGCTTCGATGATCTTGCGCGCGCCGTGGATGTGGTGGACCTCTGCGTGCCCGGCGCCTTGCATGAGCCGCTCTGCGTGCGCGCCTGCGAGCTGGGCCGCCACGTGATCGTGGAAAAACCGTTCACTGGCGCTTACGGACCCGGCACGCCAGACTGGCGCGGCGACCGCGCCGACAAGCGCGGCCTGCTCGAGGAAGCCCTGCAATCCGTCCGGCGAATGATAGCGGCCGCCCGGGAGCACGGCGTTAAATTGTTCTATGCCGAGAACTGGGTCTATGCGCCTTCCGTGCAAAAGGAAGCCGAAATCCTGCGCGCTACCCAGGGCCAGATTTTGTGGATCCATGCCGAGGAAAGCCACAGCGGCAGCGTCAGCGCCGCCTATGGCGACTGGCGCCTCTCCGGCGGCGGCTCGCTGGTGGGCAAGGGGTGCCATCCGCTTTCGGCGGCCTTGTATCTAAAGCGCATTGAAGGTGAGGCGAGACTCAAGCGTGCCATCCGGCCCAAAACCGTCAGTTGCCGGACCCACGCCGTAACGCGCAATCCGCAGTTTATAAGTCAGGGCCATTTGCGCACCGATTACAAGGACATCGAGGATTTTGTCCAGGTGCATATCACCTTCGAGGACGGCATGCTGGCGGATATATTTTCCTGCGAGCTGGTGATGGGCGGAGTGCATAACTGGATTGAAATTTACGCCAACAACCACCGCATGCGCTGCAACATCAATCCGACCGACGCTAATGTTCTCTATAACCCGGTGGAAAAGCAACTCCAACACGTATATCTCACGGAAAAACTGGGCACCAAGCAGGGCTGGAGCTTCCCGGCGCCGGATGAAAACTGGATGACCGGCTACCCGCAGGAGCTGCAGGACTTCATGGAGTGCCTGCGGGACGATCGCGCCCCGCAGAGTGATGAGCGTCTGGCGGCCGATACCATCAGTGCGCTTTATGCCGCCTACGTCTCCGCCCAGAACCAGGGTCAGGAAACCGATGTGCCGCTGCTGGGCTGAATCACTGCCGCTTGGCCCGGCCACGGTAATCCGTCAGTCTTGTGGGGGGCAACGGGTAGGGCGCGTTCGCCGAACGCGCCGTTTACGGTGAATCGTTCACGATGAACCGCGGACGGTCCCGCCGAGGCGGGATAAACTCGGCGCTTGCCCCGCCCTGTGGCGGGGAGCCGTCCCTACCATCGCGCGACCACCTCGCAACTGACCGATTGCCGGCCACGGGCCGGGCCGCTCGACAGCCCGCCAGGGTCGTGCTAAGCTTTTGTCCGGAAAAACAAGGATAGCATCCAGGAAAGACCCGCTTATAACAAAAATAGACTAGAGATGTAAGGCCTCAGTTATGAGGGCTGCTACTCTGCGAAGTTCCGCCATAGCGGATCCGCCTTCTGGCGGAAAGCCTCCCTGCTCTGCGAAGCCGCTACGCAGGGCGTAGAAGAGTCGCTACGAAGCACGAGTCGGGAATCCAGAAAAATCAATGCTGGATTCCCGCCTTCGCGGGAATGACAGCATTGAAGGTCATAATCTACCCACAAGACTGAGGCCTTACCTAGAGATAATTTAGCCATGCGCGTTCGCGATACATCCGATGTGCTCGCCAGTTGCCTGGCGGTTGCCGGCGACGCGCTGGCTGTTTTCGGCGGCTTCCTGCTGGCTACCTGGATCCGGTTTGACAGCGGCCTGATTCCGCTCTTTCATGATCGGCCGCCCTTGCACTTATACAGCATGTACGCGCAGGGCGCCGCTGTCGGCGCTTTTCTGTTCATCCTGATTTTCCAGTCGCTGGGCCTTTATGTCCGCCCCCAGATCGGCGCGTTCAGCGACAAGATTCCGCGGATTGTGCGCGGCATATTCCTGGGCATCCTGGTGGCGGCCGCGCTGGCCTTCGTCCTGCGCACCGAGCCGCCTTTCTCGCGCCTGACCGTGCTGCTTTCGGTGGCGACCGTGCTGCTCCTGGTCCTGCTGGAGCGCTATGCGCTCTTTCGCTGGGAATGGCGCCTGGCCCGGCACCGGCAGGTGGTTAACCGCGTAGCCATTATCGGCACCGACGCCATTGCCGCGCACTTGAAGAAGGCGCTGCAACAGGAGCCGCGCCTGGGCGCGCGGGTGGTGGCTTTTTTTCAAACCCGCGCCGGCGAGATCCACCCCGAGATTTCGCCGGAATCGGTTAAAGGCGCGCTTGACGATCTGGCCGAGTTCATTGAATCCAATCAGGCCGACCAGATCATCCTGACCGATACCGCCATTGGCCACGCCCGCATGATCGAGTTGATTCTCCTGTGCGAGCGTTCCTTGGTCACGTTCACCTTCGTGCCGGATTTGCTTTACGTGATGACCGGCGGCGTGGACATGCAGACCATTGCCGATATTCCCCTGCTGGGCGTCAGTCGCTGGCCGCTGGATAATTTCTGGAACCGGCTGCTCAAGCGCGCCGAAGATGTGCTCGGCGCCGTGTTGGGTTTGCTGTTGACCGCGCCCTTGCTGCTGGCGCTGGCGCTCCTGATTAAGCGCGATTCGCCCGGAAGCGTCTTCTACCGGCAGGAGCGCTGCGGCGAAAGCGGCCGGCGCTTCTGGCTGACCAAGTTTCGCACCATGGTCCAGGATGCCGAGGCCGGCACGGGACCCGTCTGGGCTGTGGCCAATGACCCGCGCTGCACGCGTATCGGCGCTTTCCTGCGCCGGCATAACCTGGATGAACTGCCGCAACTCTGGAACGTGTTAAGGGGCGAGATGAGCCTGGTAGGCCCGCGGCCGGAGCGGCCCTGTTTTGTCGAACAATTCAAGGAGGAGATTGCCCGCTACATGTGGCGCCACGCTTCCAAGCCCGGCCTGACCGGCTGGGCGCAGGTCAACGGCCTGCGCGGCAACACCGACCTGCGCGAGCGCATCAAATACGATCTCTATTACCTGGAAAACTGGTCGCTGGCCCTTGATTTCAAGATTCTGCTGAAAACCATTTTCAGCCGCGAAAACGCGTATTAGAAAACATGCATTCAATCTGGACAGGCTGGTGGTTTAATCCGACCTTCTGGGCGGGTTTCTGCGGCTGGATGCTGGCGCAGGTCACAAAGATGATCTGTTTTTTTGTGCAGGCGCGTAAATTTGATTTCGGTTTTCTGACCAGCACCGGCGGCATGCCCAGCGCGCATTCCGCGCTGGCCGCGGCGCTTTGCACCTCGGTGGCCATCCGCTACGGCACGGCCGAAGCGCTCTTTGCCGTCACCCTGGCCTTTGCCGCCATTGTCATGTTCGATGCGCAGAGCGTGCGCCGCGCCGCCGGCGAGCAGGCGCGTGTTTTGAATCAGATGCTGGACGAGCTGTTCAAGACGCACCGGTTTTCCCGCCAACGGCTGGTCGAACTGCTGGGGCATACGCAAATAGAAGTGTTGCTGGGCATGCTGATGGGCATCATGGTCGCGCTCTTGGTTCATGCCCTGGCGCTGACGCAGGGCGGATGAGCCGCGCACCCCTGATGTTTTCCAATTTTTTCATCGCAGTTTCTCATGGATTAAGGGGTTAAGGCACCATGCCGTTATTTCGACATCGGGGAGTCATGCTGGATCCGGCGCGACTGATGGAGCGCAAGGAGACTTATTTCTTCCTGCTCCCCTGGTTGAGGGAGTGGGGCTATAACGCAGTGCAGCTTCATTTGACGGATGACCAGGGCTGTGCCCTGGCTTTTCCGAGTCATCCCGAGTTGGCCAGGCGGGACGCCTTTCAGCCGGATGAAATGCGGGACTTCATTCGGAAGGCCGGGAGACTGGGACTCGAAGTCATTCCGGAAATCGAGAGTTTCGGACATACGCGTTGCATCACGGCGCATCCGGCGTTCCGGCATCTGGGCGGCCGGGGCGGCAATGCCTTCACCGCGATCAATCCCGATCATCCGGACACCTTCCGCGTGCTGGACGAGCTTTTCAGGGACGCGGCGCGGCTGTTCGAGTCTTCGATCATTCATGCCGGCCTCGATGAAGTGGATATTTCGGGGCTGCCGCGCTACCAGCGTCTTCCCCCAACTGAGCATTGGAAAATCTTTGCCCGTCACATGCAATGGGTCCTGGGTTGCATCCGCGCCCATGGCAAACGACCAGCAATGTGGGGCGATCATATTCTTTCGGCTCCCCAACTGGCTTCGCGACTACGCCGGGATGTCCTGATTTTCGATTGGCATTACGATCCGGGAATCGCGCCGGCCTCCCTCGATTTTTTCTGCAAGAAAGGTTTTGAGGTGTGGGGCGCGCCTGCCACATTGTGCTGGGCTTCAAGGGTGCTTGCCAACAGGCATAACCTGACCAATCTCCGGGATTTTTCCGCCGTGGCGATTCCGCTTCGCGGTCAAGGGGTCAGCGGAATGATGAACACGGTCTGGTGCCCCTGGCGCTATC
>JACPGM010000114.1 GCA_016188985.1 Lentisphaerota bacterium | reverse complement strand
CGCTTCGCCGCTGATTCCTTCCAAGCGCACCTCCTCGGAATACTCACCTGGCAACAGTATCAACGTATCGCCTGGTTGTAACTGCCGCGAACCAAAGCCCAGTGTGGCCCACGGACTCGTCAATGAGCCATCATTCGAATCACTGCCCGTGGCGGCCACATAAAAAACGCGGCCACCGGCCGCGTCCACGGCAAAAGCCCAGATGCCCGTCAAGGATTGATAAACGGCTATGTCGCTGGACCCCGTGCCGTCAAAGTCGCCGACCACCGGCTGGTATCCGGAACCTCCGAAAATAACATTCGTTTCCCGATAACCGCTGCCGGAAAGAAAAACTTTCCAATTGCCGCTTGCTTCCGTATAAAGCGCAATATCCGCCAATTTGTCGCCGTCATAATCCGCCGGCCACGCCGAATCCCCCGTGCCGCTGCTCCCGTAAATTTCAGATCTCGCATATTCCATCCGGGACAACCATCCGCGCCAAATTGCCTGCGCGCTGGAATAGACGGCCGGATCGGCCCTGGCGTCGCCATCGTAATCGGCCGGCACCGCGGAAAAAGCACCGCTGCCCCAATCCGCCGCGCCTATCGGCATATATCCGCTGCTCGACAGCCACGCCCGCCAGGCACCGTTGGAAGCTGAATAAACCGCTGGATCAGCCAGAGCGTCCCCATCGTAATCCGCTGATGCTGGGCTGAAACCAGGCCCACCCCAATTGGTAACCGCGACCAACAAATAATCGGCCCCTGATAGCCACGCCTGCCAAGCGCCGTTGGAAGCCAGATACACCGCCGGATCGGTCTTGCTGTCCCCATCGTAGTCATTCGGCACGGCAACATACCCGGGACCTCCCCAGCCGACTTTGGAAACTTCCAGGTAGCTTGCGCCTGACAATAATACTCGCCATTGGCCGTTGGTTTCAAGATATACGGCCGGATCAGCTTTGGCGTCGCCATCATAATCCTTGGCGACCGGGACAAACCCATTGCCGCCCAGGATCGCGGCCGAAAGATTTTGCGCCCATAATCCCGGCTGCGTGTCGCCAACCGCCGGGCTTAAACCCTGAGACCAAAGCACAAGTCCCACAACGAGCAGGCGCCACCTGCAGTTTGTCAGCGTGCCGTTCATAGCCTGATATGACCAGTTTTTTGTCCAGACCGTAGTAGTGTGTCCATTTAGTATTTCGGCTCAAGCACCAAATCCTGATTGACAAGGTAATGCACCAAGTGCACATTAGGGACAAATAGCGCAAGAAACCGAAAGGAAGGTGAAACCATGACTACGTTGACGGCTACCCAGGCGCGGCGGCAGTTGCCCGAGATGCTGAACCGGGCGGCCTATGGCGGCGAGCGCATTGCCATTGAGCGGCGCGGCAAGATATTAGCCGCGGTCGTGCCGGCGGAAGACCTTGACCTGCTGCAGCGGCTCGAAGACGAACACGACCTCCGCGAAGCCAAAAAAGCAATCCGCGATTACGAGAAGCACGGCGGCGTTTCCCTGGAAGAGTTCCGTAAGAAGCGGGGATTGTAATCCGTGAGTTACCGTGTTGAAATCACGAAGCAGGCGGAACGACAATTCGACTCACTGCCTCACGAGGCCCAAATCAGGGTGAACAGGCTCTTTGACGTGTTGAGCGAAGCACCACGTTCCCATGGAGCGATAAAGATGAAAGGATACAAGAATGTCTACCGGATGCGGACCGGCGACTGGCGCGTGGTCTACGAGATTCGCGACAAAGTGCTGCTCGTCCTGGTTATTGCCGTCGGCCACCGCCGGGAGATTTACCGGCAGTTATGAGCAAAGTCATGACGATAAAAAATCCGAATCGTTGCCAGTCTGAACACGACGGGCAAAAATCCCATTACGCTTCCCCGGCGCGCGTCACGCCGGCCACGGCGCTGGCGCTTTCCTCGGCGATATTGCTTGTCGCGCTTATCCTCACGCTGGTCTTGCGGCCCGGCGCGCGCGCGACGGTATCCAAGGAGCCGCTCATTGTCTATTGCGCCGCCGGCATTAAAACGCCGGTGGAGACAATAGCGCGCGCCTATGAAAAAAAATACGGTAGCCCGGTCCAGCTCCAGTTCGGTGGCTCGCAAACGCTGCTGGTCAATGCCCAGGTGAGCAAGCGCGGCGACCTCTACCTGCCCGGCGACGATAGCTATATCGAGATCGCCCAGGCTAAGGGACTGATTGCTGAAACCATTCCCTTAGCGCGCATGGCCGCGGTGCTGGCCGTCAGAAAAGGCAACCCCAAAAACATCCGCGCGTCGGCCGACCTGTTGCGCGCCGACATCAAACTGGCCCAGGCCAATCCCGACGCCGCCGCCATCGGCAAACTCACCCGCGCGTTCTTACAAAGGACCGGCCAGTGGAATGAGATTGAGAAACGCACTACCGTTTTCAAGCCTACGGTCAATGACGTGGCCAACGACATCAAGCTCGGCACGGTTGACGCCGGGTTCATCTGGGATCAACTGGCCAAGCAATACCCCGACCTGGAGGCTGTTGTGCTGCCGGAGCTTGCCGGCGCCGTCGCGCATATTTCCGTCGGTGTGCTGCGCAGCAGCGCGCAGCCGAGAAGCGCCCTGCATTTCGCGCGGTACTTAAGCGCCAGCGACCGAGGACTCAAAGACTTCGCACAAAACTATTTTACAACCGTTGCCGGCGATCCGTGGGCCGAGACGCCGGAACTGATCTTATACAGCGGCGCGGTGAACCGCGTGGCCGTTGAGGAGACCCTCAAGCGCTTTCAGGAGCGTGAGGGCGTGCGGATCACAACCGTGTATAACGGTTGCGGCATCCTCGTGGGCCAGATGAAAGCCGGCGGCCGGCCGGATGCCTATCTGACCTGCGACAAGTCTTTCGTAGCGCCGGTAGCCGATCTGTTCCCGTATTTCCCTATTGAGCTTTCGTCATCGGCCATCGTCATTCTGGCGCGCAAGGGCAATCCAAATGAAATTAAAACTTTGGCCGATCTGGGACAGCCGGGCTTGCGCGTGGGCCTGGCTCACCCGCAGCAGAGCACTCTGGGCGCGCTGACCGAGCGGATGCTGAAACAGCAGGGCATCCATGCGCAGGTGATGAGCAACGTGGTAACCCAAGTGCCCACCGCCGATCTGCTGGTAAACCAGATGCGCGCCGGCGCGATGGATGCCACGGTCGTCTACCTTGCCAACACCACTAAAGTGCGGGAGCATCTGGACATCATCAACCTGACTATTCCCGGCGCCAACGCGGTGCAGACTTTCAGCATAGGGGCCAACTCCCGTTACAAGCAACTGGCCCAGCGGTTGTTGCTCGCGCTGCAATCGGCCGAATCCCGAGCGCGCTATGAAGCGGCCGGCTTTTCTTTTCTGTCCGAACCGCCGGCCAATGAGTGAGAAATGCTATGGCGCCAGCCGGGAAAAAACAGGAAACAAGTTCGCGGTCGGACGCGCCGTTTGTGCTGGCGCTGGCCGTCATCGCCGGACTCTACGTCGGTTTGATTATCGCCATGGTAGTGGCGGATGCGGTCTTCACCACACCGCGCAGCTTGTGGCGCGCGCTGGCCAGCCCGGAAATCAACTACGCCATCAAGCTCAGCCTGATTTCGTGCAGCATTACTGCTATCCTGTCGCTTTGGGTGGCGGTGCCGACCGGCTACTTGATGTCGCGCTACCGTTTTCCCGGCAAAGGCGTGATTGATGCCATTCTCGACATCCCGATTGTATTGCCGCCGCTGATCGTGGGTTTAAGCCTGTTAATCCTCTTCCAGACGCCGCTGGGGCGCGCCATCCAGCAGGTGATCCCGGTCACCTATGCGATCCCCAGCGTGATCCTGGCGCAATTTGCCGTGGCCTGCGCTTTTGCGGTCCGGACAATGAACGTTACCTTTGACCAGATTCCGACCCGCAATGAGCAAGTTGCGCTGACTCTGGGCTGCACCCGCCGGCAGGCCTTCTGGCTGGTAGTGTTGCCGGAAGCCCGGCGCGGAATGCTTACCGCGCTTACCCTGGCTTGGGCCAGAGCGCTGGGTGAGTTCGGCCCAATCCTGATTTTCTCCGGCGCCACGCGCGGGCGCACCGAAGTGCTGCCCACCACGGTTTTCCTGGAGCTCAGCATCGGCAATCTGGAAGCGGCGGTGGCGGTGTCGCTGCTGATGATTCTGGCGGCCGTGGCAGTGCTCCTGCTGGTGCGCTTGTTAGGCGCGGAAGCAGCTTTTGGAAAGGCGGTGAAGCCATGATCCGCGTTGAAGCACTCTCCGTGCGCTCCGGCGCATTTCAAATCAGCGGGATCAATTTCGAGGTAATGAGCGGCCAATACGCCGTGCTGATGGGCCGGACCGGCTCGGGCAAAACCACCATCCTCGAAGCCCTCTGCGGCCTTAAGCCTGTTGCGGCCGGGACCATCACGCTTATGGGGCGCGATGTGACGCGCCTCAAGCCAGCCGAGCGCTGCATCGGCTATGTGCCTCAGGATCGCGCGCTTTTCCAGACGATGACCGTGCGCGAGCACTTAGCTTTTGCGCCCAGCATCCGCCGCTGGCCGCAAGGGGCCATTGCCGAACGGGTCGCGGAGCTCGCGCAACTGCTTGCCCTGGAAAATCTGCTCGAACGCCGGCCAGCGGGCCTTAGCGGCGGCGAAGCACAGCGCGTGGCCCTGGGCCGGGCACTGGCTACGCGGCCAAGCATCCTCTGCCTCGATGAACCATTGAGCGCGCTGGATGACGATACCCGCGCGGAAATGTACGCTTTGCTGGAATCGGTGCAAAAACGGACCGGCGTAACCACGCTGCATGTGACCCACAATCTCTCGGAGGCCGAGCGGCTGGCCGATGTAATCCTGGTTTTGAAGAACGGGCAGGTTCAGTGCGGTTCTTCCCGCTGGGAGCGGGACAAGTCCAAACCGCCACTACACCCCAAAACAACCAATCCAGTTCATGAGTGAGTAAGTCTCAGTGATTGGGGTGCCGACTGTAGTGCGCCACAGCCTGCCCTGCGAAGTCCAGCGGGGGACGGGTGTGGCGCGGATGCCCGCATGCCTGCCCGCAATGCTTCCCGATCGCATCGGGATACAGGCAGGCTGTCATCCCGAGCTTGTCGAGGGATCTCTGCACAGTATAACCCGTTGATATGGAGATTCTTCGACTTCGCTACGCTACGCTCAGAATGACAATAACGCAAAAGGGCGAACAAACCCTATCCAAGTACTGGTTGAGTCAAGTGCATACCCCCTATAGAAAATGTTTGACGGCCCATGATAAATGCAAGTAGGATTCAACTATAAGTAGAGGAGTAGAAGACTATGAAGACAAAATTAGCGATTTTCATTCTGGCTTTGCTGGCGGCCGAATGCGCCCTGGGGTGTTCCGTGCCGGTCTTCCGCTATGCGCTCGAACGCTGGCCGCCGGATCAATACCTGGCCATAGTTGTCCACCGGGGAGCGCTCGCGAGCAATGACGCCGCGCTGCTAAACAAACTTACCAGCCTGACCCAGGAAGCCGGCGCGGCCTTGGCAAACATGGACGTGCGCACGGTGGACCTGGCCACTCAGGCCGACGAGCCAGTCATCAAACCGTTCGAGGCCGAAATCAAGAAGGGCCTGCCGCGCGTACTGGTGTTGTATCCCACCCAAGGCGCTTCCGCGCCAGAAGGGCTTTATCCCGATATATCCGCTCCTTTGGACCTGGGCGGTCCTTTTGGCCCAAGCATACCTTCAATCACCCCGGGCGGACCGCTGGCCTGGGCCGGCCCCTTGGAAGCCGCCACGGTAGAGACATTGGCCGATTCGCCGGCCCGGCGCGAAATTGTCCACCGCCTTCTCAAAGGCGATTCCATCGTCTGGGTGCTGGTAGAAAGCGGCAATAAGGATCAGGACCAGCAGGCCTTTGAAAGCTTGCAGACCGAATTGAAAAAACTCGAAGGCGATTTGAGCGCAGCCGCCACTAATACCAGCTCGCTCTTGGGCTATCCCGGACCTGACGAAGCCGCCCCTTTTCTGCTTCCGGAGACCGTGCCTGTCAACATTGCATTTTCCATTCTGCGGGTAGCGCGGACTGATCCGGCCGAAGCCGTGTTCATTTCCATGCTCATGCATTCCGAAGCCGACCTGGATCAGGGCATCGGCCAGCCGATGGCCTTCCCGGTTTTTGGCCAAGGCCGCGTTCTTTACGCGCTGGTCGGACGCGGCATCAACCGCGAGCATATCGGCGACGCCTGCTTCTTTCTGGTGGGTAACTGTTCCTGCCAGGTCAAGGCCCTTAATCCCGGCACCGACCTGCTGATGACCGCGGACTGGACGACCTTCTCCGGTCCTTCCGCTTTCGCGCCAGAATACCTGCCGGATTTGACCGGCGTTCTTCCTGAGGAGCCGGCAACGACCACCGCAGCGGCGGTTACCAGCACGCCGGGACAGATAGAGACTGCTCCACCACCGGAGTCGGCGCCAACACCCCTACCCGACCAGAACGCCGGCGCTGGCAAGCAAGAGCCATCGGCACCTAAAATACCGAAAGTGGTGTTGGCGCTCGCCGTGGCGTTTGTGCTGGTGATAAGCGCAGTTTCAATGTGGCTGCTCCGCCGGAACAGGGAATAAATTTTCTAAAAGCGGCTGGCGCCGCCTTTTTCATGATTACCCTCCGTCACCTGGTATTCCGGGAAATGCTCTATCGCCGCGGCCGGCTGCTCCTGGGCATCTTGTCGGTCCTCGTGGCCGTGGGCAGTTTTGTCGGCGCCTTCACGCTTCTGCAACTTCACGAGACGCGCACCCAGACCATTCTGCAGCGGAAGGAACAGGAATTGCGCCGGACATTGGAAGCCTTGAACGACCAGATTCGCCGGACAATGTTGAGCCTGGGGTTTAACGTCGTAATTCTACCCAAGGATCAGAACCTGGCTGATTTCCATGCCGAAGATTTTGCGGCCAAGGACATGCCGGAAGAATACGTAACGCGGCTGGCGCGTTCCAAATTAATTACCATCCGGCATCTGCTGCCCAGTCTCCAGCAGAAGATTGACTGGCCGGAGATCGGCCGGCGAATTATTTTAATTGGAACCCGCGGCGAAGCGCCGTTGCTGCATGAAGACCCCAAACAGTCCATGAGTCAGCCGGTGCCGCCGGGGGGTATCGTCCTGGGCTACGAACTCCATCGCGACCGCGGACTCAAGCTTGGCGATCAGGTCAGCTTGCTGGGCCGCCAGTTCACGGTGCAGCGTCTGCATGACGAACGCGGTAACAAGGACGATATTACCGCCTGGATCGAACTGAGCGTGGCCCAGGACTTGCTGAACAAAAAGGGCCGGATCAACGCCATCCTGGCGCTGGAATGTTTTTGCGAAGGGCCGGCCCTGCCGCAGGTCCGCCGGGAAATTGCCGGTATCCTGCCGGAGACCCAGGTAATTGAACGTTCTTCCGAGGCGCTCACGCGCTCCGAGGCCCGCGCTCAGGTGGAAGCGGACGGCAAAACGCGCATTGAACAGGAGCGCCAGGCCCGCATCCGATTGCAGCGCGAACGCGAGCGTTTCGCGGCCATCCTGGTGCCGCTGGTAATGGCGGCCTGTGCGGTGTGGATTGGCCTCCTGACCTTTCTGGACACGCGCGAACGCCGCCTTGAAATCGCCATCCTGCGCGCGCTTGGGCTTGGCACGCTCCAAGTGCTTTTCATCTTTCTGGCCAAGGCTCTGGTCATCGGCCTGATTGGCGGCCTACTGGGCGTAGCCGCCGGAGTGCTGGCCGGCGCGCAAATTGGCACTGCCCTGGAAGGCGGCAGCGTGGCGATGGCTGATCTGCTGCGCAGCGTGGCGGCGGTGCTGGGCTTTTCCTTGCTGATGGCGCCGGTGCTGAGCATAGCCGCCAGCTGGATCCCGGCCCTCCTGGCCGCGCAACAGCATCCGGCGGATATTCTGCGGGAGGCGTGAACCTATGCTCAAGATCCAACACTTAAGCAAAGTGTTTGCGGGCCCAACTGGGAAAGTTGAAGCCCTGCAGGACGTTTCGCTTACGGTAAGGGCGGCCGAGTTTGTGGCCATCCAGGGCGTAAGCGGCTGCGGCAAAACAACTTTGCTCCTGGCCGCCGGCGGCCTGTTAAAGCCGACCTCCGGCCAGATCACGGTGCAGGGCGAAGATTTCTATGCGCTAAGTCCCGAGCGGCGCGCGCAGTTCCGGGCGCGCCGGATCGGTTTCGTCTTCCAGCAATTTCATCTCATGCCCTTTTTGAACGCGTCCGATAATATCCGTCTGGCAAACTTGGCGGTAGCAGACCACTTGACCGATGAACGCGTGCCCGAACTGATCAAGCAATTCGGCCTGGCGCACCGGCAAGAGCATTTGCCGGAAGCCTTGAGCACCGGCGAGCGCCAGCGCATAGCGCTGGCCCGCGCGCTTTTGAACAAACCCGCGCTGCTCCTGGCGGATGAGCCTACGGGAAACCTGGACGAGCAGAACGGCGCCGCGGTGCTGCAGGCGCTCAAGGATTATGCGGCCTCTGGCGGCGCGGTTTTGCTGGTAACTCACGATATCCGGGTTGGCCAATATGCCCACCGCCGGCTGCGCCTGGAGCGCGGCCGGCTGGCGGACTAAAGGTCTGGAGGAAGAGCATGGTTCAATTTGCCGCCGGAGGCGGATCTGCCTTTGGCATGACAAGGTATCGGACTGAATGCGTAATGGAGGGCGATGCTCCGTCAGCGTGCTACTCTGCGAAGTAAGCTTTCGCTACGAAGCACGAGCCGCGGCGGACACGGAGGTCCACCCTCCACTCGTGGCCACGCCAAGAGCGTGGCAAGCGCGTTTATCCCGCGCCGCGCGGGATGGCGAGCCATTATCCATGCAAGCGTTGTTTCATGCCTGAGGCAGATCCACCTCCGGCGGAACCCGAAACCACGGGGTTTTGAACCAAGCCGGAGAAAGATCAGGCCATGACCAACAAGCCCATAGAAAAATTAGACCCGAACTTTGCGCAAGCGGCGGTAGAAGGTGATGTGCGCTGGTATGATGTCCGCGACTTTTGTATCGAGGGCCAGGGCTGGCCGGACACCGAATCGCCGTTCGACCGCTTGCCCGCGCGCGCCAAGGCAATAGTGCGCGCGGACGTATGGCATTTGAGTCTCCATTCCAGCGGACTTTCCGTCCGGTTTATAACTGACGCTCCCACCATTAATGCCCGCTGGCGGCTGCGCTTTCCATCTTTTACTATGACGCACATGCCGGCCTCGGGAGTGAGCGGCCTGGACCTATATGTTCGCCATCAAGAAACCTGGCATTGGGTTGGCGTGGGCCGGCCCGAAAAGGTTCCGGATAGCGAGGCGTGCCTGGTCTCCGGCCTTGACCGCGGCCGCCATGAATATCAACTTTATTTCCCGCTTTATAACGGCGTAGAGCGCGTGGCCATCGGCATTCCTCTGGATGCGTTCATCGGCCCGGCGCCCAAGCGGCCGGAAGGCCGGCACCAACCCATTTGCTTTTACGGGACCTCCATAACCCAAGGCGGCTGCGCGGCGCGGCCCGGCATGGCCTACCCGGCCATTATCGGCCGGCGGCTGGATCGCGCAATAATTAACCTGGGATTTTCGGGCAATGGCCTGGCCGAGCCGGAAATAGCGCGCCTGCTGGCGGAGCTGGATCCCGTGGTCTACGTCATTAATTGCCTGCCTAACATGGATTCCAAGTGGGTTAACGAGCGGATCGAGTATATGGTAACCACCCTGCGCAACAGCCATCCGCAAACGCCGATCGTGATGGTTGAATGTCTGCGTTACCAGAACGAGGATTTTGTTGCCGCAATCCGGGAACGCATCGCCGGGCGCACCGCCGCCATGAAAGGTGTCTATGAGCGGCTGTGCGCGCGCGGATTACCCGGCTTACACTATGTGAAAGCCGATAATCTTCTGGGCCGGGATGGCGAAGGCACGGTGGATGGCATCCATGCCACCGACCTGGGGTTCACCCGCATTGCCGACGTATTCACCCCAGTGCTAAAGGGCTTGGTCTGCGGGTAAAACGGAAATGAGACGGATCAGATACGCAATGTGCTGTGGCAGCGCGCCTGCAATCAGCATGACCATGGCTCTGGCTTTCCTCGTTGGCTGGGCCTGCGGCGCTCAAGACCCTGGGCCGCCCCAACCGGCATCAAGCGCCAATCACAACGGGATCCTGCAACAGGAATTCTCCGACGAGTTCAACGGCCAGGCGCTGGATACCGCTAAGTGGGACAATGATGTTGCGGATTGGGGCGTGTGGTCATGGGAGCCGGAGAACGCGTGGGTCGAGAACGGATGCCTCAATCTGAGAATGCAGCATCGTGAGCACGAGCGGAAGGGGAAGAAGCTTTTCTACACGTCCGGCATCGTCAAGAGCAAAGCGTCACCAATCAGGTACGGTTACTTCGAAGCGCGAATCAAGGCGGCCCCGCGTTTCCCGGGCGTCAGTCCCGACTTCTGGGTGTATCGCGGCGAAAAGGATATTTGGACGGAGATCGATTTTGTCGAAATCACGCAACACGACAAGAACATCAAGCTGATGGACACCAACATACACGTCTTCCGCTCTCCGGAGTTGCCGAACGGGAGAAAGAATCTGCATGAGCACCGGGAGTGGAAGGCTCCTTGGGACCCCCGGGAGGCGTTTCATACCTACGGATGCAAGTGGGATGACGCGCAGATCAGATGGTATATTGACGGCCAACTCGTGGCCTCCCGGACAAATGAGTTCTGGCATCAATCGCTCGACGTGGTGCTGTCCTGTGGAGTCAGGCCTCCCCTGCACACCCAACCTTCCCCGAACGGTTTTCCAACCGTCTGCCAAGTGGATTATGTCAGAGTGTGGAAAGAGAGCGCACCCCAGCGGGATGCCGGCGTCGGCAAGTAGCCGCAACCGAATGAGGATCCCTCGCGGAAGGCGGGACACCGCATAGGTTATTGTGAAGGACTGAGTGACCCCGCCAAACCTCAATCGCAGCTTACAAGCCTTAACTGTTATCCTTTGGTTTGACCCCGGTCCGCCGAGTTTGGCGGGTTGGATTATGGCGCGGCGAGTGAGGCGATCCGGCGGATGGAGCGGCGGATTGAGTCCGAGCGTAGATGGAAAGAAAGATATACTGAGCTTCGGGCTGATTTGATGAAAATTGAGACTTGACCCCGATGCCCCCGATGCCCCCCTGTGAGCGCTATATGCCCGTGAATACCCATGCCGTCGGGGCTTATTATTTTCCGAATTACCATGTGGATCCGCGCAACGAGGCCGGCCACGGCAAGGGATGGACCGAGTGGGATCTGGTTCGGCGGGCGACGCCGCGTTTCTCCGGCCATCGCCAGCCGCTAATTCCCGCCTGGGGCTTTGAAGACGAGGCCGATCCGCGGGTGATGGCGCGCAAGATCGAAGCCGCCGCCGATCACGGAGTGGATTTCTGGATTTTCGATTGGTATTGGTATGACGACGGCCCTTTCCTCGAACGCTGTTTGCAGAATGGTTTTTTGAAAGCCGCCAATAATGCCCGTATCAAGTTCTGCCTGATGTGGGCCAACCATGACTGGATCGAGATCCATCCCCATAAAAAAGGCGCCAAGCCGCCGCTGCTCCACCCCGGCCGGGTGACGCCCAAAACATTCGCCGCCATCACTGATCACGTGGTGCGCGATTACTTTTGCCACCCTTCTTATTTCACCATAGATGGGCGCCCATATTTCTCGATCTATGAACTGGGCAAGTTCATCGCCTCGTTCGGGTCGCTGCCGGAAGCCCGCGCGGCGCTGGACGCGTTCCGCCGGAAAACGACCGCGGCGGGCTTCCCGGGACTCCACCTGAACGCCGTGGCATGGGGGCGGCCCATTCTGCCGGGCGAATCCACGCCGGCGGATCCTGCGCGCGTTGTCCGCGAACTTGCTTTCGATAGCGTGACCTCCTATGTCTGGGTTCACCACGTCAAACTGAATGCCTCGCCTTATACTCCCTACACTGCCGCCCGCGATAACTATCTGGCTTATTGGGAGAAGGCGCGCGCGACCTTCGCTGTGCCCTATTTTCCCAACGTGACCATGGGTTGGGATCCCAGCCCGCGCACGGCGCAGGATGATCTATGGGAGCCGGTTGGCTATCCGTTCACCAACATCCTTGGCGGCAATACGCCCGCGCAGTTTCGCGAGGCGCTTGAAACCATTTGCCGGCATTATGGCGACCAGCCCTGGAAGATCGTCACCATCAACGCCTGGAACGAATGGACGGAAGGCAGTTATCTGGAGCCCGATACCGTGAATGGCATGGCCTATCTCGAGGCAATTAAAAGCGTTTTTCGCGCTTGGCAGTGAGCCAGCATCCCGGCAGTATTCCAGCGATGACGAAACGGCCTGAACGGCAGCCATGCAATATCTTGCTGATCCACTCCGATCAGCACCGCTTCGATGCGCTGGGTGTCAACGGCCATCCACTGGTGCGCACGCCGAATCTCGACCGGCTGGCCGCTGAGGGCGTAAATTTCACCCAGGCCTTCTGTCCCACGCCGATCTGCTCGCCGGAAAGAGCGTCGCTCGTAACCGGCTGTTGGCCCACCCGGCACGGCTGTATGAGCATACCGGGCGCCGAGATCTACCGGCCGGCCCAGGCCGACCTGCCGCTCCTGCCGTCCTTGCTCCATGCGGCCGGCTATTTTGTAGCCCATATCGGGAAATTCCACAACGAAACCGCCGCGACTCCCGATAAGAATGGCGCCGATGTCTACATCCCGGAAAACGCCTATGACCAATGGCGCAAAGCAAGGGGCGTTCCGCCCTGTCCAATGCCGGTTTACCGCGGCAACGACTTGTCGCGCTGGTTCGGCGCCGTGGATAACGCCGCCACGGCGGCAACCTCGCGCCTGGCTTGGGGCGCCGGCGAGGTTGACCGATTGTTGGACGACTGTGCCGGTAAAAAGCGCCCATTTTTCATCCGCTGGGATCCCTCGGAACCACATCTGCCCTGCCAGCCGCCGCCGGAATTCGCCGCCTTGTATCCGCCTAAAAACGTCCCGCCCTGGCCGAGTTTCGCCGACACGCTGGAGGGCAAGCCGTTTATCCAGGGGCAACAGAGGCGTACCTGGGGCATCGCCGGCTGGAAATGGAACGATTGGGCGCCCGTCGTCGCCCGTTACCTGGCGGTGATCTCCTTGCTCGATGCCCAGGTCGGCCGTCTGCTGGCTGCGCTCCATCGGCTCAACCTTGAACAGGACACCCTGGTTGTCTACACGACCGACCATGGCGATCTCTGTGGCGGCCACGGAATGCTGGACAAGCATTTTGTTCTCTATGATGATGTTGTGCGCGTGCCGCTGATCATGCGCCTGCCCGGTGTAGTGCCAGCCGGCAGAACCTGCGCGGACTTCGTGACCAATGCGATTGATCTGGCCACAACCTTTTGCCGCGCGGCGGGTATTCGTCCGCCGGCAACTTTCAGCGGCCGCGATCTTCTGCCGTCCGCCGCGGGTACCGCGAAGGATCCGCGCACCGACATTTTTGCGATGGCGCAGGGTTCCCAGTTCGGGCTCTATTCCCAGCGGATGGTTCGCGATCGGCGCTGGAAATACGTGTGGAACGCCGTAGCAGAGGACGAATTATACGATCTGGCTGCGGATCCCGGGGAATTGACCAACCTCGCGCTGCAACCGGAGTGCCGCGCTGAATTACAGCGCTTGCGCGGCCGCCTGGTGAAGTGGATGGAAACCATCGAAGACCCACTGCTCAACGGCTGGACCCGCCGCCAGCTCGAACAGGGCCTCAAGCCCTAGATTACAGGGACCTGTTCAATAGATTTCTTCGCAAAGCCCAGCGGACGACACGGAGGTCGTCCCTCCACTCGTGGCGCGTGGAGAACCAGGCTTCGCTTAATCGTCTCTTTTCCGGGAAATACTTGTCATCCGTTTGCATTGAATCGGATGCGCACTGTCCCGGCACAATAAACTCGCCGATGAGCTTTCGAGCAACATGTCCTGAAGATACGTCCCCGATATCTGGTTCTATGGTGTTCGTTCCGTGTATTGTGTAGAGGCTGTTGAAAAACCATTTCGGACGCGACGGAGCGCGTCCCTCCATCTAAAAAAACAGTCCTTTTCGCGCATTTTGGAGGGCCATGCTCTGTCATGGCCGCTCTTCATCGTGTTTTTCAACGGCTTCTGAAGATATGACCCTTATTCCTGAACGAGTTTTTCAACGGCTTCTTGAGACTTGACCCGAATCCGATGAGTTGAGACGCGTCCCCGATCGTCGAGGAAGCTTTGGAAGGGCAGATCTCGGAGATTCGTCCGGCATGAAGCCGTTAACTGTTAAACTTTGGTTTGACCCCAATGCCCCCTGCTCATGCCGGCATCTTTACAACCAAATCCATCCTCCCGTCAAGAACTATTTGTGATTTGTGAAGATATGACCCTTATTTGTTGGACCCCGCTCTTCCTTCTTGAGCGCGGGTTGGAATAAAGAGCTTATAATTATGACAAAGGAAGGGCCCATGACTCGCCGCGAACGACTTATGGCTTCCCTGCGCGGAGAGCCGGTAGACCGCCCGCCGGTCAGTTTCTACGAAATTGACGGTTCCCAGGACACACAGGACACCGATCCCTTCAACATTTATTCCGACCCCTCCTGGCATCCGCTGATCGAGCTGGCGCGAGCTGAAACGGACCGCATCGTTCGCCGCCACGTAGCGTTCATTGATCCGCCGCAGAGTCCGTTAAACAACTTGCGCAAGACCGAAATTACCGAGGATAACCAAGGCAGCCAGTTCAGCACCACAACCTACCAGACGCCCCGGCGAACGTTCGTGAGCCGCACCCGCCGGGATCGGGACGTCAACACGGTCTGGACGATAGAGCATTTGCTCAAAGACCGGGATGATCTCAGAGCCTGGCTGGAGCTGCCGGAAGACGCGCTGGGCGGGACGCCAAACGTTGCTACGATCCGGGAGGTCGAAAAAAACCTTGGCGATGCCGGCATCGCCATGATTGACACCGGCGACCCGCTGTGCCGCGCCGCTTCAATGTTTGACATGGGGCAGTTCACGGTTGTGGCTCTGACCGAGCCGGCGCTGTTCCATCGCCTGTTGGAGCGCTTTGCCCGGGTTATGCTCTGGCAGACAGAAATTATTGCCCGCGCTCTGCCCGGCCGGCTGTGGCGCATCGTTGGGCCGGAACATGCTTCACCCCCGTATCTGTCGCCAAGTCTTTTCAAGGAATACGTGGTGCCGTATGACCAGCCCCTCGTGGACAGCATTCAGAAATACGGCGGGTTTGCGCGCATCCACTCGCATGGGAGATTGAAAGACGTTTTGGAACATATTGCCGCCACGGGCTGCCTGGCCCTCGATCCGATCGAGCCGCCGCCACAGGGCGATGTGGAATTGGCTTACGTCCGGGAAAAAGTTGGCCGGCAGATGACGCTCTTCGGCAACCTGGAAGCCAGCGACATCGAAAATCTGCCGACACCGCAGTTTGAGAAGAAGATTGTTAAAGCCATCCGCGAAGGCACGACCGGGCCGGGCCGCGGTTTTGTCCTGATGCCCTCGGCCTGTCCTTACGGCCGGCTGCTGCCGCCCCTGGCCCTGGCCAATTACGAAAAGATGGTCGAAATTGTGCACGCGGGATAGGCCACCAGCACAATCGAGCGGCCCTTTTGCGGCTTCTCATCGTCGTTTCGGAAATCCTTCGGCCTGGGCGTCCGCGAGGGCCGTTCCCCGCCACCTGCCGCACGGCGCCCATAGGGGCGCGTAGTCCGTGCCATCGCCCCAACCGCAGACCGACTTAAGGCTGTGAATACGCGCAAAAATCAGCCGGTACAGCTCGCGTGCGGGCAGTGTCGCGCCAGGCTTCAAGCCCAACATCTCCAACATGCGCAGATCGCGCAACACGTTCTTCGGGTGCGCGGCGTAGCAGAGATGTTCGCCCGGATGATAGACATTGCACGGGTCGCAGACCATGCAACAGCCTTCGGTCAATGTCACGAGAATGTCCGGCTCCGTCTCCATGCGCCGCCGCAATTCCACCAGGTTGTCCTCGATCAAGGGCTCCGTTTCTCGGCGCGTGCATATAATACACAGCGCGTGGTTGGGGCGAATGTAGAGCCGCTCCGCGCGCGCGATGCGCGCCACCGAGGCCCGTTTGGCGGCGCGCATCGCGGCCCGGGTCCGCGGCCGGAAAAGCGCCCAAAATCCTTCGCCGGCCAGGGCCTCGCCCCGCGCCGTCTGTTCCTTCAGTTTCGGAAAAGGCACGGAAGCGATCTTCTCGTAATAGCCTTGGCGGGCGCGGGGACACTCGGGCCACACCGCCGGGTCCGCGGTCAAGCCCCAACATAGGCCGTCGAGCGTGGGCTGCCGGGTCAACAACGTCCGGTAAGCATGAAAGGCCGGGATGACGGTGTTGGGATAGATTCCCAGCAAGCGGCACACTTCCAAATCCTTGCGCCGTTGGCCATAGGCGTCGTGACGCGCTTGAAAGTCGGACGGCAAAGGCCGGTCGCCGCGTCGCGCATACACGTCGAAAAAGTGCGCCCGAGCCACATCCAGATCCGCCTTGATCCGGAGCGGCACGTGCGGATAGGCCCACAGCGCGTCAAGCAAGGCGCGGGCCGTGGCGCGCCCGCAGGGCGGCGACTTGCATCCGCCGCGGACACAGACCGCGCACGCCAGGTGGTGCGCCTGCACGTCGTACGGTTCGGCCTCCGAGGCGGATCGGCGATCTCTCTTCATGGTCCAACGGTTCCAAGTTCACCGTTTCCGCCACCAGCGGATCCGCCTACGGTGGACACAGTTCCAATGAGTTCCCTGACATGCCCATTTCCATCATACCTGTAGCAACATAATCAGGGACGCGTCTTAGACCTGAGCCTATTCTTGCTGGAAGCAGTCTCTCTTTCGCAACCCGTCCGCAAATACCTCTTAACCATTTGCCCGCCTACCTAAAATGATCCGACGCACCGGAATGGGGTAAACTGTTACGGCTGCCCCGGGCCTGCTCCCGCTTTCGTCCTTTGAGCATTCCTTTTTAAAATATTGTCAACTTCAACTTCAAAATCCCTGTAAATTTCTTGGTCACTATATTTTCTTGGAAATAATTTCCGATGTTCATTGCTTCGCCTTAATGCTATTTCCATGAGCTCGATTTCATCTTTTGAAATGTAAGCAAGCCACGGCATTTTCAGGGACACTTCTTAAGACCCCGGCTGTTGATCGGCTCGTAGTGGCGTTCGGAGGGGCCGATGTAAATCTGGCGCGGACGCGCGATGCGGAACTCCTTGGCATGCACCATTTCGCGCCAATGGGCCAGCCAGCCGGGCACGCGCCCAATGGCGAAAAGCACGGTGAACATGTCGGCCGGAATACCCACAGCTTTCAGGATCAATCCGGAATAAAAGTCCACGTTGGGATAGAGGTTACGCTCAATAAAGTAAGCGTCCTTGAGCGCCAGCTCCTCGATCTGCATGGCGATCTCAAAGAGCGGGTCGGCCGTTTTCAGCTTTTTGAGCAGTTGGTGATAGGCCTGCTTGAGAATCCGGGCGCGCGGGTCAAAACTCTTATAGACCCGGTGGCCGAAACCCATCAGCCGTTCGCGGGCGTTGCGGCTCTTGGCGCGGTCAATAAAAGTTTTAGGGTCGGTGCCTGTGGCCAGGATATGCTCCAGCATCTGGATGACTTCCTGGTTGGCGCCGCCGTGGCGCGGGCCCCAGAGGGCGGAAATCCCCGCCGAGATCACCGAATAGATATTGGCCATGCTTGAGCCGACCAGGCGCACGGTGGAGGTGCTGCAGTTCTGCTCGTGATCGGCGTGCAGGATCAGGAACAACTCCACCGCCCGCACGATATCCGGGTCCTGGCGGTAATCCTTGACCGGCGAGGAAAACATCATATTAAGAAAATTCTCCACGTAGCGCAGCTTGATGGAAGGATAGACCGTGGGCTCGCCAATGGATTTCTTATAGGAAAAGGCCGCAATGGTACGCACCTGCGAGATCAGGTTGGCCATGAACTGTTCTTCGGCTTCGGGATCCAAATGATCGGGCACGGGATAAAACGTGGAGAGCGAGGCCACCATCGTGGCCAAAATGCCCATGGGATGCGCGTATTTCGGGAAAGCCACGAAGAAATGGCGCATGTCTTCGTGGATCAACGATGAGTCATTCAGCCGATTGGAAAAAACGGAAAGCTCGGAACGGGTCGGCAACTCGCCGTGAATCAAGAGATAAGCCGTTTCCACGAAAGACGATTTTCCGGCCAATTCCTCGATCGGGTAGCCCCGGTAAAGCAGTACGCCCTTCTCGCCGTTAATGTAGGTAATCCGGCTCAGGCAACTGGCGGTATTGCCCAGGCCCTCGTCCAGCGTAAGGAGCCCGCCGCCCTCGCGCAGTCCGGCCAGGTCAATGGCCCGCTCGCCCTTGGTCCCCTGGACGATTCCGAATGAGCGTTCTTTACCGTCTACGATCAGTTTGGCGTTGTCGGTCATAATCTCATTGCCGAATGCTGATTGTTGAATGGCGACTGGTTGAACCCTTTGCCAACCGCGGCGCCGACGTGGCAATGCCCAGAACGATAGGAGAATAGCAGAGAGCGCACAAGGTAAAAAAACATGCGACTCCACGGCGTCGAACCGCGTTCCACCACCCCTCACCCTTAAAGTTCCCTGCCGGCAATAGGTCAATTATTATGGTCACGTGTTGGTAGGGACGGCTCCCCGCCACAGGGCGGGGCAAGCGCCGAGTTTTCCGCCATAGGCGGATCCGCATAAGGCGGAATCCCGCCTCGGCGGGACCGTCCGCCTTCGAGACCCGGTAAAGCGCCGCTACGGCGCGACAACCGTCCGCGGTTCATCGTGAACGATTCACCATGAACGGCGCGTTCGGGCCTACTCCGCCATAGTAAGCCTACTGGCTACGAAGGCTGGACGAACGCGCCCTACCTTTTACCACCTTAAGACTGAGACTTACCCCGCCGGTATTTTCTTATTGCCGCTGCCCAAGATAATGTGCTTAGGTATTTTTGTTCTTTCTGGAAAAAAGTGGTTGAAATCCACGGCCACAGGCAGCTTAGGCCAGCGTTCATTGCTGTAGGCTGCCATAATATGGCGGCGTTTGATGGATGCCTTCATACTATGAAGGCCTACAGCAAAGAATTAGCGCAGGCACGCTGCGACGAGTTGGTTAGCACACGTACAGCCTTAAGAGGCTTTCACGCCTGCCCGAGCACGGCCAAGGCCTGACCAAGTGGCGACCAAGGAACTCAACAAATGTTCAAGATGGCGCATAAGAAAAATGTTGTGCTCTTTATCACCGACGGCCAGAGGGCCGATGCCCTGGGATGCTACGGCAACCGCATCCTGCGCACGCCCAACATTGATGCCTTCGCCGCTCAAGGTGTGCTTTTCCGGCAAGCCTTCGCAAGCCATTCGGTTTGCATGCCGACGCGCGCTTCGATCTTTACCGGGCGCTACCCGCACATTCACGGCGTCTGGGCCAACGGCGTCGCCCTGCGCAAGAGCGAGCTCACCCTGGCGGAAGTTCTGCGGCGCAACGGCTATGCCACGGGGGCGGCGGGCAAACTGCATTTCGAGCCGCAACAGGCCTATTCCCAACAAATCGCGCCGGTCATCAGCGGCCAAGAACCCTACTATGGCTTCGAGGAAGTGCATCTCAGCGAAAATTACCAGGGCCAGGAATACCTGGATTTCATTGACCGCCATTTTCCGGAACTCTCTCAGCAAGCCCGCCGGCGAGAGCCCTTGCCCGAAGAAGCCCACGAGCTTCAGTGGATCACCGATAAGGCCATTGAGTTTATTCAGCGGCACACCCGTGCTCAGCAGCCTTTTTTCTGTTGCTGCTCCTACCACGAACTGATTCCACCCTGTCATCCGCCGCTACCTTTCTGCGGGTTATATGCGCCCAGCGACATGCCCGTGCCGGAGCTGCGCGAAAGCGACTTGGCAACCCGGCCGCCCTTTTACCGGCAATGCTACGAGGGCTATGTTGCCAAAGGCCTGCAGCCGGATGAAGCTGCCATTCGCCGAACCACGGCTGCCTATTACGACCAGGCCGGCTTCATTGATAAGCAGTTCGGGCGGCTGGTGGCCGCGCTGAAAGAAGCGGAGGTCTGGGAAAATACGATTGTGGTTTTCACGACCGATCATGGTCTCGCGCTCGGCGACCATTACCAGTGGCAGCACGGTCCTTTCCTCTTCGACCAGGTTATCAATGTTCCCCTGATCTGGCGGGCGCCGGCCGTAACCGCCCCGGGCAATGCGAGCGCGGCGCTGGTGGAACAAGTTGACATCATGCCCACCATAATTGATCTTTGCGGGCTGCCGCCGCCCGCAGGCATGCAGGGCGCGACGCTCTTGCCCATTATCCGCCAGGAAGCCGGCGCCGTTGGCAAAGAAAGCGTGCTGATCCAGGAGCGCCAGGCGCCCGATTTGAAACTGCGCGGAGTGGATCCCCAAAGCGTCACCCAATACGGCCTGCGGACAAAGGATTGGAAGCTGATTCATTATCCGAACTGTTCCTATGGCGAGCTATATGATTTACGGAATGATCCCGGCGAATTCGAGAACCGCTGGGCCGACCCGGGTTATTCCGCCCAGCGCCACGAGCTTGAGCACCGGCTGCGCGAGCGTCTGGCCGGCGCGGCCGATCCCCTTCCCGATCGCCATTTCGATTGGTAGGGTTCGGCGAGTGGTAACCGGTCAGTTATTGGTGGCGGCGATCCAAATGGCCTCAGCAAGCTGAGGCCCTACGTAGGGCGCGACCACGCCTCTGGCGTGGTAAACCTCGTGCCTGCCACGCGAAACGCGTGGTCGCGCCATTTCTCCCCCCGGTAACTGACGCATTACTGCACGCGACTGAAAAAAGTTGACACCAGCAACTCAACCAGTACTATTTCCCCACAAGTATCGGTTCTATGTGTGCCTCCTATAGGCCTTACTTCGATTTTGCCAAGGCGCTTAGAAAGTTTGAGTTAGGCAAGGCATCAGCAACAAGTTAAGGAGACCAATTCATGGCAGACCCCAAGCATAGTTCTACCGAGTTAAGCGAAGCCGAAATTGCGGTCCATTGGAAGGAGGAAGAATACTTTTATCCTTCCGCCCGCTTTATTTCTCAGGCCAACCTGGTTGACCATAACGTCGAAAAACGCTTCAGCCTCGAGAATTTCCCGAACTATTACAAGGAATACGCCGATTTGCTCGATTGGTATCAATACTGGCAAACAACGCTCGACACCAGCAATCCGCCGTTCTGGCGCTGGTTTGTCGGCGGCCTTTTGAACGCCAGCTATAATTGCATAGACCGGCACTTGGCCAGGAACAAGGGCAAGGCCGCCATCATCTTCGTGCCGGAACCCGAGGAAGAACCGGCCACGGCAATCACTTACCAGGAACTCTATGTCCGCGTGAACGAAACCGCCGCCGCACTGCGCGAGTTTGCCGGACTAAAGCAAGGTGACCGCGTCACCATCCACATGCCGATGGTGCCGGAGCTGCCGGTAACCATGCTGGCCTGCGCGCGGCTGGGCGTAATTCATTCGGTCGTCTTTGGCGGTTTCAGCGGCCAGGCTTGCGGCGACCGGATTGCCGATTCAGGCAGCCACGTCCTCGTAACCATGGACAGCTATTATCGCAACGGCAAGTTGCAGGATCACAAGGAGAAGGCCGATCAGGCCGTAGCGCACGCCCAAACCTGCGGCGCCAAGGTGAACAAGGTCCTGGTCTGGCGCCGGCAGCGCGGAGCCTACCACTCCAAAACACCGATGGTCAAAGGGCGCGATTTCTTCATGGACGAGGTCTTGCCGAATTACTTCGGCAAAATAGTTGCGCCCGTTCAGGTCAAGGCCGAAGACCCGATGTTTTTAATGTACACCAGCGGCACCACGGGAAAGCCCAAAGGCATCCAGCACAGCACCGGCGGCTATCTGGCCTACGTGGCCGGAACGGCCAAATATATCCTCGACATCCACCCCGAAGACATTTACTGGTGCATGGCCGACATCGGCTGGATCACCGGCCACTCCTACATCGTCTACGGGCCGCTGGCCCTGGGCACCACCAGCGTCATCTTTGAAGGCGTCCCCACCTATCCCGACGCCGGCCGGCCCTGGCGCATCGCCCAGCGCCTGGATGTGAATATCTTCCATACCGCGCCCACCGCCATCCGCCAACTGCGCAAAGTCGGCCCGGAAGAGCCGCGCAAGTATAATTACCATTTCAAACTGATGGTGACCGTGGGCGAGCCGATCGAGCCGGATGTCTGGCGCTGGTATTACAACGAAGTCGGAAAAAAACCGGCCGTGATCGTGGACACCTGGTGGCAAACCGAAAACGGCGGGTTCCTCTGCAGCACCAAGCCGGCCTTGAACCCGATGAAACCCGGCAGCGCCGGCCCGGGCGTGCCGGGCATCCACCCGGTCATCTATGACGAGAAAGGCAAGGAGCTCTCCCCCGGCTCGCAACGGGCCGGCAATGCCTGCATCCGCAATCCCTGGCCGGGAATTATGCAGACCATCTGGGGCGACCATGACCGCTATGTGCAAACTTATTACGCTAAGTATTGCAAGAACCGCAAAAGCAAGGATTGGCGCGACTGGCCTTACTTTGCCGGCGACGGCGCTCTCTATGCCGCCGACGGCTACCTGCGCATCCTCGGCCGGGTGGATGATGTCATCAACGTCGCCGGCCACCGGCTCGGCACCAAGGAATTGGAGTCGGCCGCGCTGATGGTTCCCGAAGTTGCCGAAGCAGCCGTGGTGCCCGTGGTTGATCCAATCAAGGGCCGGCTGCCGGAAGTCTACGTGGCCCTGAAGCCCGGCGTGACCATCGCCCACAACGAAATCCAGAAAAAGGTAGTCGCCTCGATCGAGACCACCATCGGCAAAATTGCCCGGCCGGCCCATGTCTGGGTCGCCGAAGACATGCCCAAGACCCGTTCCGGCAAAATCATGCGCCGGGTCCTGGCGGCGCTCTCCAACAATATGGCGGTGGGCGATATCACGACCCTGGCTAATCCCGACGTCGTCGAGCACATCAAGACAATGGTTCAGGCCCATGCCAAACCCGCCGCTCCCGCCGACGCGCCGGAAGACATCAAACGCTTCGGGCAGAGTGAATAATGTTTTTGGCCTTCAGCGGGAAGACGGCGGTTGGCGAAAGCACAAGCCATAATGGAATCGCCGCTTTTTAGGAGCGTCGGCCTTACGTCCGACGGCTACAAGTGAAGGCGCCACTGTAGCCGCGCCCGTGAGGGCGTGGATTCTTCCAGCGGCCAAAGAACACATAACCAGTCAGCTCAGCAGCCCGGCAACTGTTGCCAACCGCCGACGGCGCGCCCGGCTTATCGGCCGACCCCGAATGGTCATGCGCAATCCCAACATTCTCATTTTCATGACCGACCATCAGCGCGGCGACACGGTTTGGCCGACGCACCCGGCGCTGACGCCCGCCGTCGAGCGCCTGGCCCAGGAAGGCATCACTTTTTCCCAGGCGTTTTGTCCTTCGCCGCATTGCTGTCCTTCGCGGGCGACCTTTTTCTCCGGACTGTATCCCTCGCGCCATGGCATCTGGAATAACGTCACCGACCGCCAGGCCTTAAGCGTAAGCCTGAAAGACGGTGTGCGGCTCTGGAGCGAGGATCTGAAACAGGCGGGCTACGATCTTTACTTCTCCGGCAAATGGCACGTGAGCGCGACGCGCTTTCCGGAGGATTATGGTTTTGAAGATCGGGGCGTCACGTGCGGCAAAAGCACGTTTCACGGACGGGACTGGTCATATTACCAGGACTTGGCTAAAGCGCCTCTGCCGGCCAAGCGCGCCGAGGGAGAGATTCTTCGTCCGGGTTACCCGGCTTATCAGCTTTACGGCGTGCACCCCGAAAAAGACGAGTGGCACGACGAGCGCGTTCTGGCGCAGGCCCTCGATGTTCTTAAAACGCTTAAGGGCCATGCCAAACCCTGGGGCCATTTCATCGGCCTGCTCGGTCCGCATGATCCCTACCTGGTGCCCGATAAATACCTGGCGCTCTATGATCTGGCATCCGTTCCCTTGCCCCCCAACTACAGCGACACCATGGAGGATAAACCGGCCCTTTACCGCCGCATGCGGCGCACGCGCTTCGGCCAGCTCTCCGAACGGGAAACGCGCGACGCCATTCGCCATTTCTGGGCGTATTGCTCCTACCTCGATTTCCAGTTCAGTCAGGTGCTCGCGGCCCTGGAGGCCACCGGCCAGGCCGAAGATACGCTCGTGCTCTATGTTTCCGATCACGGCGATTACTGCGGCGAGCACGGGCTTTTCGCCAAAGGCATACCCTGCTTCCGCGGCGCCTACCATGTGCCGGCGATCATCCGCTGGAGCGCCGGCATTAAAAATCCCGGGCGCACTCAAGAAGCTTTTGTTTCCCTCGCCGATTTTGCACCAACCTTCCTGGAGGCCGCCGGCATCAAACCCAATCGTCCTTTTTCCGGGCAAAGCCTCATACCATTCCTGCGCAACGAAGAACCGCCCGGCTGGCGCGACACGGTCTTCACCCAATGCAACGGCGTGGAGCTTTATGTCACCCAGCGCAGCGTGATTACCAAAGAATACAAGTATGTTTTCAACGGCTTCGACGAAGATGAGCTCTATGATCTGCGCAACGATCCGCATGAAATGAAAAATCTCTCGTTCGATCCCGCTTACGAGGAGATCAAAAAACAAATGTGCATCCGCCTGTGGCACGAGTGCCAAAAAGAAGACGATACCGTAGCCAACAATCCCTACATTACCGTGGCGCTGGCCCCCTACGGTCCGGCCTGCGCTTTCCGGCAGGATTGAAGGCGACTATTGCGGCGCGATCAAGCCCGGCAGGTCCACCAGCGGCTCCCAGCAACCTTTCTCCGTCAGGACGAAAGGCTCCTCCAGCGTCCAGAGGGGCCCAAGCCACTCGGATTGGAGCACCGTCCCCGGCTGGATGTAGATGGGGCCATCCAACGGAACGGGGCGCGGCGCGCGGCTGGCAATCACCGGCTCCTCGTGGATATCCAGACCGATGGCGTGGACGAAATACATGCCCGCGTGTTTGGTCCCGCTGGGATTGGCCGGATCAATGCCGGCGGCCTCGGCGCCTTCCGGATTGTCACGCAGATAGCGATCAATGGCCGCGCGCGCTTGATAATGGTCCAGGCCCGGGCGGACGGCATTGATCGCTTCACGCTGCACCCGCCGCATGATTTCAAAGTTGCGCCGCGCCTCAGCATACCGGACTTGCTTGCCGGCAAAATCGAGAAGGTCGTCATCAGCCGGTTCCGGCCCATAAAACTCATGCCAGGCCTGATCGCCCCAAAAATATTGAAAACGGCTTTCGTAGTGGGTGATTAGGAAGGGAGCGTTATCCGGCAGACCCAGGTAATTCTTGGTGGTGGCGGCGGCGTCAAAGCGCCGGCGCGCCGGCGCATCCCACCAGGCCGGCGTGTCGTCAATCCCGCCGGTCCAGCTTACGCGCGAGGCGCCGCCAATCCACTCGCCGCCATAATCCAAGGCCTTTTGGGCCCGAACAACCTCGGCCTCGCGGCGGGTGGCGCCCAGGCGGATGGCCTGCATGTAGGTTTCCATGGCGCGTTGCCCGAGCTCCGCGGCTTTTTTCAACAAGCTGAGCTCGCGCGTGGTTTTGACTAAGCGGATTTGCGGAACCAGCAGGTCGGCGGAAACGAAGGTTACGTCCGGCAGCGCCGCGCGCAAAAAGGCATACACGGCGGCCGGCATCCATTTAAGTTCAATGCCGATCCGGCCGTGGCTCAGGCCGCGCTTCTTGATCAAATCAACTACGCCTTGCCGGGTCTGCTCGCCGTCGGCGTAGTCGTAGCCGCCGTAGCGCGTGGTCAACCACCAGGGCGCCACGCCAAACTCCTCGTAGCCGGCATAATTTTCATGGGCGCCTACGATAAAGGCCTCACTCTCTTTGGGGATCACCAGGAAGGCGGTCATCTCCTCCCATAGCAACGCCATGTGGATACTGTCATAGTAATTGGTGAGATAGCAGATGTGGGTTTCTTTGGAAGGGATGAAAGCGTCCAGTTTCTCGCGCTCAAGATAAGCGCGGATTTCCCTGATCGTGCGATCGTCCTTTTCACGCCAGCCGGTGTTTTTCATAGTTGGAACTCCTTGGATGGCTTTGCCCAATAGGTCTTGCCGCCAACGGGAAGCATAGCTTGCCCCTGCCCTGCCGCAACAGAAAAATCCGTTGGGACGCTTGACCGGGAGTCATCATGCTCTTATGATTCCGACGTTGGGAAACGCCCACTGGACAACCAAGCCGGGTTGAGAGGTTAGCAGCCATGATGAATTTGAGCGCCTACTGCGCGGGCAAGCCATTGCAGCCAGGATTGGAAACGGTTCTGCTGATGGATGACGCCACGGTCGAGGACCGTTGGGGGGTACGGCGGGTGTTGAATGTCCCACACAAAGATCCACGCAATCCGGTCCTGATGCCGGAAATGGCATGGGAGGATGCGGTCGCACATCCGAATGTGCTGTTCGATGAACGGGACGGCCTGTTCCGCATGTGGTATACCGGCTGCGACCACACCGCCTGGATGCGCCAGGGACCCCTGAGAACATGGCGCGACAACCGCGACGGCCAGCCTTATTTCGTTGCCTATGCCGAGAGTCGCGACGGCGTCCGCTGGGAACGGCCGTTGCTCGAAGGCCACTCCTACCTGCATCACGGCAAAACGAATGTTGTCCTGCTGGGGCGGCAGAAGGCCCAGGCCGCGCGCGTCATGCCAACGCCGCCGGGCATGAACAGGACCGAACGATGGATGATGACCTACAAGGATAATCGTCCTGAAGGCTACGGGGCCCTCTGCCTGGCCTATTCCGATGACGGAATCAACTGGCAAGAGGATCCGCAAAACCCGGTATTCGTCGGCCTGCAAGACACCTGGCAGAACATGGTATTCGACCCCATGAACGAACGTTGGTTGATGTTCACGCGGCCGACTTGTTTTGCCGGCGTGGGCGGTGTGCCTGGCGGCCCTACGGAAATCAATTACAAGCGCCGCTGCGCCGTCATGATCGGCAAAACGCCCTACGAGTTCGGCCAGCCGCGGATGGTGCTGTGGCCCGAAGAGACGGACGAACCCGATTTCGATCACATGATCGTTTCACGGGTCGGCAGTCATTTCATCGGGTTCCTCGGCCAGATGAGCGCGCCGCCGCGCATGATTTTCACCGTGCACCTGGCTTTCAGCGGCGACGGCCTGCACTGGCGCCAACTGCCGGACCGGCCGGCCTACCTGCCGCACGGCGCTCCGGATGCTTTTGACAGCGGCAGCACATGGGACGCCGGCGGCATCGTGACCATCGGCAACACGATGTACATCTACTACTGCGGAGGGCGGCACGGCCAGGCGCAGGGCAACAGGAACAACGTCGTTGGTATGGGACGCGCCCAGTTCCGGCGCGACCGTTTCATCGCGCAGATGGGGGCGCATACCGGCGGCTTTCTTTTGACCAGGGAAATGGTCGTGGCAGCGCCGGAGCTGGTGGTCAATACCACCGTTGCGGATGGCTACAACAGCGATCCGGCGCACGCGACCGTGCCGCCGGAGTTTGCCGTTGAGATTGTCCGTCGTCCGGAAGGCGGCGGGCCACCACGACCGGTGCCGGGCTACACCATGGCGGAGTGTACGACCAAGGCAGTGGACCTCATCGAACATCGGGTGACCTGGAAAGAAAGGTCCGACCTGAGCACGCTGGTCGGGCAACCGGTCTTCATCCGTTTCTACCTCAAAAACTTGGGCATCTACTCCCTGCGCTTCCAGAGCAAAACGCCGACGTGACTAATTACATTTCGGCGTAAATTCAATAACATATCAATCAACACCAAGATCCCTCGATAAGCTCGGGATGACAGGTTTTCTTCTTACCCGCCTGCAACGCTATGCGTGGCATTACGGGCAGGTCATTCCGAGCGGAGCGTAGCGGAGTCGAGGAATCTCGTGGCGCGGCTAATACGTTAGCAAACTTATGAACTGGTGTTAAGTATCTAATGAGCTATTAGAATTGTGCCGGGCGGCGGCACGATACGGGCGTGATAAATGCCATAGAGCGCCCCACCAGCAGCCACGCCCACGTACCACATGCGGTAAGTGGTTCCTTCCGTAATAACGCACGGGTGATAAGCGTTAATCAGGTCGCCTTTGCCGGCAGTACCAAGCGGAATTCGGTTATCGGTGGAGGTCGTGTCCGAACTGGCCGGGGCTACGTTATTATATTTGGTCCAGGTGAGTCCGTCGGGGGAAGTAGCGTAATAAATTCGATAGGCGCCATCAGATCCGCCGTACCACATTTTGTAAGTGTTTCCCTCCTTAATTACCGATGCGCCAAGAACGTTCTCGACATCGCCTCTGCCAGCAGTGCCTTGTGGGATCTGGCCATTGGTTGAAACGCCGTTGGAATCCGCCGGAATGGTATTGTCCAATTTGGTCCAGGTGAGTCCGTCGGGAGAGGTCGCGTAATAAATTCGATAATAGCTGCCATCAGATCCGGCGTACCACATTTTGTAAGTGTTCCCGTCCTTAATTACCCATGGCGTAATAACGTGCGCGTCGTCGCCTGTGCCGGCAGTGCCCGTAGGAATCCTGCCATCAGTGGAGGTCGTGTCCGAATTGGTCGGGATGGTATTACTATATTTCGTCCAAGTGAGTCCGTCGGGGGAGGTCGCGTAATAAATTCGATTCGTAAAGCCATCAAATCCGGTGTACCACATTTTGTAAGTGTTCCCGTCCTTAATTACCGATGCGTAGTAAGCGTGGCCGTCGTCGCCTGTGCCGGCAGTGCCTTGCGGGATCCGGCCGTTGGTTGAAACGCCGTCGGAATCCGCCGGAATGGTATTGTCATATTTGGTCCAGGTGAGTCCGTCGGGAGAGGTCGCGTAATAAATTCGATAATAGCTGCCATCGTAGCCGGTGTACCACATTTGCAGGGTTGCTCCGGAAATAACAGCCGGGCGCTGGGTCCTTGCAGCGTCCCCCTTGCCGCCGGAACCAAGCGCAATCCGGCCATCGGTCGAAGTCGTGTCCGAGGGCGGCGAGGTGGCGTTGTTGTATTTGGCCCAGGTGGTGGTTTTAACAATTACCGCGGAGGCGTTGAGCCAAATACCGAGTCCGGCCGCACCGGCTACGCCGGCGAGCATAAGCCGCGCAATTTTCCTCGGCCCGCGTCCCGCTGGAGATGTTGGCAAGCGGCGCCGGCAATTCTGCCACCCCCAACGGCCGATGATCAGCCCGACCCCAGTAGAAGTATTTTGCAGAGTTGTCTTCATTCTACAATATCGTTTCCTTTGGACGATCATTTAGCAGGCGGCACTATTGTGGTCAAGACTTGTTGCTTGAAGCAACAATAGCCGACATAAAGTCGGCTCTACATTTATTTTATGGTCTGCGTGTAGAGCCGGTTTAACACCGGCTACGCAACAATAGCCGACGTAAAGCCGTCACTACCCTCACGCACCCCAAACAACTGCCCCCATTACTGCAGCAATGGGGCTTATCTACAACCGAAGTATGGCTCACTGCCCCCCGCCGCGCCAGCAAAATGTTTTTATGCTCAAATCAGGACGCCTGCCAATGGCCGGATTTGCCGCCGGACTTCTCCAGCAGCCGCAGGCGCTCGATCATGATGCCTTTGCCCGCCGACTTGCACATGTCATAAACGGTCAACGCCGCCACGGCCGCCGCGGTCATAGCCTCCATCTCAACGCCGGTTTTGCCTGCGCAAGTTATCCGGCTTTCGATCCGGACGAGTGGTCCTTTTAATTCGGCTTGGACGGCAATATCGTCCAGCGTCAGCGGATGACACATCGGAATCAGATTGGCGGTCTGCTTGGCGGCAAAAATCCCCGCTAGCCGCGCGGTTTCCAGTACATTGCCTTTGGCCAGAGCGCCCTGAGAACGCAGCTTTCGCGCTATGGCGCCCCCTACCCTGACCCACGCTTCCGCCCGGGCCCTGCGCTCGGTAACCGGTTTGCCGGCCACATTGACCATCCGCGCCTGCCGCTGCTTGCCAGACAAGTGCGAAAGTTTATTCCCGGCTATCCGTTTCTCGCGTGACCAGTTACCGTGCATTTTTTACCCTGCAGCGATAGGCGTCACAAGTTTCAGGAGTGGGGCTCACGGTTTTGAGCCCCAGCGTGGGGCTCACCGCGCTGAGCCCCATTTTGAGCCCCATCTCGCCGTCATCCCGAGTAGCATCGGGACTATGGCGGAGCATCAGCCATGGCCTGTCCGAGCACCGGCCAGGAATTACCCGCCAACGCTCACCATGGCAAGGGCCGAGTCAAACGATGTCCGCAAACGCTTGCCATTAATCTCGTTGGCCGCCAGGTTCTGCACGGTCTGCAGCGCCTCGGAAGTATCCTTCCGCAGAAACTCCCGGATCATTACGCCCTGGCCGTGCGCCAGGCAACCAATGAGCTTGCCGGTGCTGGTCAGACGCAAGCGCGTGCAGCCCGCGCAGAACGGCTTAGTCTCCGACGAAATGAAACCAACCGTTCCGCTTAGTCCTTGGGAATCAACCGCAAAAAAATTGCGACTGCTCCCTCCTGCGTCCGGCTGCGCCGGACTACGGAGGGCAGGCCCGCGGCCATTATACTGAGCGTCATAAGTAATGCAGCATGATCTCTTGGTAGGGACGGCTCGCCGAGCCGTCCGCGGCCTGCCTGCCGAAGCCGCTTCGGCGCAGGCAGGCGCTTTCGGGCCTACTCCGCGGTAGTAAGCCTCCTGGCTACGAAGGCTGAACGAAAGCGCCCTACCATGTGATGCTGTGGTATTATTGTCGCCATGTATCGCCCCTACAGGAACAAGCCGGAACATTTCGTCGAGCTTGCCCCGGACCTCGGCCGAGGACACAAAGCGCTCATGAAACTCCGCCTTGGCGCAGCCGATGGGCATAAGCTCGAGAAACCGAACGTGGCACCCCAGCGCCAAGCCTAAATGGGCCAGGTCCGCCACTTCGCCGTCGTTAAGACCGCGCAAAACCACGACATTGATTTTCACGGGAGAAAGGCCTGCGTTCAAGGCTGCGCGGATTCCAGCTAAAGTCCGATTCAAATCACCGCCCCGCGTAATGGCCTGATAAGTTTCAGGATTGATGCTGGCCAGATTGACATTGACGCGCCGCAGGCCCGCGCGTTGCAACGCTGGCGCCTGTTCGGCCAAAAATTGTCCATTGGTGGTCAGAGCCAGGTCAGGAAGGCCCAACTCCGCCAGCATGGCCACCAAGTCAACAATCCCATGGCGGACCAATGGCTCACCGCCTGTAATCCGGACTTTGCGGAGGTCAAAACGCTCTTGCATAGCGTGAACGAAACGGACGATCTCTTCAAAGGTCAGAATCTCGCTGGGGGCAAGTTTCGGCACGCCGGTCAAGGGCATGCAATACACGCAGCGCAATTGACACCGGTCAGTGACCGAGATCCTGAGCGAGACCGGCCTGAGTTGTTGATGTCCTGTCATGATAATGATTCCACGGAGCTAAGTAAGCATTGGTGTAAATACGTTAACGACTTTCACGCACACGAGATTCCTCGTCGCTGCGCTCCTCGGAATGACATTGGGTGTCATTCCGAACGAAGTGAGGAATCTCAAACATCAATCAATACATTAGTGAATCAATGCCCTCCAGGGTCGGAATTCCAGAATCGCGCCGGACGGCAGGCTTTTTACGTGCGCCGGAACAATAATAGCCCCATCGGCTTTCCCGGCGGAAACAAGGTCGGCGCTGCTCTTTGATTTGACGGGAATAACACTCGTAGTGCCCGGCGACCCGTCGTTCAGATTCAATCGGCCGAGGAGGTAACGCACCCGGCCACCCTTCGATTTCAATTCGGCGCCCAGCCTCAAGCGCAAACAAGGCCGGCACTCGGCCAGCGGCCAGCCGGACATCCGCCGCAAAGCAGGCAAAACAAACTCGTGCAAACCGGTCAGGGCGCTCAAGGGGTTACCGGGCAAGCCGAAGATAACTCCCCTGCCCCGCCCGCCTGCAACGCCTGTGGCGCAGCCACTGCGGGCAGGCCAAGTGGCAAACAGAAAAGGCTTGCCCGGCTTCATCGCCACACCGTGCAGACGCACTCGCGCACCAATCCGCACCAAGGTTTCCCTGACAATATCGTATTTGCCCACCGACATCCCGCCGGTCAACAGGATTACATCGTAACGCCGGAGCGCTTGCCGCAAAGCCCTCGCCAAGCGGCCAATATTGTCAAGCAGTGTCGCATAGGTTACCGGAACGAAATGTTCCAAGGCCAACGCAGCGCAGAGCGCCGGTCCGTTGGAATTGCGCAATTGATGGGACCGCACGGCATCTCCTGGCGCCTTAAGCTCCGCGCCTGTGCAAAGCACGGTAAGGCGCGGCCGCCGGAATATTTTAACCGTGGCCTTGCCGACCGCGGCGCATACGCCAATCCGGGCCGCATCGAGCACGGCGCCCTTAGGGATCAGGATTTGCCCTTTACGCGCATCCTCGCCGCGTTTGAGGATATTGGCGCCCGGCTTGACCCCCGCGCGGATTTCCACCAGGCCGCCAATTTCATGAGTGTCCTCAACGATCACCACGCTATTCGCCCCGGGCGGAAGATTGGCGCCGGTCAGGATGCGCGCGCAGGCGCCTGCAACTACGCGGGGGCGCTCCGCGCTGCCGGCGGCGACCTCGCCGATCAGCTTAAGCCGGCAGGGAATATTTTTAAGATCGGCGGCTTGGACCGCGTAGCCATCCATGGCCGAGCGGTCGGCGGGCGGCAGGTCGCGGTCGGCGCGCACATCTTCGGCCAGCACGCAGCCGGCGCTCTCGGAGAGTTTCTGCCGGACAACCGGCAGAGGTTTAAGGGCCGAGGAAATCAGGCCCCAGGCTTGTTGAGGATCAACCAAGTAGCATCTCCTTTCCAAACACGGGAGGCGCGGCAAGTTTCCTTCCGCACCCTGCCGGCCAGCAGTTCATAGGTTGCTATTCAACCCTTAGACCCGCTGGCTCGGAGATTTTCACGCACTTATGCTTTGAATAAAGACTATAGATTATTAGCAACTACTCAGGTCGGCCAATTGTCCCAGCGGCCGCACTGGCTGTGCGACCCTACTAAATTTTCATCATCCCATTTGGTAGGGCGGGACAGCCTTGTCCCGCCGTTCTTTTCCGAGACGACCTGAGCACATTTACGACTATTATTGGACAACGATGCTTGCCGCCCTGGTGGGGCTCAAGTCAAGGCTTTAATTTAGGATTAGGATGCTTTATTTTCTCGTAGGCCTGCTCATAGTCAAACCCGACCTTTTTGCCATCCTTGGTAGTGAAGCGGTCGGGCTTCCAGGAAGGAGCCTCGCTATTATGGCAGCGCTCGCAATTCTTGCTGGCGGGATAAATCAATCCGCCGGCGACGGCCTGCTCGCGATTTTCCATCACATCTTTTTTAAGGTAATTCTTTCCCGGACCGTGACACGATTCGCAGGTAACGCCATCTTCCGGCTTGATTTTCTGGGTAGCCGCACTCTCGGTAAAGTTATAGGCCGTGGCATGGCATTTCAGGCATTTACCGCTGGTTTGCGGGTTGTCCACGCCGACCTTTTTGCCGGCCTCTTTGGCCTCCGGCGTGGCCAGGCGTTCAAAGGCTTTGGCGTGCTGACTTTCCTGCCACAGCTTGAACTGGTTACCGGTATCATCCTTCTTGTGGCAAGCCCCACACATCCTGGGGCCGACATAATTGGCCGCATCCGGCTCGCCGGCTATGCTTGCCACCACCCTCAGCAATACGATTGTGGAACCGACCAAGACTGCCAACGGTAATAGAGTTTTGTAATGCATTGGACTCCTTTCGTTCGTTAAGTTGCGCTGCTAAGAGTTCCCTGCAAATTCCCGGCCTTTTTACCATCCGGGGGCTAACCAGTCCAACCAGAAAATTACTTCAGCACAGCGCTGCATCCTGGAGATACGCGCCCACGCGGCCATAAAAAACAGAAACCGCATTGGCCGCCACTTTCCCGGCAAACGCATCCAGCCATCTCTGCGGAAAACGCTCGAAGAACTCGCGCGCCAGCGCTCCCCAGGCACCGGCCTGATCGGCAGCGCCTGTTTCCATGGCAGCGGCCTGCGCATCAAGAAGGTGCGCCAGAAAGTCCAGTTCCACGGCGATGTGATCGGGCATTTCCGTGGCAGGCGGCTCGAACCCATAGGCGGCATACCAGCGGCGCAACTCGCCGCAGGATTCACCGCCCAGATAACCATGGAACTCGCCGCCGCTAAACTTGATGCCATCATCAAGCGCCTCCGCGGCGGCCGGCTCGATGCGCAGCACATCGGTATAAACCGATTGATGAACGGGTATGGCGTCAAGACCGGGCGCCGCGAAGAGCCGGGTATATTCAACTTGCAGATCTTCGATACGCGTTTCCCAGCCGGCATCGAGCAGGCCGAGCGCGGCGGCGTCCGCCAGCAACACTCGGTCCGACGGCGCCGCCAGCAATTTTGCCAGGAACCTTAGCTCACCGGCGCGTTCCCGAGGTTCCAGAGCTATGCCTTCTTGAACCCAAGTTAGGCGATTCTTTTGCTTGTCATTCAGAGGAGTCCCGTGCTGACGGGACGACGAAGAATCTCGTCCACACTCAACACGAGATTCCTCGCTACGCTCGGAATGACCATAGTGGTCTATCGGGAAGCTTATGGTCAAAGAATCGCTCAATTTAGGTTGAATAGCTTCAGCGGGGATGGCCCTCACGCTTTATACACCTTCACGCAGCATTCCTTGTGCAAGGCTTGGCCACCGAGCGGATCGGCCTTGGTTGGCCTGAGTCCGCCGTCAAAACTGCCGCGGCCCTTGGCAAGGCGTCCAAGTTCCCAGTGGCCGAAACCGTGCTGACTGCCGACTACTTCCGGATGAATACCTTGCGTAACCTTGAGCACGGCTTGCATCTTGCCGTATTTGGACTCGACCCAGACGGCCGCCCCGTCCTTGAGGCCCAGTTTGGCCGCGGTCTGCGCGTTCATCTTGAGCGGATTACTCGGGCCGATCTCCACCAGCCAGGCGTTATTCTGGGTACGGGAATGCGTATGCGAGGTCTCCTTCCAGTTGATCAGGAACAGAGGATACTCGGCATCCGGCAGCCAGGCTCGCGGTTTATAGACCGGCAAGACATCCACCGGGTTGCCTTCGGCATCCTTCTTCTCCGCCAGCTTGGCATTAAAGAACTCCACTTTTCCTGACGGCGTAGCGAAGCCTTTTACCGCCTTGCCATCCTTGAGAATGCCGATGAGTTTGTCCTTGCTACCATCCTTCTTCTTGCCAAAGAGCAACGAGCCCTCGGTGAGCGCGTCTTTGACCTTCTCCTCCGGAAGCGCGGCCGCAAATTTCTCGTATTTCGTGCCCTTGGGACTCACCCATGTTGCGCCCGGCAACGCCTGCAGTTGCGCAAGCGAGATTTTCGGCTCGCCTTCGAGCAATTCCTTCGACAGCAACTCCTCGTACCACTTCTTTTTGTCCTCGACCGGCTTGCCGGAAACCTCACCGACCAGGAAGAATTCGTGGCCGGCCTTGTCCTTAAGTCCGAGCGCGCTCAAGGTAAGTCGTGCCGGGGATCACGATATCGGCCATCTGGGCGGTCTCTGACATGAAGATGTCATTCACCACCAGAAACTCAAGGTTCTTCAGCGCGGTCTCAACGGTCTTCGTTCCGGGAACCGACATCATTGGGTTCTGAAAGATTATGATGCCGACCTTGGGCTTATACGGTCCTTTGCCCTCCGCCAAGCGGCTGACCGACTCGCAGTAGACCCCGGACTTGTGTCCAAAGGGATAGGACTTGACACCATCGAATCGGTCCATTTTGAACGTCTTGGCGGCGGTCTCATCGGGCTCGACCTCGATATGCTTGTTGCCCTTCTTGTCAGGTATCACCATCGTGCCGGGCCGGTCATAGCTGCCGGTCAGAGCGTTCAAACACGCGATGGCGCGGCCGCCCTGCACCGCGTTAGAATGTTGACCTGGCCCCGACCAGACATCCGCCAGGGAAGGCTTAGTCGTGGCAAACTCCTTGGCCAGCCGCTCGATCGTCGCGGCGGGAACCGTGGTGATTCCCTCAGCCCATTGCGGCGTCTTGTCCTTGACATAGTCCGCGAACTCCTGGAAACCGACGGTCCAGTCCTTGATAAAGGTTTCATCGTAGAGCTTATCGCGGATGATGACCTGGGCCATGGCCAAGGCCAGAGCGCCATCGGTAGCGGGCCGGATCGGCACCCACTCGTCCGCCCGGCTGGCGGTGTAAGAGAAGTTCGGATCCACGACCACGAGTTTCGCGCCGTTCTGCCGCCCACGCGTCATGATGCGGGGCAAATGCGACCACTTGGTGGCCGAGAGCGGGTTCCAGCCGAAGAGCAGGATGTACTTCGACTGGAGCGCATCCATCAACGGGCGCTCGTCGCCCATGACCATCTTGAAGGAGGCCTTGCGCGCGGTGTCGCACAGGTT
>JACPGM010000119.1 GCA_016188985.1 Lentisphaerota bacterium | reverse complement strand
ATGTGGCTCGGTACTTCCCCGATGAACGCTCGGTGAATACCGTCTTGAGGTCACTGGTCGGGATCGCCAAGACTGAACTCAGCCACACCCGCTGAGTCGTAAAAAGTCAATTTGGCGAACAACTCGCTCCAGCCTATCGCCCGCCTGCGGCGGGCTCAGGCTGAGCTTTGCGTTGGGCCTAAGGAAAAGCAAAGCACATGAAGCCACGTATCACAGTCATCACTATCGGTGTCAACGACCTTGAAGCGTCACTTCGCTTCTATCGTGAGGGTTTGGGCTTTCCCACGGACGGCATCATTGGCAAAGAGTTTGAGCATGGGGCTGTTGTGTTCATTCAACTTCAGCCCGGCTTGCGTCTGGCTTTGTGGCCTCGCAAGAGCATCGGGCATGACACTGGGCTTGTAGTAAGCCCAACCAGTCCCACCGAAATGACACTCGGCCATAACGTCACATCAAAAGCGGAAGTTGATGCTGTAATGGAAAAAGCAAGGGCAGCGGGTGCTGTCATCGTCAAGGCCGCGCATGAGACGTTCTGGGGCGGCTACTCGGGTTACTTCCAAGACCCAGATGGTCACCTCTGGGAGGTTGTCTGGAATCCGCAATGGTCAGAGTGAGCTTTGCCCAACAAGGCGCTTCAGCGTTGGCCCCGGAGAATGAGCCCGGAGCCAGAAGAAACCCTTGAATGTTTGCTGGCGATGGGATATACATGGGCTATCCACAGGAGGCGAACCATGATTACGAAAGTGCAAAGTTGGGGGAATAGCCAGGGCCTCCGCCTGAACAGGCAGGTATTGAAGGAAGCGCACATGGCGGTGGGCGATGAAGTGGACCTCTCCGTTCGCGATGGTGTCATCCTGGTCGCGCCCGCGAAACGTGTTCGAGGTGGCTGCGACCTCCGGGCGCTCGTTGCCCGGATTCCGCGTGACTATAAGCCGGAAGAGATTGACTGGGGAAAGTCCGTCGGACGGGAGGTATGGTAGATGCCGACGTACATTCCGAGCAAGGGCGACTATATCGCCGTCACATTTGATCCGCAGTCAGGGCACGAACAGAAGGGGCGGCGCCCCGCGCTTGTTATCAGCAATGACTTGTTCAACCGAAACACGGGCCTTGCCATCGTCTGTCCGATTACGAACACCCGTCGCGACTATCCCTTCCACGTCCCAATCGAGGGTGACGATAGCATCACGGGCGTGGTCATGGTCGAGCAGGTGAAGTCAATTGACTTCCGCGCCCGTGAGGCTCGACGGATCTCCCGCGCGGCGCCGGCGGTGTTGGATGCGGCGCTTTCACTGCTCGATGCTTGCATCTACTGAGAAGGCCAACAACCGCTTGCTCTCGTATTTGCCAACCCGCGGCGGGTTGGCAAAACGGTCATTCACGCCGTTCGATGCAGGAAGATATGAGAAGAATCCGGTCTCTGGCAGTCTTCTGCGTTCTTACGTTATGCGTAGGTTGCGGGAGTAACCCCAGGATCAGCAGGCTGACCGAGTCTTCGGTCGTCGTTGCCTTTGGAGACAGTCTGACATCCGGGACCGGCGCCAGCAGCGCAGAGAGCTACCCGTCCGTGCTCTCCAAAGTGATCGGATGCCGGGTTGTCAACGCAGGTGTGCCTGGGGAGGATAGTTCATCTGGGCTTCGCAGACTGCCAACAGTCCTGGAGAAGGAGCGACCGGATCTCGTCATCCTCTGTCATGGTGGAAACGACATGTTGAGCGGACAGAATCCAGACATCACCAGTGCAAACCTCAGCGCTATGATCTCAATGGTGAAGGATGCAGGTTCAGATGTCGTCCTGATCGGCGTGCCAAAACCAGGACTTCGTCTCAGACCACCGCAATTCTATGGCAAGATCGCGAAGGAATACGCCATCCCATTCAATCCTGCGATCGTCGCCGAGATCCTATCGACCCCCTTGCTCAAGAGTGACCAGGCGCATCCGAATGCAGCCGGTTACAGACGGCTTGCGGAATCTGTCGCAGCATTGATCAGGGTAAGCCAAAGAGAATAACGAACATCGACCCAGAGGGTGCATGATATTGCCTTCCGCTACGCTCCAGGTAAACCATGACTCCCGCCGTTCGCCGGAGAAACAAAATGAAATCAGGATACATGACGCAACTGACGCGACAGATAGGGGAACATCTGGTATCACCAGAAAAAGAACGGCGAGTCAAACTGCGTCTCAACGGTGTAAAGATGGGGGTTGAAGAAGGGAGTGCTATGTGTTATTGTAATAACCATATTTGTACAAACGGAGGTGGATTATGCCAGTGGCACTTGAAAAAATAGAGCAGGACGTTCTCGGCCTATCCCAACACGAGAGAGCCTTCCTTGCTGATCGCCTTATCAGCTCGCTGGGGGACGAGGCGCTGGGTGATGTGGATGTTGCGTGGGTGGCGGAGGCGGAGCGGCGGTATCAGGAATTTAAGGAAGGTAAACGACAGCCCATTCCGGCTACGGCAGTGTTCGCCGAAGCAGATCGGCTGAACAAATGAGCGCTGCCGAGTTCGATCCCGATGCACGCGCCGAGTTTCTTGCCGCTGTCGCGTACTACGAGGAATGCCAAGCGGGACTTGGGCGACATTTCCGGGCGACTGTGGAATCAGCGCTGGAACATATTGTTGAAATGCCGTTGCGGTTCCGCGTCCTGCATACGCCCTTCCGGCGCTGTCTTGTGCCCAATTTCCCCATACAGCCTAATCTTCTCCATCGAGCCAAAATTCATCTTGATTATTGCTGTGGCCCACGTGCGACGAAAACCAGAGTACTGGCACGGTCGAGCTGAGAGACACGGATAAACCCTGCGAACAACGGCATTCATGCTATTGCGCTATGCGCTCAGCATGATGTCGTGCGTTGGGTGTAAAAGATAGTTGCTTGGCCATGATCCGGATTCAAAAATGAGCATGAACCCCATCAAAACCATCGAATGGGTTGCCGACCGGAAGGGGCATTTGCTTCCTGGCTATATCCGGCTGGTGGATCAGACCCGTCTGCCCGGCAAACTGGTCTTTCTGGAAATCAGGAAATTGCCGCCGCTCTGGCGGGCAATAAAAAACTTGCAGGTACGCGGGGCGCCGGCCATCGGCATTGCCGCGGCGCTGGGCGTGGCTGCGGCCGTGCAGAATTCGCGGGCGGCCACCGGCGCGGCCTTAGCCGCCCAAGCAGAACGCGCGGCCGATTACCTGGCTACTTCGCGGCCGACCGCTGTCAACCTGTTCTGGGCGCTCACGCGCATGCGCCGCTGCGCGCGCGCCGGACAACGCCTGGTGCCCTCCGAACTGAAAATGCGATTGCTGCGCGAGGCCCTGGCCATTCTGAACGAAGATATCGCCATGTGCCGCGCCATTGGCCGGCATGGCGCCAGGCTGCTCAAAAATGGTCAGACCGTGCTGACCCATTGCAATGCCGGCGGCCTGGCCACCTCCCAGTTCGGCACGGCGCTGGCGCCGGTGTATCTGGCCCGCGAACAGGGCAAGCGCCTCAAAGTCTATGCCGATGAAACCCGTCCGCTCCTGCAGGGCGCGCGACTGACCGCTTGGGAGCTTATGCGCGCGGGGATTGAGGTGACCCTTATCTGCGACAATATGGCCGCCCAAGTCATGAAAGAAAGACGCATTGACCTGGTTATGGTCGGCGCCGACCGCATTGCCGCCAATGGCGACAGCGCCAATAAGATCGGGACCTATGGCCTAGCCATGCTGGCCAAGGCCCATCGGATTCCTTTTTATGTTCTGGCGCCTTCTTCCACCTTTGACCTGAAGCTCGCAACCGGCGCGGCCATTCCGATCGAGGAACGCGGCGCCGATGAAATTACGCAAGGGTTCGGCAAGCGCACTGCGCCGGAAAACGTGAAAGTGTATGCCCCGGCCTTTGACGTTACGCCCGCCCGGCTGATCACGGCCATCATTTGCGAAAGGGGCATTCTCAAGCCGCCATTTGGCAGAGCCATCAAAATGGCTTTGGCTAATTAAGTTTGTGCCGGATGTTCCCGGGCAATCATCACTGTAGGAAAAAATGAAAAAAATACTGCTCACTAAAGAAGAAGCAGCGCTGGAACATGAAATTGAAGCTGGCGAATGGGTTGCCGTTCCCAACATGGCGGAAGAAACAAGAAACTATCAAGCCCATGCCCGTAATGCTTTGAAAAAGCTCAAAAAAATCAATATCCGCATGTCCGATTGGGACTATAACAATATAAAGCTACGGGCTGTTCAAGAAGGCTTGCCCTATCAAACGTTAGTTTCCAGCATAATTCACAAATATTTAACGGGACAAATAAAAACCAGTTAAAGGCACCGGAACAAGGCATTTTGAACCTCAAGATCAAAGAACATCACCTGATAAGCCTTAGCCGGGATGATATTTTTAACGCATAAGAACTGTTGGGACCGAGGAGATGAAGTGAGATGACGGACATCATTGTCGCGATTCTGAAGGTTCTAACTTGGTCCCACACGATTCCCATTGCCTTGGTTGTGATTTCCTTGATTCTCCGAAAACCTCTTGCTGACTTGATCTCCCGTGTTCGATCCGCCCACGGGGAAGGTAGAAAGTGGGGTGTGGACTTCCTTGATCCGGGCAATCGAACTTCCGCCTCACTTCCTAATCCTGGACAGACAATCGTCACACAAGAACAAGTGAAGGCTGCTCTCGAAACGATCATCCAGCTTGACCCAGGCACCGTCGCGAGGGACTATAAAAAGGCACACACTCATTTTCTCCAGCGAGGTGTTGTGACTGAAGTGCAACTGCAAGATCTCAGCAAATCAACCGAAGTCATCGACACCTTGGCCAATATCTACATTACCCTCCTGGGAAGATCAGAAAAACACCCCCTCGATGCGGTCGGCTTCGCCATATTTGGCTCGATTCTCTTTGCCTACGGGTGCGACAGGCATGTCGTGGCTTTCATCGAACAGCAGATACGGAATTCCCCAGAATACAGGGACAAACATAGACGTCCCAACAACTGACCACACCGTATTTGTTAACCCGCTGCGCGGTTTGCCAAAACGGTGAGTCATGGCGTTGGACGAAAGGAAACTAAGATGAAACCGAGCCGTTATTTGCGTGTGACCGCGGTTATCGCATTCATATGTGCAGTAACATCACTCGCTCAGGAGACAGTCACGACCAAAGACGGGCGCAGTGCTATTATCAATTCGGACGGCACATGGCATTACAGCACGAACTCGCCGGTCGCCATCCCCGTTTCGGCACTCGATGCGGTCCGTGCGTATCTTGCGGCATCTTCATGGCGCGACCGCATTCCTCTCGTGTTGAACCCGGAGAAGGTGAAACCGCTCATGGAGGCCCGCTATGGAGAAAGGGCGTGGAATGCACCTCGGTTTGATATTCTCACAGGTACCGAACCGGCACCCACTCAGACTGGGTGGGTAAAGATCCAAGCAGACGTTGAAGGTCGCACATTGGATTACTACTTGAAGAAGACCAAAGACGGCTATCGCATTGACTGGGAAACCTCAGTCGGCTCCAATCCCGTCTCACCCGAGGAGTTCCGTGCGACAAGGCCAACGACCCCAGTCCGATTTCGCGTCCTGGCCAAACTTGACGATTACTACAATTACGAATTCAGAGACGCTCAAGACTTCGCTTGGAGTATTGCTTTAACGGATGGCGGCGAGAAGAACATCGGGCATGGGTACGCGAAGAAAAACACCGCAATGGGTCAGTACCTGTTCAAGAAACTCAAAGACGGTAAGAAGCACCCCATAGTGGTCGAGGTTCAATGTCTTCCAAATGCAAGCGACGGTAGCGTTTTCCTGATCACCGGGGTAGTCAACCTTGACGGGTGGTGGTTTGGAGAAACAGAGAAGGTCGCCCAACCAACGCTTTCACCTGGACGGTCACCCGTGACTGGTGGCCGACGATGAAATGTGTCGTTCGGAGAAGAAAATGAAACAACATAAACATTTACAAATCCTATTTGCATCTCTTGTTCTTACGACGTCTGTGTTTGCTGTTGAGATGTTCCTGCTGATGGAAGAATCTACGACTCAGCATCTCGGTCCATACGCTTACACAAACCAAACGTCAATTGGCACTTTAAATCTCCACATCATCACCGGCGACACATTCGAGATCAAAGGTTTTGTCCGAGGCATTTTACAAACCTACGGGCCTTTCACATTCACCAATAATTCACAGGTGGCAATTGGTACCCGTAAATACAGAATCATTCGTGGCAGTGTCGCGCGCGAATTCGAAGACCAGCAGAGGGCAAAAGGCCTTATCAAATTCGGAGAAAGATGGGTCACTCCCGAAGAAAAGGCGAGGGTTGACACATCCGCACGTGAGATAGAAAATAGCGAGCGAAATGCACAGGAAAAACTAGTAGAGCAGAACAAGATAAAAGCAGACATGAAAGTTTTCATGGCACGTTTAAAGACGGCTGGCATTGACAATACATACATCAACAGTTGCTCGGCGTCGGGTGATAAATTAACTATCGTCGTTGCGACCGCATGGCACTACTGGCCTTATCAAATTCGGCTTCAGATTGCACAGGGCTTGTGGGGGCACTGGGCGAATATTCATAGTCCATCTGACCTTGATAAATCGCGAATATTATTGACAGATATTACGGGTAACGAGGTGGGCGGGTCAAGAATGTGGGGTGGGTCGTTGATCTGGGTAAAGGAATGACTAGCCGGTAGCGTTTCCATAAAATGAAACAGTACGCATAGTTCAGTAGAAAAATAAAATCAGTCCGAACCAGCAGGTGGATTTTACCGGCGACACGCGCCGGAATGTCACAATGATATTGGCCGAAAGAACCATGAATGAAAGCGAGGTGACATCATGCCCTTGCTCTGGGTGAGCATTGCAATTGTAGTCATTGCAATAGCCATTGCGGTTGGCAAAGTGCAAGCAAAGGCGAAAGCGAAAAAGGCTTACAAGGACTCATTACGGAAACTGAAACAAGATCCCAACAACCCTGATCTCCGAGAAAGAACCCTTCAACTTGGCCGCCACTACTCACAGATGATGAGGGATTCGAAAGGTCACACACTTTTCGACGAAGTGGCGCTGATGAATGACATTAACGCTGCCTGTGCCCGTGCCACTGTCGGACAAAATGCTGTCGGAAAGGTTGAAGTGACCAACCCCCTTGCTGTCAGCGGTAAGAGCGCAGCACAAGAGATCGAGAAGTTAGGGCAACTCTTTCTCGCGGGCGTAATAACGGCAGAGGAATTTGAACGCGGCAAAACGCTTTTTCTCGGGGCGCCTCCAGACAAGGCTGCCACTGCCGTCGAACTCCTTCAAAACCTGGATGCGTTGAAGAAGAAAGGTGTTCTTTCGGAGTCTGAATTCAACGCTAAGAAATGGGAAATCCTATCGGAACGCCTTATTCCCGGAAGGTTAAAGGCCGCAAGACTTCAACCGCAAACTTCAAGCCCACACTCTGTTCCTGCCCCTGTCGAGAAACAAGTGCGCGTTGAGTGTCCGACCTGTGCGAAACTGATGATGATTCCATCAGCGTCCTCGGGTTTCCGATACTCGTGTCCTCACTGTAAACAGGCGATAGAATTCGAATAGGATGGCTAACAATCGCCTGTAACACTACGCCAATTCCGCTTCGATTGTTTCAGTCAACCGGCCAAGCATGTGGAATAGCAAGAATATCCAACAAGATTGGCGTTGGCACTCGCCATTACGCCTAAAAAACAGCTTGCCTGTGTAGCCCGTTTGTGCCACATTGGCCGCAGAAAAGGAGGAGGGTCCATGAGCAAGACATCAACTGTTCGAGCGCGAATCCAGCCCGAATTGAAGAATCATGCCGAAAGCGTCTTTCATCGTCTTGGGCTGAATGCAACCCAGGCTATCACCATTTTCTACAAGCAAGTCGAATTGCGCGGCGGTCTTCCTTTCGAACTGGCCATTCCCACTTCAACGACCAGACAAACATTTGATTCCACGGATGCTGGTCGCGATTTGATCGTTTGCAAAGACGCCGACGATTTGTTTAAGAAACTGGGAATCTGATGTATGCCCCGGTCTACACCCGGCAGTTCGAGAAGGACATGAAACGGGCCCGGCGGCGCGGCAAAAATCTTGAGAAATTTAAGATTGTCGTGCGGACTTTGCTCGCCGGCCAGCGTCTCGATCCTATTCATCGAGACCATCGGCTCGTCGGCAATTATGTTGGTCGGCGCGACTGTCATATAGAATCCGACTGGGTGCTGATCTACAAAATTGAGAGTCATCGAATCATCTTTGAGCGCATGGGCACACATTCAGATTTATTCAGATAATTTATTGGGTGGGGGCTCAGGGAAATTAGCGATGAAAAAGTTCCGTCAACAAACGCTGGGCGAGCTCGGCGAGCTGGGCGTGATTCGCCGGCTGGTTCACGGCTTGCCGGCGCGAGCCGATGTGGTGGTCGGGCCGGGTGATGATTGCGCCGTGGTGCGCATAGCCGATAAGGCCCGCTATGATTACCTGCTTAAATCGGATCCGGTGGTGGAGGGCGTGCATTTTACCAGGGAAACGCCAGGCGCCGCGGTAGGCCATAAAGCGCTTGCGCGGGTGCTGAGCGATATGGCCGCCATGGGCGGCGAAGGACTCTGGGCGCTGGTGGATATTACGGCGCCGGCTGGCACGTCTTTGGCGCGATTGATGGCGATTCGGGCCGGGCTATCTAAGTTGGCCCGCCGCTGGCGCGTGGCAATTGTCGGCGGCGATGTAAGCCGCGGGCGGGATCTGGCCGTGCACGTGTTTGGCGTCGGCCGTGTGCCGCGCGGCCAGGCCGTCCTGCGTTCCGGCGCGCGGAAGGGCGATTATCTGTTTGTCACCGGCACGCTGGGCGGCAGTGAGCGGGGAAAACATCTCAAGTTTGAGCCGCGCCTGGCGGAAGGTCAGTGGCTTAGAAACCGCCACTGGGCTACCGCCATGATTGATCTCAGCGACGGCTTGGCCACCGACCTAAAGCATCTGATCCGAAGCAGCCGGGTAGGGGCGGAACTGTGGCTAAATGCCATCCCGCTCTCGCCGGCCGTGAAGAAAACGACCTCGTGGCGGAAGGCTGCCCAGCGGGCCATTACTGATGGCGAAGACTATGAATTATTGTTCAGCGTGCCGACCGCCAAATCCGCCGAGCTGCTGCGCGCCTGGAAAAAAGTTTTCGCCGCCCCGTGCACGTATATCGGCAGGATTACATCCCAGCGGTATGTCATTGCCGGCCTGGATGCGCGCGGGCGGCGGATACCCTTGAAGGCCGCCGGCTATGAACATTTCCGGTAAAGCACCCCGTGGCAGCCTCCTACGCCGTAGTAGCTCCGGCTACGAAGGCCGAGAGCCACGGTGCATTCTGGCGGAGAAGGGTAAAGTCCGGACCATAAGCTCGCACAGTCCGGAGGAAACCCGGGCTTTGGCCGCTGATCTGGTTAAGGAACTGAAGTCCCGCGGGGCGCTGGACAGGCCCCGCGTAGCGCGGGACAAGCCCGGCGTAGTGCTGGCCCTGCACGGCGAGCTGGGCAGCGGTAAGACGTGCTTTGTCCAGGGGCTGGCGCAAGCCCTGGGTGTGCGCCAGGTAGTAACGAGTCCGACTTTTACGATGGTGAACGAATATCGCGGCCAGTGCTTGCTGGTGCACGTGGATCTTTACCGGGTCAATACGCCGGAAGAATTACTGAGCATAGATTTTGAAGATTGCCTCGCCGGAAAAGGAATTACGGTGATCGAATGGGCCGAACGCGCCGGCGCCTGGTTGCCGCGCAACGCCTGGCACATTTATTTTAAGGTCGGAACGACTGCCAATACCCGCACCATTACACTGACTAGCGTAGCGAAGCGCTGATATGATGGCCTTGAATTTGCTTCAGCGTCTCCGCGATATTAGCAAGGGCTAAATGTTTTAAGGTCGAAAATTGCGACCTTAAAGCGCGGCCAGCATCGGAAGTACAGGCCCTAAGCGTGGTCATCCTTTCTTCTTCCTTTTCGTCCTTTCCCTGACCAACACTGCCCGTCCGTTCCTCATGATCGCGATGGGCAGTCCGAGACGCCGGCTTCTTTCCACTACCTTGGCGACCGCGTGCTGGAAAACCCGCTCGGCTTGCCGGCCCGCGCGCGATGCCGTGTAAAGACGTTTCATGATAATCCCTCCGCTTGTTTTTGAATTCGGGCGAATAGTTCTCCGGCGACAATTCGCTCCAGGTTCTTCTCTTTTTCCCAAACCAGCACGGGGGTGGTTGAGGAGTTGTCAAATATCGCGCCGTAATCCGTCAAAGTCAGATAACGCCGGAACAGATTCGAAAGTCCTTTGCTGAAACGGCGGCGGACGACTTCTTTCGGAACATCATGCCCGCCCTGCAACACCCTTTCGGCTATGCGCTTGAGGGCCAAATCAATCGTGGGGATCCACAGATAATAAAGCCGGATTTGATATCCGTTTTCACGCATGTTGCGGAGAAAGCCGAGATACGACAGGCCGGAGAGAGTAGTTTCGAACGCGAAATCCCGGCAGGCCGCCATCTGGGCTCGGATCTGTTGCAGAAACAACCGTCCTGCTCCCATAGCTGCAGCATCCACATCCAGTGGAGAAAGCCCGCGCGCGATCATGTCGGCGTTGACGAAGTTCCGGCAGCCGGCGACTGTCGGCAGAAACTCCATAGCAAACGTAGTCTTCCCTGCTCCGTTTGGGCCGGCGATGACATAGACGACGGGGCGTTTTTCATTTTTCCTTATTTTCATCTTTCCACTTTGCGTCATGTTAAAACTTCGGGTCGCGCAGGCGGCGATGCTCGATGGCCATTTCGAGGGTAATCGCCTTGAGCGGCCCAAGGGTCGCCGGCAGCGTGAACGCTGCGGAAGGATTGCTCCCGATCGTGTCGAAGGCATTCAGGGTTGGGTCGTAGCGCAGATCCGTGTACTGCGGCGGCGGCAGACTTTTTTCGCGCCAGGTTTGCCGGCCGCGGGGACTATCGAGGATCACCCTGAAATCCCGGTAACGCGCCAGAATGTTTTTGGGAAAATCCACCCGCAGCGCGGTTAGCTCCTCAGAGTCATTGACCGCGCAGGCAACGCGAATGTAGTTTTTTTCGGCAGGCTTGGCTGCGGTTGTGATCGCGCTGTGGACCCGCGGGCCGTCCCACAGGACGGTAAAGACCATCGGCCCACCGTACGTTTTGGCAAAGAGCGCGACAGTCTGGACCAGCAGCGCGCCGGTTACCACCATGAGAGCAAGCGCGTATTTCCGCAGGCGCCTTTGGCGGTGCGCGGCCCACCCCAGAAAAACGGCCATGGGGACAAGGCTGACAAAGTGGTACCGGCCCTGGGGCTGGGGATCAATAGTGAGGGACGTCCCCACGTGCAGAGCCAGGATGGTAAGCATAAACGCAGCCAGCCATAGACCGGCGACGGCAACGGCGCGATCGCGGGTGATCAGCAGTTCAATAAGAAACAGAATGACCAGCGCCATAATAATCACGAAGAGCGCGGTGTAGATCTCAGGCGGGAAGCCAACGTCTAAGTAGCCGAACAGGCCAAAGAACGAGGCGAAGGTAATAGGCACGAATTTCTGCTGGATCAGCCAGGTTAAGGATGCCAGCGATATGCCCCGGTTGATCGGAATCGCCTCGCGGACGATGCCCAAGTTTGCCAGGTGCTGCTCGCTGAGGAGAAACGGCACCGGCGCTCCGTACAGCCAGGTATTCCGGCAATACCAGAAGCCGGAAATCAGAATTGAGCCGCAGATCACGGCCAGGACGATCCGGCCGACGTCGCGCCAGGTTGCTACGCGCCGCCAGGCTAAGTAGCCCAATCCGGCGGCGATAAAGGGCACGTAATAAAAATAATTGTATTTGGCCGAGAATAGCAGTCCGCCGGAGAGTCCCAGAATGATCAGATTAAGGTCAGATTGTTTTTTCCAGAATCGGATCAGCGCCCAAGCCAACAAGGCGGCAATGGCAAGGGAATGGGCATCGGCATTGATATAACTACAGTTGAACAGGACTTGGGGAATGAACGCAAACGCGGCCGTGACGATGGTTGCCAGCGCCGTGCGCCCGGTCAGCGACCAAAGGGCCAAGTATAGAAAAGTAAGAAACAGCATGCCCCAGGCCAGTGAGGCAATGCGCGCGCCGAGATACGGTTCAATCCCGCAGCAGGCCTGGGCCGCGCCGGCCATTCCGGCCGCCACGAGGTAATTCAGCGCCGGCAGGTGGTTGTAACTGGAAAGCGAATGGCGGAACTGGTCCAGATCGTCAACACCCCAGACCGGTAGACGGTGGTGCTTGAGGATAAACTCGACGCTGTATTTGAAATGGGTGTTTTCATCGGGGGCGTTGTTATACGGAATGAGGAAAATCCAATAGAGACCGATACCGATAAAGACCCCGTTCATGAGCAAGAGCGACCACCAGGTCTTAGGGCCTGCAAAGAAATTAAATGAACAATGACGCTGGAAATTTTGCCGTCTCCGTCCGGCGCGCGCGAAGGTGCAATACCTGGAAGGTATTGCCCTTAGCGCGGAACGCCACGGAACGGCAAAATGGCCTGCGCCCATATGAGTTGCGCCCGTTTTCGCCCGGGGCGGCGTTGCCGCAAGCGGCACGTACCTTTCAGGTACGCCTCCGCTTGCGGCGCCTTGCCCGGAGTGAAAACTGGCGCAATCATTGTTCATTTAATTTCTTTACAGGCCCTGAATCCATGTGCGCAGGCGAAACATCTCGGTAGTCTTCAGAAGGCTTTGCATTCGAGAATCGCGGCCACCACCTGTTCCTGGTCTGTTTTACTCAACCCGGTATAGAACGGCAGGCGCAGGAGGCGGTCGCTGGCCGATTCGGTGACCGGGCAATCGCCCGGTCGGCCGCCGAAGCGGCGGCCCATGGGCGAGAGATGCAGAGGCAGATAATGGAAGACCGCCAAGATGCTGCGGCTTTTCAAATGATCAATCAATGCCTGCCGCGGGGCCGCGGACGGCATGAGCAGGTAAAACATATGATAAGGCTGTTCGCAATGGGTCGGAATCGTCGGCAGATTGACAGAGTGTTGCCGCGCCCAATCGAGCAGCTCGGCGGCATAAACCTCCCAGATGCGCCGGCGCTGGGCTTGAATGAAGTCCCGGGCCTCTAACTGGGCCAGCAGGAATGCGGCCAGCAGGTCGGAAGGCAGGTAACTCGAACCCAAGTCAATCCAGGAGTATTTATCGGCCTGGCCCCGGAACACCTGGCTGCGGTTAGTGCCCTTTTCCCGCAGGATTTCGGCCCGTTCAATGAACTTGGGGTCATTAATCAGCAAAGCGCCGCCTTCGCCACAGGTAAAGTTCTTGGTTTCATGAAAGCTTAAGGTTCCCAAGCAGCCGAAAGTTCCCAGCCAGCGGCCCTTATAACGGCCCAGCAGGCCGTGGGCATTATCCTCCACCACGGGAATGCCATGACGGCCGGCAATCGCCAGAATCGTATCCATTTCGCAGCCTATGCCGGCGTAATGCATCGCGATGACGGCCTTGGTTCGCGGCGTGATCAGCCGTTCCAGGCGGGTCTCATCCAGGTTAAGCGTGTCGGGCCGGATATCAATGAAAACCGGCTTGGCCCCGCGCAGCACAAAGGCGTTCACCGTGGAGACGAAGGTGAAGGAGCTCACGATAACCTCATCACCCGGCTGGATATTTAGAAGCAGCGCGGCCGTTTCCAAAGCGTGGGTGCAGGAAGTGGTGAGCAGGGCCTTGGCTACGCCGAGCTGTCTTTCCAGAAATTCATGGCACCGGCGGGTGAACTCGCCGTCGCCGGAAATCTGGCCGTTGGCTACGGCTTGGGCCATATAATCCTGCTCAGGCCCCAAAAAACACGGCCGGTTGAAAGGGATTTTGTAACGGACTTTGCCGGCATTCATGACATTCAGCATACGTGATTTTCGAGTTGGTTGAAATGCAATAATGATTCCGTCCGAAGCGGACCCGCTGAGGCGGGAACCACGCGCGGCGCGTGGCAAGCCACGGACTCGTCCCGCGTTTCGCGGGATGGCACGGATAACACTGATTATTGACGGTCGCCAGGCGACCGTCAATGCCCTGATCATCCGTGATGTCAAACAGACGGCTTACGGAAGATAATCTGATAGAAGACGCCGCGGAGCACCCACTCGAGCCGTGGGTTTGCTTTCGGAGGAATCAGGTCGAGCGGCGGCCGCGAGCTAAACAGCGGATTCTTCCATACCAGCAATTTGGCCAGCCACGTATTTTCCTTCCCCGGCTCAATGCCCTCATCGAGGAGGGCTATTACGCCTCCGGGTTTCGTCACTCGCAGGATTTCGTCAATGGCTTTGCGCTGGTCAGCGAACTGGTTGATCGCGCCATAATGCACGACGGCATTGAAGCAGTTGTCGGCATACGGCAGGTGGAGGGCGTCAGCCCGGTGGATCTCGGCGGCAATGTGTTTGGCGCGGGCGAACCGCTGCGCGGCGCGAACCATGGCGCGCGATAAGTCCATTGCGAAGAGCTTGCCGGATGGGCCGATCAGCGAGGCAATGGCCGGGAGATTTCCGCCCGGACCGGTGCAGTGATCCAGTACCACATCGCCGGGGAGGATTCCGATCCGGCCAATCAGGCGCCGGCGTTCCGCCGGCAACCAGACCCGCAGCAGCAGGGCAAAGGCGGCCATGAGCAGGGGATAGCGGGCGGTTTCGGCATCCAGCCCGGTGTCGCCTTCGCCTGGCGTGAACTGGGGCTGCGCAAGCAAAGCTGGGATTTCATCCTCGACGGGATAAGACCTTCGGCAGGACAGGCATTGCCAGGCGCGGGGGGCCGTTGCGACCTTGCCGCCGCAGGCCGGACAGCGAATATACTCGAGCGAAGAAAAATTCAATTTCAACCTTAGATGATGGCAATTCGGAATGCCTCAGAACGTGTGAAACAATTGACGCAGATCGCCGAGACGGGGCTCGGCTCCTACATTCTCCCGCCTATTATGTAATTTTTTGTAGGAGCGCTGTTCCGCCAGCGCGATGATTTCGATTTTTTCTTGACCCGCCCTGTGGCGGGGAGCCGTCCCTACCATCATACGACTACCTCGTAACTGATAACCCACTATGTCAATTTACGACTGGTTACCCGCGGCGCGGAACCAGTGCATGCAGAGCGTGGCCTTGCTGACGGTGAAACCGTAACGCAAGGTCAGTTTAATGCCCCGGATGTTGTTGCACGATACGTAGGTCATAGCTTTTTTATAACCCCGCGCGCGGTGTTCCACAAAAAGCTGTTGGTACATCAGGACGCCCGCGCCACTGTTCTGGATTTCCGGCCGCACCGCGCCGAGGCAGACATCCAGCACTTGCGGGGCCTTGTCGCGGCATTGGATAAAGCCGACGACCTGTGCTTGTTTAGTGTCTTCCAGGACAAAGATCGGCTCCTGGGCATGAAAGCTGTTTTCAACCCATTGGGCGTAGCGCCGGTCGGCCTTCGCGGAGGGCAAATGCGGGTCCAGGTGAAAGCGGTCGGTGGCATAGGCGCGGAGAGCAATGGCGCGGACCGCCGAGAGGTCGGCCGGAATTGCGTTGCGGAAACGGTATTGGGTCGCCTGGTGTTTAACGATGATCTGCAGGCGCGCCAGGTTCAGTTCGAAATCCAGCATTGTTTCAACGGGATAAAATCCCTGGCGGGCGAGCGCGGCGGCGGTTGCGACCTGGTCGGGATTAAGCCGGGCGAGAACGAGGCAAGGTTGTTCACACGGCAGGTTCGCCAGCCAAGCGGCAAGGTGCTGATCCAAAACTTCCGGCGGCGTTTGGCCGCAGTTCAATTCATAAAACGGAAACCCGAACAGGTCGCTGTCCCAGGGAACCGGCGCATAGGCTAACGGCCCGTCCGGCTCCGGGAAGGCCTTGAATTTCAGAATGAACGCCATGGGCGTGTAATTTACGGCGTGGTTAAAGCGCAGGGGCCTGGCGGCCCGCCAAGGCCGGCCTTTTTTTCTGACGATGGAGACGATACATGAGATTACGAAAGAAGGTCAACCATACAAAAACGCCGCCGCGCCGAAAAACCCTATGGCAGAAAACACGGGCCGGATAAGGAAAGACCCGTATGGCCCGGTAGATCCTGACCGGGTTGGCATAAAAAAGGAAAAAGGCAAGCATCTGCCACAGCCAGAGCTCCCAGTGACTGACGCAAGCGAGCGTATTTTTGGTTGTCCAATAATCGGTGGCCTTGATGTCCGCGTATTGGCTGACGTCCAGGCCGGCCTGACGGCCCAATTCCGTGTTGGCCTGGGGGATGACAATAAAAAAATGGGCGCCGTGCAAATCCGAGGTAATGGCGTAGCGGGCGGTCTGCCAGAGTTCGCGCCGGGTTTCACGGACGAACCCCATCATAAAGGCGCCCCAGGTGAAAATGCCTTCCCGGGCTGCCACGGTGATATTGTGCCGGATTTTTTCGAGGTCATTATTCTTTTTGATTTCCTTCTGGATACGCGGCGAGGCGGACTCGACGGCCATGGCCAGGAAGATTGTGCCGGCCTGCCGCAGGCGCTTGATCAAGGCTTCATCCAGCAGATCGCCGCGGACGCCGTTGGGGAAAAGCAAGCGGATCTTGAGCCCGCGGCGGATGATTTCGTCGCAAATAGCCATTGCGCGCTGGTAGTTCAGGTTAAAGCTGTCGTCGTAAATTTCAAATTCCCGGATCTGGTACCTGTTGACCAGGTATTCAATCTCGTTCACCACCTGGGGCGGGGTCATGGCGCGGTAACGTTTGGGAAATATATTGTGGCAGTAGGTGCACCGGTAAGGACAGCCCCGGGAGGTGAACAAAGCCGCATAGCGCCCCTGGCTGATCGGCGACATGCGGGCATCGGTGTAATCATCAAAATCAATCATATCCCAGGCTGGCATCGGCAAAGTGGCCAGGTCAACCAGATCCCGGTTGGCAGGCGAGGAGACCACAGCCCCGTTGGCGTCTTTATAGCTCAATCCTGAGATGGCGGGCGTCCGCTGGTTGGCTTCCATGGCATTGACGAATTGCAGAAACGGGATTTCGCCTTCGCCGGCCAGAAGGTAATCAATGTTGGGATCCGCCAGAATCTGCTGTTGGAATGAAGCGGCGTGCGGGCCGCCGACGATAATAATCGCGCCGGGAGCATGCTGGCGGCACCAGCGGGCCATCTCGTGCAGGCAAGTGGATTCGATGGTCATGGAGCTGAAGGCGATGATATCGGGCGCGAAGTCGCGGCAGGTTTGCGCCAGAACTTGTTGGCCATGGCGAACGGTTCTGAGATCAATTATTCTGATCTGATCGGCGCTCCGCTGCTGGCGCAGGTAAGCGCTGAGATAAAGAAGGCCTAAGGGCGGTGACAGGGCCTTGTCCGAAGCGTAGGTTTTCGTAGTTTTGATCAACAGGATCTTAGCCATGGGAAAAGTCCTGGCCGGAGCGCTAACAGCGCAGCGCCTCATCAACCGGCGACACCCGCGCGTGCTTTTTGCCGCTGCGCAACCGGTCGCTAACGTTACGCAGAAAAGTCACAAAAAGAAATACCAAGCCGCGCCGAAAGGCTTTCCGGCAAAAGGCGCCGGGCGAATACGGGTAATCTTTCAAGATGCGATACAGTCGCGCCGGATGAGCATAGAAAAAGAAGCAGGTTAATAATTGCCACAGCCAGAGCTCCCAGTGACTGACGGCCGATATGGTGTTGCGCGTGGCAAAATAGTCCGCGGCCTTGATGGTGGCGTAATTACCGGCATCCACGCCGACCTGCCGGCCCAGTTCGGTGCCGGCCTGGGGGACCACAATGAAGAAAAAGCCGCCATGCAGCGCGGAAGCAATGGCGTATTTGGCGGTGCGCCAAAGCTCCCGGCGGGTTTCCCCGGGAAAACCCATCATGAAAAAGCCCCAGGTAAAGATGCCCGCGCGCGCTGCGATTCGGATGTTCTGCCGGATTTTATCGAGGTTAACATTCTTTTTAATGGCTTGCTGGATGCGCTCGGAAGCGGACTCTACGGCAAAGACCATGTAAATCGTGCCGGCCTGGCGCAGGCGCTTGATCAGCGCTTCATCCAGCAGATCACCGCGGACGCCGTTGGGGAAAAGCAGGCGGATCTTAAGCCCGCGGCGGATGATTTCATCGCAAATTGCCATGGTCCGATTGTAATGCAGGTTGAAACTGTCGTCATATATTTCAAGTTCCTGGATGTTGTAGGTGTTAATCAGGTATTCAATGTCATCCACTACCTGCAAGGGCGGCAGCGCCCGATAGCGCTTGGAAAAAATGGAATGACAGTAGGTGCATTGATAGGGACACCCGCGGGAGGTAAATAGCGCCGCATAGCGGCCCAGGCTGATCGGCGACATTCGGGAATCGGTATAGCGGTCAAAATTATGCAGGTCCCAGGCCGGAGGCGGCAAAGTGGTCAGGTCAAGCAGTTCCTGGGTGGGGGCCCGGGAGATGATCGTGCCGTCCGGCTTCCGATAACTCAGGCCGGGCAGGTCGCTCAGCGGCGAGCCGTGGTCAATGGCATTCAGCAGTTTCAGGAATACTGCTTCGCCTTCGCCGGCGAGCACATAATCAATATTGGGGTCGGCAATAACATGCCGGCCGAAGCTCGTGGCATGCGGCCCGCCGACAATTATGCGGCTCAGCGGAAAGCGCTGCTTGCACCACTGCGCCATGACATGCATGTTGTTGGCCTCGATGGTCATGGTGCTGAAACCGATGATGTCGGGCACAAAGTCGCGGCAAAGCGTGGCGATGGCTTGGCCGCCGTCGCGTTCCAGGCGCAGGTCAATCATTTTAATGACGTCGGCCGGACGGTGCTTGCGCAGGTAAGCAATCAGATACAGGATGCCCAGCGGCGGCGAGAGGCCCTTGTCCGGCAGGTTGGACTTGCTGGTTTTAATCAGGAGGATATTGCTCATGATCAAAACTCGGCTGGCGGTCAACCATGAACAATCTGGCGGTTGACGGCTGACTCCAGCGCCGGTTTCAGCGGGTTTTGGTTGGGAGGCGGGAATCCAATGGAATCGCGGACCACAAACGGCGGCTTATCCATGAGGCGGAAGTGAATGCGGGAGAGATATTCACCGATAATCCCCAAGGCAAACAACTGGGCGCCCGAGAAAATGGCGATGATGGAAGCCAGAAATGGAAATCCGGGAATACTGTAGCCAAGGATCAGGTAGACGCCGATCACGTACACCAGCACGCCGACGCCGAACAGGGTAAAAAAGAAGCCAATCCAACTGGCCAGACGCAGGGGCAACGTGGAAAAACTGGTTATTACGGTAAAGCACCAGCCGAGCAGTTGGTAGAGGGAATAACTGGATTTTCCTTTGGAACGCTCAGCGTGCCTGACGCTTACGGCCGTGATCCGGGTGGTGGACCAGGTCAGCATTACGTCAATAAAGACCAACGGCGAGCTATAGGTCAGGAAAGGCTCGCGCAAGCGCGCGCGAAAGGCCCGCAAGGCGCTGATTTGCGCGGCATTGGTAATACCCAGCACGTGGCCCACAATATAGCGAAGGGTGTTGGAACCCAGGCGGCGGAACAAACTGTGTTTTTCCTCGGCGGGCCGGCCATACACCACGTCGTAGCCTTCCGCCAGCTTGGCCAGCAGGCTGGGGATTTCTTCCGGTGGATGCTGAAGGTCGGCATCCAGCGTGATAATTACGTCATACCGCGCGGCGCGGATGCCGCACAGCACGGCATTGTGCTGGCCGAAGTTGCGCATGAGGTCAATGCCGCGGATGCGCGTATCGGCTCGGGCCAACTCCTCAATCAGGCGCCAACTGCGGTCGGGACTGCCATCGTTGACCAGGATAATTTCAAAATCGTCCGCCCGGTTCTTGAGCACCGTCAGCAGCCGCTCTACCAGCGCTCGCAGAGAAGTCTCGGAGCGATACACCGGCACGACCACGCTGAGCGATGGCGCGGCGACTGATTGATTTTGGGCTGTTTCCGGTTGCATGGGACTAATTACTTTTCGTGAAAAGACGGTCTTATTCTAACGCAACGGGAACTGAACGCAATGAAAACCTGACCTGGTAAATGTGCTTGCCGGCGTATGAATAAATCTTCTTCAGCCTCGGTAGGCGGTCAAATGATTCCACGTGATTATCAGGGCAAAGCAGATAATCCGCCTTTAGAGCGGCAAATCGCGGGTTATCCGGATGCAGGAATACGCCAACACAATCTTTCGCGGTAAGCTTGATTTCAAGATCATCTCCTTCAGGTGGCACGCTGAAGAAAACATGGGCGTAGCGGTTATATACGCTGTGGAATTGACCGTCCGGGTCCAGTTTTTTCCATAGTTCAAACTGGGGATAGGCATGCACGCCGTTGAGTGAGCGCGATCCAAGCATGCGCAACAGGTTGGGCAAAGTCCTGTCACCGTAGACAATCCAGAGGGCCTGCCGGCCTTGCGTTTTTGCTTCTTGATCCAGCGCCTTGATTTTTTGCGAGAGTGGATTCTCTTGAATAAAAGTTGTGCCGCCACGGGCAAGGGGATTGACGCTATAAGTGGTCAGAATTGAGGCAATCATTATGGCCGGCAGAACCAGGCGCGGCGCCAGATAGAGCAATGGCGCCAGTACCATCGCGAAAAGGCCGGAGATCAGCGCTAAGCTCGGTAAGTAGAACTGAGCATGGCTGGACACCAGAACTCCCAGGGCCACATGAAATGCAATCCAAAATGCGCTTGCAATCCAAGGCGTGATATAGTCGTTACGGAATGGCGGCGGTAATTGTTGGCGGTGGGAGATATAGGCGCACAGCAAAAAAATATCGGCGATCCCAAAGCCGATCAATGTTCGAAAAGGAGGGGCGCGATTCAGGAGAGTCCACTTGGCCAGAAATTCAGGAAAACCTACCCGGTACCAGAGCAGTAGAAATACGATATAACTTGAAATGCCCAGAACCAGGGCCGATGGTGGTCGGCGCGTGCGCCACCAGTCCCGGAATATGGCGGCGAACACCAGCGGAAAAACCACGAAAAAAGCCGCGCCTTCGCATGGGAAGCGGAAGCCCCACCAATCTGCCGGCGGTATAATGTTGAAGATATTGCCGCGCAAGAGATGACCGATCGTTTGATCGCCGCCGGTCGAGAGCCGTTGGCCGGGGTAGACAGTGTTCCGGACGAGTTCAATCGTTTCCCAGTTGCTCGCTATTAGGTGCGTGCCCAGGCCGAGGATGCCTAAGAAGGCCAACAGGGCGCAAACCCAACGCATTCCTGTGGTCCCATAAGAATGCGGCCGAGGCGCTTCCCGGCTATGAGTGGAAGTGGAATCGTGGTTTTGTCTGGTCAATGCTATCCCGGCAAAAACAAAAACGATAAAGTAGAGCAGAGTGATCAGGTAGGGCATGTAATTGAAGGTCAGCAGAAACGCCGCTCCACACCAGGCGAAGAGACTGGCCGCCAATATAATCTTGAAGGGTGAAAGAGCCGCCCGTAATAACATCAAGGCCAGCAGCGTGCCGCCGGCGAAGATGGTCGAAGGCGCGCAGTTTAACGACCAGGCTTGGAAAAACGGTGAAAAGAGCAGGGCTGTGGCGCCGCAGGCCGATGTTCCTTCATCGTTGTTCGTTAACCGGCGCAGAAGCAGCCATGCGGTGATCCAGGTGCCCAGAGCATAAAACCACCACTGAAATGCCATGCCAATGTCGCCGGAAATAAAATAGCCCCAGACTTGGGGCCGAAATAAAACAAATAAATCGCGCACCGGCGCGCCGATGGCTACGCGCATGTTGTAGTGCCCATCGCCGATTAGCCGGTTGTGCACAGCGAAGGGCGGCTGATCAACCCGCTGGGCTAACATGTGCGGAAGCATTACACTCCAATCATCTTGGCGCCAGCGGTTGACTTTATTAAGCAACACTTCGTTGGGCGGCGAGCCATCAATGATCGAATGCCACGCGGAAAAGGAAAACCCATGGATGCGCGCGCCGGTCAAAATGCCACCGAGCAGCATAAGCCCGGCAATGACGCCGGCCGGTAACATCCATGCGCGTTTTATACGCTCGGTCTGCATTAGCTGTGAAGTTGCCTGATTTGGCGGATATTGTAAACAGCGCTGAAAGCGCGAATGACCGGTTAACAACGCAACTTGAAGCGTTTGCCAATTGAAGTAGCCAGCAGCGCCGGCATTAATGCCAGGCCAATCCAAAAGATATATTGCCCCGCAGCAGCCAGCCATTCAGCGGCGCGTGATAAAGACCCCTTGAACGGCGTCGGGTTGATCTCAGCCGGCAAAATGCGGCGGATGGCCGGAACGCGCAGGAGCGCGGCTAAATTAACCACATCGGGGTAGGGAACCTCAAACTGCGGTTTGCCTTGCAGACTGGCAAGGTCGTCCGACTGGATAAATGCTCTCACGTTTTGTTCGCTTTGCGTAAAATAATATTTTTGCAGCGGTGCCTCTGCGTAAACAGCCTGGCGCGAGAGCGACCATAAGCCGGGAATGAACTGGCAAAGCCACAAGCCGAGAATTGCCGTCCAGAAAATTCGCGGCCACCCGGCGCGCGCGTGAGCTTGCCAAAGCAGGACGGCGCAGAAGAAATTGAGGAGGATTCCCAGACTCAGGATCACGGTATGCCGGGAGGCAATGCCGGCCCCGTAGCGTCCGAAGGCAATGGCGGCAATTTGCAACAGGATCCATAGCCCAAGGCCCAAGGCAAACTCCTCGGCTCCCGGGCGCTTCCCGCGGATCAGAAGATAACGAATTGCCAGCACGAGAAACGGTAACCAGGCCAACAGGGCCAGCCACAGATACCGGCTGTTGGGCCAGGTGCAGCGCTGGGCGATTCCCGCCAGCAGGTCGGTTAAACGCTGAGCTTGGATTGGCGCGTTGCCGGTAACCGGAACAATCAACAAAACCCCTAAGATCAAGACCGCAAGGCTGGCAAGGATTAACCAGGCCGTGGCCAGCCGCTGAGCGCGGTCCTTTACCCAGCGCAGGGTCCCGACCATAAGAATGGCCAGGGGAGTTATCAGGCCGGAACCCATGGCCAGCAAGTCAGTCACGGCGCATAGCAGGCCGGAAAACCATAGAATAGAACCAGGGCGATGAACGATCATCAGCCATAGCGCCCCCAGCGCAAAGGCGAGCAACGCATAATACGAATTGCAGATGCCCCAGAGCGTGGCTTCCCAGGAAAAGGGCAGGCCGAAGATCATGGTTGTTACGATGCACAACAGGGGTAAGAATTTGCGGTCCGCCAATTTCCAGAACATGAGCGCCAGGGCAATGCCAGTGAACGTGTGGAGCAAAGCGTTGACCACCGTTTCCAGGCGGGCGTCCCATTGGCCGTTCAGGACGAGTAAGAGTAGGGCATAAAGGCGGGTGACTACCAGGCGGTGTTCACAATGTGGCGTGAACAGCCCTTTCAACGAGAGGGTTGGTTCAACCAGTGGAATCTGATCAGGACGCAAGGAAATAGTGGTTTTGAAATACTGCAGATAGGTCATGCCGTGGTGGGCCCACTCGTCCCACCAAGGCAGGGTGGCGCCGAAAGCCTGAATCAGCCAGAACTTGGCGCCCAGAATTACAAGGCTGGAGGCCGCCAGCCAGCCGAGAATGTTAAATGGAGAAGGTGCCGCAACGCGGTCAGGCGCTTGGCTGGAAATGTCCTGCATACAGTTTCCCGACTTGGTTGCCGAGCGGGTCGAAGTTAAAGGCTCATTTGATATTAAATAACCGGCGATGATGGCAGGCCAGACATTCCGGGCGATGAGGACCTCCCGCCATCATGATCTGTCGCAACGTTTGATATTCATCCCCCAGGAATACGGAGGTTAACGGCATGTTCAAATCAAAAATCTTATGCTGGGGAGTGCCCTTGAGATGTGGGCAAGCTTTAACGCGACCATTGGCGGTTATAATGATGGAATTAAATGGATCTGGGCAGAAGGGGTGCCGGGGTAAAAGGTTTCTACGAACAGGCCGCAAGCCGCGGCTAATCAGCCCAGCGGTAATCTTGCGTATGTTCTGACTGGCAGAAATGATCGGATGAAATAGCGCCTGACAAAATCCCCTGGACCGGGAGAGCGGTTGCTTTAATTGTCCCGCCGGCGCCGGCGGCTGGGGCTTGAAGGGACTTGGCGCAGTAAGCGCGATGCCATGCTGCTGAGCATAGGCCTGGATTTGACCGATGAGGACATCGAAGCGCGGCGCATCTTTTTCGGTTATTACCTGAGATTCCATGTCCAAGCCCGGATAAGGGATTAAGTGTTGCAGCGTTAATGCGTCAATACCTAAATTGGCCGCCAGATCCACCAGAGGCTTCAACTGATGAATGGTGGATTGCATCAACACGGCAATCAGCGCCAACTCAGGCCTCTGAGTGCCCCGCGCTTTTTTCCGGGAAGCAAGGCGCTTGATATTGGCAATGACCGCTTCGAAATTGGCCCCGCGCCGGATAAACTCAAAAATGGTTTTATCGGGTGAATCGAGCGAGATCCTGACGGTATTTACATTGTTCCTGATAATAGCATCGATTTTATCATCGGAAAGCAAGGTCGCATTGGTGACCAGTTCCAGATGAGGCACGCGATAAGGCGCTAACGACTGGAGAATTGCATTGAAATGGGGAGAGGCCAATGGCTCGTAGCCGCATGATAAGCGTAAGGCTTGGGTAAAGGGAAGCAGATCTTTTAAGCACTCCTGGAAGCGTTCCGCGGATAGAAAGATTGCTTTCTCATGGGGTTTCGGTACCGAAAGATAACAGATACGACACCGTAGATTACAGGTGTTGCAAATATCCAAAGCGATATGCAAGAAACGCGGGCTGGTTGGTAAAACAGGCGCCGCGACACTCCAATAGTGGTGATAATCCTTAATATTGTCAAAGCGCGGAATGGAAACGGGAATATCCATTTTTATCGTAACTGCTCAGGTAAGCAAGAAATGGAACTACGAAACACGCGAAAGACGCTAAAAATGGGAATGGACTTTGTATTCAAATTTCGTGTATTTTGCGCATTTCGTAGTTAATTGTTTTCTCAGATAGATGAGTGAGTTTTTATACTTGCCATTCGTCAGGAACAACGGCGAAGCGAATTTTCCCAAATCGAAGTCGGAAGGCGGGCGATCAGAAATTGATCCGTTCGCGTTCGATTACCAAAGAAGCGCTTCGGGACATAGGCGTGGGTCGCGCCGATGTGTCCATGATCGCGTCCGGGTCGCCGGCCATTATGGATTCGGGTTCTTCTTCAGGAAATACTGCAGCAACTCAAGCGGGAACGGGAAGATGACCGTGGAATTCTTTTCCGTGGCGATTTCGGTCAGCGTCTGCAGGTAACGCAACTGGACGGTAACCGGCTGGCTGGCCATGATGTCGGCGGCTTCCCTCAGTTTCGAGGAAGCCTGGAATTCGCCATCGGCATGAATAACTTTGGCGCGGCGTTCGCGTTCGGCCTCAGCCTGGCGGGCGATGGCGCGCTTCATGTTTTCGGGCAGGTCCACGTCCTTGACCTCGACCGCGCTGACCTTGATACCCCAGGGGTCGGTGCGCTCGTCAATAATCTTCTGGAGCATGCGATTGATTTTTTCGCGGTTGGAGAGCAGATCGTCGAGCTCGTGTTCGCCCAGGATGGAGCGCAGCGTGGTCTGGCCCATCTGGCTCGTGGCATAGAGATAATCTTCCACGGCAATGATGGCCTTGGACGGCTCAAAGACCTGGAAATACATGACCGCGTTCACCTTGACCGACACGTTATCCTTAGTTACCACTTCCTGCGGCGGGACGTCCAGTGCCACCGTGCGCAGCGTGACCTTGACCATTTTTTCGAACATGGGAATGAGCAGGATAAGTCCCGGCCCGCGCACGCCGACAAACCGGCCCAGGCGGAAGACAACGCCGCGTTCGTATTCCCGCAGGATTCGGACCGAATTAACGACAATGAAAAAAACAATGACGATAACTGAAATTAGCCCTGGACCCATGATGATACCCTCCTTGTTAAATTCTGACCTCTGATATCTGACTTACAATGTTTCTACTTTGAGCGTCATGTGGCGGACGTCTACAACCTTGACCCGGCGGCCCGCGGGGATCTCCGTATCGGCCAGGGCGTTCCAGTGGGTACCGGCTACAAAAACACTGCCGCCCTGCGGGTTTATTGGCGTGCGGGCTTCGCCTTCCTCGCCCAGCAGGCTCACCGCGCCGGTAACCGGCCGCCGGACCATGGCTTTAAGCGATAACCAGGCGCCAAGCAAGAAAAAAGCGCCGGTAACCAGCACGACCGGAACGATGACCTGCAACGATACTCGCAGGGCGGGATCAGGGTTTTGATTAAAGAGCATGAGCGACCCAATGGCCAAGGCTACCAGTCCTCCCACGGTTAACACGCCGTGAGTAGCAGCCATAACATCTACGATAAACAGGATCGCGGCCAGCACAATAAGCAAGATTCCGGCATAATTCACCGATAATGTCTGGAAAGCGAAGAAGGCCAGAATGAGCGAAATGGCGCCGACTACCCCCGGCAGAATAGCGCCGGGATTGGCAAATTCGAAATAGAGGCCCAGGAGGCCCAACATCAAGAGAATGTACGCCAGGTTGGGATTGGCGATGGCGTGTAACAGATTGTCCCGCCAGTTCATTTCAAAGTGTGTCAGGGCCGCGTCCTTGGTCTTGAGCGTCACGCTGGTGTCGTTGAGCTTAACCGTTCGCCCATCCAGCGTGGTCAGCAGCGCCTCGGTGCTCGGCGCCAACAAGTCAATTACCTTGCGTTCCAGGGCTTCGGTCTCGGAGAGCGATACGCTTTCCTTGACGGCCGATTCGGCCCAGGCAATGTTGCGTCCTCTCTTTTCGGCGATGGAGCGGATATAGGCGGCCGCATCATTTTCCACCTTGGCCGCCATGTTGGAGTCAGTCTGCATTGATTGGCCGAAGGCCACGGGATGGGCGGCGCCGATAGTGGTCCCGGGAGCCATGGCGGCCACGTGCGCGGCCAGGGTAATAAATGCGCCCGCGGAGGCCGCGCGCGAACCGGAAGGCGCCACAAATACCACCACCGGCACCTTGGCCGCCATGATGCGCTTGATGATCGAGCGCATGGAATCATCCAGGCCGCCGGGGGTATCCAACTCGAAAACCACGCACTCGGTCTTTAGCTGTTCGGCGCGGTCAACGGCTTCAGCCATGAACTTGGCTGTAATCGGACCGATGACGCCATCAACTTTCGCGACCAGAACTTCCGTGGCACCGGCCGGCAGGCCGGCCGCCAGCAGTAGCGCCAAGATGCGCGGTTTTATGAACATGGTTGCAAACTTTCCATTATCTCTCAGGTGTCCGTTATTTAACGCCAATTGCTTTTGATTGTCCAGCCCGGTCTGTGCGGCGCGGTAAGGCCTTGTCTTGTGGGTGGGTATCCTGTTGTAAGCCCGCATAGCCCGCCTGCAGCGCTATGCGCAGCATTGCGGGCAGGCATGCGGGCATCCGCGCCACACCCGTGCTTCGTCCAGATGACTTCGCAGGGCAGGCTGTGGCGTGCTACAGTTGGCACTACCAATAAGGGGTTACGCGGCGTGTTCGCCTCGTATGAACAGGGGCAAACTATGCTTGATATCTTTCCAATACAGCTTTCAGGTGCTCAGATGTAATTTTTATTATCTAATTCCTCAATCCGGTCGGGATGGATCTTGCCATCGGCATTAATGCGGTTGCGGTAGCGCAGGCGCGACTGAGTTGTTGGCTGGCCGGCCTGTGGCAGAACGGTTACCGGGCGCGCCGTCGTGATCAGCCATTCCATCAAGTCCTGCTGCAACTCGCGGACTACGGACTTGGCCCCCGCTTCAAAAAATAGATTATTCATTTCCCATGGATCGGCCTCCAGATCGTAGAGCTCGCCGAACCCATCGGGATACTCGGCGGCAAACATGCCGCGCGGGTAATAGACGAAGCGGTATTTTCCTTTGCGGACGCTCTTGCTCCAGGCAAACTCGGTAACGCCGATCTGATGAATTTCGCCGTTCACGCCGCCGAGCAGGCGCGAGATATCCCGGCCATCGCTGGTTTCCATTGCGGGTAGCCCGGCCAGGGCGCAAAACGTGGCAGAGACATCAACCGCTTCGACGATCTCTTTGGCCACATGCCCGGCCTTGAAGCGCCCCGGCCACCACCAGATCGCCGGCACGCGCGTTATGGCGTCGTGACAAATACCAGGGGCTTTCTCCATAATCCCGTGTTCGCAGGCATAATCGCCATGGTCGGATGAATAGACCACAATCGTGTTTTCGGCCAAGCCGTCCTGGCGCAGGAAGTCAAGCAGTTGGCCGACGGCCTGATCAACCTGACTCACCGCGCCAAGGTAGCCATGCAGTTTACGGAGGCGGCCGGCTTCGAAAGTTCGCGGTTCAAACAGTGTCCAGTTTCCCTTGCGCCAGAAAGCAGCCATGGCTTTGAGGTGCGGCGCCTGGTGGGTCATTGCATAATCGGCATTCGGCGGCAGGCGCAACTTTTTTTCATTGTAAAGGTTCCAGAACTCGGGGGCCGGCGAGGTGGTCTGGTGTGGGCGGGGTAGGCTGACGTGGCAACAGAAAGGCCGTTGCTCCTTGGCTGCCTGGCGCATGAACTCAATGGCTGTCCGCGAGAGCCATCCTTCCATGGTATGCTCAAACGCCCTGGGCCCCGGCCGGCCTTCCATGCTTTGCTGTGCGCGACCGCCGAACTCAGGCAATCCCAAATGCTCTTGCCAGTCGCTATGGCCGATCTGCCGGCAGAACTCAGCAAAGGCGGAACTGCCCCCGCCGATGCTGCCGCCTTGACAGACTTCGTGAAAGACGTCGCAGTCGTCTTCCACCCAGTACTCGGGGCAATGGATTTTGCCCATGGCCGCGGTGGTATAACCGTGGCGGCGGAAATAGCCAAGGAGGGTGGGCAAACCGCGCGGCCAAGGACCACTCAGCCCATAGTAGCCATGATTATGACAGTATTGCCCCGAGAGATAACTGACGCGGCTCGGCGTGCAGATGGGATTCTGGGCAATGGCGTTTTCAAAGCGCACCCCTTCCTGGGCCATACGGTCCATGTTTGGCGTCTTGACGTCAGGATGGTTCCGGCAACCCAGGAACTTTGCGTTGTGCTGGTCCGAAAGAATAAAAAGGATATTGGGTGGTTTCATTTTATTGCCACATAAACGCCCGGTTGATGGGTTATGCCGTCAGACTGCGGCCGGCACGCGCAGACAGCATTTTTTATATTTCAACCCGCTGCCGCAGGGGCAATAGTCGTTGCGTCCCGGTTTGTTGCTCGTAGGCTTGGCCGCTGCAATCCCAGGCTGCGCGCGTTCTTGTCGGATCTGGTCAGCCAACTGTTCGAAGCCTCGGTGCGTGTGAGCAAAAAAGAGTTTCCAACCGGCGCATAGCCGGCTGAGCGCGCGCGGGCTGCCGGCGGGATTCGCGCGGTGCTTCAGGCAGTCGCCCGCGCACAGCCGCCGCCATTGACAAACCGAACAGGTTTCGTTCCACTCGCTTTTCTGATGAATGAACTGCCGATAGACGCTTTGCGTGAACACTTGCTCCCAGGAAGTCTCCCGGATATTACCCAGGCGCCATTTGGAATCAACGTGGAAATCGCACGGATAAATGGCGCCATTATGTTCCACCACTACATAGGTGTCGCAGGCCGCACGCATGGTGCAATCAACCTTGCGGCCATCTACCAGGAGGTTGAGAATAGAATCAAACAGCCGCACCGATACGCGCCGCGTATCGTCCTTGATCCACTCATCATATACTGCGCACAGGAACTCGCCCCACGCTTCACCCATAATGCTGAAGTTCGCCAACGCGCCGCGCTCATCCGCTTCCACACAGGGAATATATTGATGGAAATGCAAACCCTGGTCGCGCAGATAACCATACACCGCGGAGCCTTGCCGCACGTTGGCCTGCGTCACGAGCGTGAGAATATTAAAATCCACCCCCTGCCGCCGCAGACACTCAATCCCGCGCCAGACGGCCGCAAAAGACCCCGCGCCGGCGGCATTGACCCGGTAGATGTTATGAATGGATTCGGGGCCGTCAAGACTTACACCCAGCAGGAAACGATATTGAAAAAAATGTTTGGCCAGTTCGTCGGTTATCAGCAGGCCGTTGGTTTGCAAGCTATTCTGCGCCACCGCGCCGTTGCGGCCAAAACGCTTCTGGAGCTGGATGACCGACTGGAAAAAATCCAGGCCCATTAACAACGGTTCGCCACCCTGCCAGGCAAAGGCATACACGGGCTGGTCCGTGGCCATATAGCTGGCGATTACCTTCTCCAGGATATCCATGCTCATGCGATGCATGGGCGTCTCGGGAAACAACGCCCCGCGGCTGCGATAAAAGCAATACGCACACTCCAGGTTGCAGTCCGGCCCGGCCGGCTTAATGAGCAATGAGAATGGTTTATTCATTTATTGACTGGCGACGCCTTAGAGACTTTGTCCCCATGAATTATGCAACAAAGTAGAGCCAACATAAGCAAATAAAGGCAGACTGTCAAATCCGGAGTCTATTAGACCGTTCCGTTAAAACATGACACACTTTTGCGGAGAAGTTTTGCCTGCTCAGTCATGCCCATGGCTTTGTAAAATTGGCAAGCCGCAGCTTTGCCCTGCCGCAGGCCAGGGTTCACCACGCAACCGCCGCGGTTACGTGGCATGGGGGCAGGGTGAATTTCGCTTCCGCCAGCGGCGGATTTGAAAAAGCAAGGTCAGTCCGGCTCAGATGCGGGTGCGCCGCGCGAAGCGCTATACTCGTGTATGCGTGAGGGCGGAAAGCCCGCAGATGGGCCGGAATCACCGCCGTCTTTTTCAAACGAAATTCGCCCTGCGATGGACAACTGAAGGTGATAAAAATAAATTGGGTTGCGGCCAAAGGCCGCCTTAGGCAGTTTGTTGCCAAACACCGGCGCAATGACCGAGCACTCATCAGGCCTTTTTTGCGGCTTTGGAATCGGCGGGAGGCTTAATAAAGGAGGGCGGGGGATTGCGCTTGTAGTCGCCCATGCTGAAATACTTTTCCAGCCAGAGGTAGAGGCAGATGAACAGGTAGCGGCTGCCCATCTCCTTGATCTTCAGCTTGGCCTCGCCCGTGCGGCGGTTGCGCCAGGTGATCGGGATCACCGTCCAGGAATAGCCGCGCACGATCGCCTTTAACGGCAACTCCACGGTCAGGTTGAAATGCGGCGCGATCAGCGGGCGGCAGCCATCAATGGCGTCGCGCCGGTAGGCCTTGAAGGCGTTGGTCACGTCATTGAAAGGTATGCGGAACATGATCATCAGAAACGTGTTGGCTATCCGGTTCAGAATCATCTTAAACCAGGGGTAATCAATGGTCCCGCCCCCCTTGATGAACCGGCTGCCGAAAACGCAGTCATAACCCTCGTTGAGCTTGTTCCAGTAGCGCACCACGTCGCGGCAATCGTCGGATTCATCGGCCATCATGATCACCGCCGCGTCGCCTTGCATGTGATCCAGCCCGAAGATGATGGCGCGCCCAAAGCCGTGCCGGTGCGTGTTCTGCAGGGGGACGAGGACCGGCACCCTGGCCTGCAGCGCGGTCAGGATCTGCCAGCTCTGGTCGCTGCTGCCGTCATCAACCGCGACGATTTCGTGCGGGATATTCTTGAGTTTCAACTCCAGGTGCAGATGCTCGATCGTTGAACCGATACAGCCTTCCTCGTTTTGCACGGGGATGACGACGGAAAGCAGGTGGAGTGGTTTAGGGTTCATCGCGGCGGCTCATCTTCGGAAAGTTCCAGCCAGCCTGGTTGTTGTTCGGCCTGCCTGGCAATCTCCTCAAAAATCTTTTCCAGGCTGGTGGCGGGCGCCCAGTTCCAGGCTTGTTGCGCGCGCCGCGAGTTGAGCACCAGCCAGGGAACATCGTAGGGCCGGTTGGCCGGCTTAGCGGATATCTTACGCGGGCCGAACCTCTCCGCGCACCAGGCACTGAGCTGCGCCAGCGAGATGCTGTTGGCCATGCCGCCGCTGGTGTTCAGCACCGCGGGAACCTCTCGGCGTTTGCCTTGCATTTGCCGGATCAGTAGCGGAACAAGATCAAGCGGATGAAGGCAGTCGCGGACTTGGCAGCCGGCGCCCTTGAAGCCGATGTAAGCCATAGGTTTCCTTTGGCGCCAGGAATGGATCCAGAATGAAAAAATGCCCTGATCCGGCTTGCCAAACTGCCCGGCGCCGGCCATGACCCCGCAGCGGTTGATCCAGACGGGCAAATCAAAAGCGCTGCCATATTCCAAAGCCAGCGTCTCCGAAGCTTTTTTCGCCGTTCCGTAGAAGGAAAGCGGCGGCTCGCTGGGAAATTCCTCGGTGATCCCTGCGGGCGTTACGCCGCTGAGCTTAAGACTTGCCGGGGCCGGCACAAAAGCTCGGTTTTTGATTTTCATGGGAAGCGCGGCCAGGGCGCTGATGGAATAGACGCGGCTGGTACTGAGCATGATAAAACCGGCTGACCATTGCTTGCATAATTCCAGCAGGTTGATTGTGCCCTGTAGGTTGTGCTCGACCAATTGGCGAGAGCTGGTCTTGCCATCAACGCCGGCCAGCACGCTCGGGTTGGCCGCGGCATCGAGAATCCAGTCGCACTCCGGCAGATTTTCAAGGTCGCTCGGACTGCGAATATCGCCGTGATGGAATGCGACCCCGTGTGTTTTCCAGGTACGGCGGAAGAGCTCGCTGCCGGGCCGCACAAGATTGTCTAACCCGATGATCTTCAACCCGGGTTTGTGCTCAAGAAGCCCGAGCGCCAGGAGCCGGCCCACAAACCCGCAGATGCCCGTGATGAGTATTTTCATGGATTAACGCGCGTCTTGTTGAGGCGTTGCTGCCAGGACTTGACGATTTCTTTAAAAATTGTGGGTAAGTTTTTACGGATGGCCCAACCCGGGTAATGGGCCTTCATCTTGCGCAAATCGCTATAGTAACAGATATGGTCCCCAATCCGGTTCTGTTCCAGGTAGGTGAAACGTTGGCGCTTGCCGGTGTATTGCTCAGAGAGCTTGAAGGCTTCGAGAATCGAGCAGGAGTTATCCTTGCCTCCGCCGAGGTTATAGACCTCGCCGTAGCGCGGCGCTTCGTAAAATGCGTACATGAAGGCGGCCACGTCCTCGGCATGGATGTTGTCGCGCACCTGCTTGCCCTTGTAGCCGAAGACCTTGTATTCCCGGCCCTCCAGGTTGCACTTGACGAGAAAACTCAGGAAACCGTGCAACTCGACGCCCGCGTGATTGGGGCCGGTCAGACAGCCGCCGCGCAAGCAGCAAGTCGGCATGTTGAAATACCGCCCGTATTCCTGCACGACAATATCGGAAGCGACCTTCGAGGCGCCGAACAGCGAATGTTTGGACTGGTCAATGGAAAAAGTTTCCGGGATGCCGTGAGCGTAGGCCGGGTCGTCGTATTCCCAACGGGTCGGCAATTCTTTCAGTTTGATTAGGTTGGGCCCATCGCCGTAGACCTTGTTGGTGGACATATGGATAAATGGTGCTTCCGGGCACGAGCGCCGCGCGGCCTCGATCAGGTTAAGGGTTCCCACGGCGTTAGTGTCGAAATCGTCGAAGGGGATGGCCGCCGCGAGGTCGTGCGAGGGCTGAGCAGCGGAATGGATGATTACCGCGGGCTTCAGTTTCCCGACCAGTTTGAGAATCCCTGCCCGGTCGCGGATATCAAGCTCATGATGGTTGTAGCCGGGCAGACATCTGCTTAGCCGTTGCTGGTTCCAGCGCGTGTCACCCTGCGGACCAAAAAATACTGCCCGCTGGTTGTTATCTATTCCGTGAACCTCGAACCCGCGCTGGTGAAAGAAGCGGCAGACTTCCGAGCCGATCAATCCTGAGGAGCCGGTCACCAGACATTTCTTTTTGGTTTGTTTGGGGCGCATAAAAGGAGCCGCCGTCCGGACGAATCGCAAAACTTATATCATGTGGTTTTACGATAGGCGAGCTTATTGAAATACGCCGCGAGAAAGATAAAAACGGCAGTGAACAGCCCGATAAAGAATAAATGCTTGCCCAACGCCACGGCGCGGTCCGCGAGGTAAGAGTAATAGCCCGTTTCCTTGGGTTCCTTGAAAGCGAACCAGCGGCGGTCGTGATCATCCGTGGCAACGATGCGGAATTTGCCCGCCGGCGCTCTGAGATATAACGGCTGCCAGCCGAGCAGGGCCGGGTGCCGCGGGTGTACGACTGTTTCCCGCCCGGAATCAACGGCGATAAGTTTCAGTTCCTGGTAGCCCGTCCCCAGCCAGCCGGCCAGTTCGAACTTAAGGAGTCTCATCGGCAGGGGGTGGAGCGGCAGGCTCTCGAAGGTTCCCTCGGCCCGGCCCTCCTCCCGGGAATATGAACCCCAGCAGGTTTCACCCGAGCCCGGAGCCGGAAACTCCGGGGGGATACCGCCAGGGATGAAGGCGTCCTCGGCGGGGTTTTGCTGGCGAACGTGTAATGCCGGACGCACGCTGGCCGGTAGAAGTGTTCTTATGTACACATCGCGCAGGACGTAGGCCAGATACTGCGGGTCCGGGAACGGGATTTCCTTTTCGGGCTGGTTCGTCAAATCGGCCATATCATCACTGGCCACGAAAGCCCGCACATGCTCGACGCGTTTTTCCGCGAAGAATTTATGCCGGGGAATATCGCTGTCCAGCGCGCGCTCCGAGAGCGAATAGAGCCCCAGGCCGCAGGCTATGGCCCAGGCCGCGGACAAGGCTGCGCCGAATCTGACCAGAAGCGTTTTACCCTCAAAACGAGAAAACAGGACAACGATGCTCATGCCGTTGGCAATCATGCCGATGCTCAACAGGTCCATGTAGCGCCATGCTGAGGCGGAACCATCCGCGCCGCGTGCGTAGGCAATTGCCGCGGCCTGCAGGCTACCCCAGATGCCTAAAACCAGCGTCATTTCCTCGGCCCGCTGGTCTTTGGCTTTTGATTGCAGGTAAACCAAGCCCAGCACAGCCAGGGGGAGAAAATTAAAAAAGGCAAGCGGCGGGAAAAAAGAATTAGGCCAAGCCAGGTTTTTGCCTAAGGTATCTATGAATTCCGTGATGGATTGAGCCTTCAAACGCTCATGATCCGGCACGGAAACCTTGAACAGTAAGGCCACGCCGATGATTAGCAGAAAGGCCAGAGCCACCCCGATGAATTGGCGTGTGTCGCGGCGGTCTTTCAAAAATCTGACCAGCAGCAGTGCGAACGCGGCGCAGGCCGCGAGGACTCCCGATGCCATGGTGAATAGACACAGGAAAGCCAGCAACAGTCCCGCTAACCATTGCCAGGTAAAGGGCCGGTTCAGCACCAGCAGGGCCATGGATACGATGGATAAGAGCAGGAGAAAATAAAACTGCGATTGAAACCCGGACAAGGTGTTTTCCCAAAAAGGCATGGCAAACGCCACGGCGATCTGCAGGAAAATCCAGTCGCTCATACGCGCCCCGGCCAGCCTGACCAGGATCCAGAACAGCGCGAGCGCCGTCAGGGTGTGAATCAGCGCGCCGGCGACCATTTCCACCCTGGCATCCCACTGACCGTTGAGCAGGACCGTGGCCAGGCAGAGCAGACGATGAAATAAGATACGGTGCTCGTTATGCGCCTTAAACAAATCCCAGAAGGACAACTTGCCATGGAAAAACGGCATGAGCAGATTGCCGCCCTCGCCGTCCCACTGGTCCCAGTCCGGCAGGTCAGTGCCGGCCTGCCGGATGAGCCATAGCTTGGACCCCAGAATGATCAGCAACAGCAAAACCAGCAGGATATAGAAACGGTAATTGCATCTGCTATTGTCTGCGCTTGGATATGCTCCGGGTTTCATTGTGATGGGCATTATTTAAAATGGTTTAGCTTCTGAAAACCAGCGGGGACTAATATATATACTGGCAGGGCAAAGCCAATCGGTTAATTTCAAAGGGGCTATCATTTTGTAGTAACCGTGCTACAATGCCGCTTTATGAACTTGCTGTACATAAGATATAATCGTCACCGCCTGGAGCGTTTTCAGGTTGCAACCTCGGTCTGGCAAGACCACGGCCGAAAATTTGTTATGAAAAAAGCGCTTGTTGCCCAGGCCGTTCCGCATCTCAGTCGTCTTTATGAAGAGACTGCTCCTATCCGAAAAAGCCTGCAGGGCGACCGGCTGCGTTTGCCGGATGTTACTGTCGTTGACGAACAAACCCTGCGCTTCGATTTTGTGGAAGGCCGCAGTATGGATGCTTTGCTTGGCGACGCCTTCCTGAAGCGCGATAAACGGCAGTTTCTGAATATCATCAGCGACTACGTTGCCTTGCTGAATGACGCTTTTGCCACAGTTCCAGAACCGGTATGGAGCGAGGAGCTGCAGCAAGTGTTCGCTCTTGACTCTGCGGCGGACCTCTCTGGCCTGGGCCCCTTTCTTACCCCGGCGCTGGCCGACCCGCTATTTGAAAATATTCTTAGAGACGGCGGAAAATATTATCTCATTGACCATGAATGGGTGTTCGCGGGTTGCCTGCCGGTTTCGTTCATCCTGTTTCGGAGCCTGTTTTATTTTTATGAGAAGAATAAGGAATTCGGACTTGAGGTCTGGCTGCCGCTGGCTGGGCTGCTGGAGCGTTTTGGGCTTGCTCCAGAAACCATCAGCCGTTACCAAGCCATGGATGAGGCTTTTCAAGCGTATGTCTTTGGCCGTGAGCGCTGTTACCGTTATAGAGACCGTTACCGAAAACACATCACTACGGTGCCGGGGCTTTTTGAACTTATTGAGCATCAGCGGCAGGTCGTGCGCCAATATCATGGCGAAATCGTGCACCTGCGCCAGGAAATCAGCGCCATGAAAGCCACCCGCGGATGGCAATTGGCCCAGAAAGTCGGCCGCTGGATAGATGCTTGTTTCCCGCCTGGTAGCGGCCGCCGTCGTGGGCTTGAGCGCTTGCTTAAATGAAGGCCAGCTTTCGTTTGAGGCAACCAGTTCGTGGTTATAACAAAATCGGCCAGGTAGGCTTCACGACAGGTGATAATACCGGTCAATCATGAGCGAGGGGCCGGCGTATTGACTAAAGAGCGCCCACTTCTCGTAACTTTCTTCTTGCTGTGCGCGGGAAGCCGAGTGATGATGAATAAGTTCGGCAAAGGGCGTGTACATTATCTTGTAGCCGGCCTTGATTATTTTTAAGCAGAGGTCGGCATCGTTGAAGGCAATCGGGAAGCGAACTTCGTCGAAGCCACCTACCGCTTGAAACACTGACTTGCGGATCAGCAGGCAAGCGGCGGTCACACCGCTTACCTCCCGTTGTACCCGTGTGTAATAGCTTTCATCGCGGTAGAGATTCATGGCGCAATGATACACGTCAGTCCGGAATATCATGCCGCCGTGCTGAAGCGTCCCATTCGGGTAGATGAGCCGGCAGCCCACAGCGCCGACTTTCTCGCGATAGATATGCTCCAGCATGGCTTCCAGCCAGTCGCCGCGTTGAATCTCCGCGTCGTTGTTTAGAAACACCAACAGTTCGTTGGGGATTTGCCTGACCGCCCAGTTGTGCAAACGGGAGAAATTAAACGGCTCGTCAAACGTCAGTAAGCGTAGCCCTCCGGTTGGGCTGATGGGTAGTGATGCCAGATAAGCCCTTGTTTCGGCCTGCTCCGATCGGTTGTCCACCAGATAAATAACAAAGGGAGCATAGGTTGTTTTTTTCAGGCTTTCCAAAAGGCGTTGCAGATAGTTTGCCTGATCTTTGAAGGGAATAATTATGGCAACTTCATCGTGCGCTTCCGGCAGCTCATACTTGACCCGGTACCAGCAGAAGGCGTCATCGGTGATGGTGGCCCTGATCGCCTGGCGGTCAAGATAGGCTTGAATGGCTTTTTTACCGTTGAGGTAGGATTTCGGCCATTGCTGCGGCGCGCGTTGGTTGAACGAACGAATATCATTGGAGGTAGCCGCCTGATGGACGCGCCAGGCATAGAGCAGCAGCGGTAAGTGGTAGAAGCGCAGCCCGCGCTCTAAAGCCCGCAACATGAGGTCGTGATCCTGGGCGCCGTCATAATTTGAATTTAATGGGCCGAGGCGCTCCAAGGCTGCGCGTTTGATGATGACAAAATGCAGCACCGCGTTGCAGGAAAGCAGCAGATCGAGCGTAATGGGATATTTACGTATCTGTCCAATCATAAAATCTTTGCCGTCGATCACGTATTCGTCGGTGAAGAACACATCTTCATCATGACCGTCATTTACCGCCCGGACAAACGTCGCTAACGTGTCCGGATGCAGCAAGTCATCATGGTCCATGAAGGCAATATAGTCGCCTCGGCTGTGGGCAATGCCAACGTTGGTTGCGCCGCTGACACCCAGATTATGCGCGTTGCGAATCAGTTTCACCTGCGGTTTGCCGGCCGCCTCAGTGAGGGCGGCCAAGGTCTGCGGATCGGTAGACTGATCGTCCACCAGGATTAATTCAAAGTTGTTGTAACTCTGCTCCAGAACGCTTCCCACCGCCGCGCTTAGCCAGGCCGAATTATACACGGGCATAATAACGGAAACGAACGGACGAATCTTCAGCAAGGGGAGATAAGCCTCGGCGTTTGATGATTTCGGCGGCGGGAACTTAGGCGCCAGTCCAAGCCCGGTTTTAAAAAAACCACATACGCGAATCAGTTTGACAATGGTCAAGCGCAGCGCTTGCCCCAAACCATGATGCCGGCGGATATGCCAGAACCGACGCGCCAATTTTAAAGGATTGATCAAAGCAGCATGACCTCCTTTAGTTCTAATGCATTGCTAAGGCAAATTCTTTGTACTCTCAAAGTTGTCGTTAAAAACATATTGTTTTTTTTTGCCAGAGTCAATTTCAGGCCGCTTTATTTTTCTACAGGTTATCAACAGGCATTTCCTGGCGGGGGACGCTTGTTTGATGGGAGCCTTGGCTATTCATTGCCTCTGTAAGCGACAGTTCTCTACATACTTCCTCAGCGGTTTAGCAACCTTTACGCCCGCATGTTCTTGAGTTTACGGCCCCCCCTTTTTTTGGGTCAAAAAAAAGTTTAAAAAAAGTGTTGACAGTCGGTGGGGCAAAATGTCAAATAGTGTCAAAAAAGGGCAAATAGTGGATAATAATAACATAGAACGACCTGAGCCAATTATGGGTAGTGGGGGGTTTGCCAGCAGCTTCCTGCATGCGCTCGACCCCAAAAAACGCCTCACTATACCCTCTATCTGGCGGGTCGAAGTTGGAAGCCCCAAAAGCTTGTATGTCTTGCCGGGACTCAATAATGAAAAGTGTCTCTATGTCTTCCCTGCGAGGGAAATGGCCAGGCGCTTGGATAAGTTCCGCAAGATCGGTATTGGCGATAGGAAGGCGCGACTTTTTGCGCGGATCCTGGCCTCCAGTTCCGACCTGGTGGCTTGGGATTCCCAAGGCCGTATCCGCATCAAGGATGAATTGCTCGCCTTCGCCAAAATTTCCAGCCAGGTAAAACTGGTAGGCGCCTGGGACCGGTTCGAATTGTGGGATCCGGAATTATGGAGGCAGTCTACTGAGGCCATTGATTCCACGACGATGGATGATGCTGTGCGTTATCTGGATTTCTAAGCGGTTATATGGCCGCGTGAGTTGTCTGATGGTCGGGCAGTGCAAGGTCAGGAGATTGGCTATGAGTGTAATTAATTTCTTGGAAGTAAATGGATCTTTTCGCCGAGTCCACAAACAGGGCTGGTTTAGATTGCCGCGAACAAGGTCGGCCGCCCGTTCGCTGCGCTTCGGCCATCATACCATCGTGGCCGATAAGACCGTGCAAATCCTGCCTCTGGGCGATCAGCGCAATATCAAACCGGAGTCACAAAGCATGCCAAGTACGCCGCCATTATGGGTCGGTTGGCTGGATATGTTGATCTCCAGTAATCATTTTTTTTCATTCACCAGGCAATACCATGATAAGGAGCAAAGCTGGGGCTTGGCTGCCCGGCCGGCTGACGCTGGCCTGCGGTTCTCAACATTGTTTACACGCCTTTTTCACGGGAGACGAATCAGCCTGCATTGCCGAACACAAAACGGTGACCATGCCTGAAGGGAGATGCTGCGCGAACGTAAATAACGTTGTCCCGCAATGCTGTAATAACAATTCTTACCTTTATTGAAAGGAAGATGCCTGTCATGAAAAATGACAAAATCATCGTGAAATGTTGCATCTGTCGCAGGGAACAGACAGGCAAAGGTTGGCAGTACAGTTTTCGAATCAACGAGTCCAACCGCGTGTATGCCCATGGCTTTTGCTCGGTCTGTTACGACGCGGCGGCCGTGAGAGCCAAGCTGTACCAGGTGGCTTCGGTAGTCCCTGTATTGCGCTGAGTACTAGGGCCGACGCCGGCGAGGAAAGGCGTGTATGCATACGCCGGTCATGGTGCGGGAAGTTGTGACTTTGCTGGCGATCCGTCCGGACGGCATGTATGTGGATGGCACGGTTGGGAGTGGGGGGCACGCGCGGGCAATTTTGGAGCGGCTGGGTCCAAAGGGTTTTTTGCTTGCTATTGATCGCGATGAGGCTGCCATCGCCGCCGCCCGCGAAGCCTTGACGACCTGGTCGGCGCAGTGCCGGGTGGAGCAAGGCAACTTTGCTGAGCTTAAGCGTTTGGCCGGGCAGTACGGAGTGCAGTCAGTGGATGGTGTGCTCCTGGACCTGGGCATGTCGGCCATGCAGGTAGATCAGGCCGAGCGGGGTTTCAGTTTTTTGAAGGACGGGCCGTTGGATATGCGCATGGACTTACAGCAGGCGACGACCGCCGCCCATTTGGTGAACTCGCTTAGCGAACAGGCCTTGGCCAAAATGATCCGTTCCTTGGGTGACGAGCCGGCGGCGCGCCGGATTGCGCGCGCGATAGTGCGCGAGCGGCAGCGGGGTCCCCTGGAAACCACGGGGCGTTTGGCCGACTTGCTGGCGCGCGTCCTTGGTCGGCGGCGGCGGATTCACCCGGCCACGCGCACCTTCCAAGCGCTACGCCTGGCGGTTAACCGTGAGCTGGAAGCGCTGGCGGAAGGGCTGGAGGAAGCCATCAGCTTGCTGAAACCAGGAGGCCGCCTGGCGGTGCTGAGCTATCACAGTTTGGAAGATCGCTGTGTCAAACATATCGCTCAGGAGCATATCGGCCGATGGATATCGTTGGCCGCCGGCGGTGAGCGCTGGGAAGGCCGGCTGCCGGGGGTGCGCTGGGTTGCCCCGAAGCCGTTGCCGCCTTCTCCTGAAGAAGTTTCACGGAATCCGCGGTCGCGCTCGGCTAAATTGCGCGCAATGGAAAGGATAAACTCTAACCATGGCTAAACGGAACCGCTACAAACGAACGGAAGGTTTTGTAATCGCCCTGCCGTGGACCGCGTTTCTGATTGGAGGTGTGGTCCTGATGCTCAGCTATGTCTGGCTCGATGCCCATGGCCAGGCCCTGGGTAGCCGGATCAAATTTGCGGAACAGCAACGCGCCGAAATCCAGAAACGCTATGACCTTGAATTGTGGAAGTGGGAGACATTGAAGTCGCCTGTCAATATCGAGCGCGCATTGGCACGCCATGAGATCGCCTTGGTCTGGCCGGAAGAAGGCCGCTTGGTGCGTCTGGCAGAACCGACCTTTACCGCCGCCGAGCTGCCGAGTTCCAGCCGACAAATGGTCCAGTTGGCGCAATTCCCAGGGCTGGTTGTGAATGATTGAACGCAATTATAGAAATCGCCTGGCTTCTGTGGCCCTCCTCATGCTGCTGGCGCTGGGGTGTGTCAGTGCACGTTTAATTTACCTGCATTTTCAGCTTGGCCCAAGCCAGAAACGCAGTCTGCGCATCGTAAGCACACGGCAGTTCCGGGAGAGCTTGACGGTCAGCCGCGGCAAAATACTGGACCGCAACGGTAATATCCTGGCCATGGACCTGGTAAAAAAGGAACTATGCGCCAATCCCGCCGTGATCTGCAGTAACCGTAATGCCCAGTCAGTAGCCGCGGGCATCAGTCACATTTTGAACGTAGAGCCGCGCCTTGTCCTGGAGCAGATAAATCGGCCGGAACGCCGATTTGCCTACGTAGCGGGGTTTGGCCATGTGCTTGAGCCTGATCAGGCGGAAGCCATCGCCGCGGCCAGATTCGCGGGCGTATTCTTGCGTGATGCCATGGCGCGCTCTTATCCGCAGGGGAACGGTCTTTGTCATGTGCTCGGCTACGTCAATCTGGAGGCCGAACGCTACGGCTGCGCCGGGGTCGAACAGCGCTGGGACCGTTATCTGCGGGGCGTGCCGGGATTGCTGGTCAGTGAGCTTGACGGCCGCCGCCATGAAATCTACGACCGCCGGCAAGTAGAAATTGAACCGCATCCCGGCGCCGATGTCTTCCTGACCATTGACCAGTATATTCAGCATATTGTCGAACGCGCTCTGGCTGAAGCTGTCCGCCAAAACCAGGCCACGGCGGCTTGGGCGATTGTCCAGCGCGTGCGAACCGGCGAGATCCTGGCAATGGCCAATATCCCCTCCTTTGATCCGGGTGCGTTTCGGCAGGCCGCGCCGGAGAGCATGCGCAATCGCTGCATCGCCAATATCTATGAGCCGGGGTCCACCTTCAAGGTGGCGATCGTGGCTGCAGCCTTGAATGAAAAAGCGGTGGCGCCGGAACAAATCTTTGATTGTGAAACCGGCGCCTGGTCTTTTCAACGGCGCGTCTTGCACGATTTTCATCCTTATGGCAAGCTGTCCGTGGCCGACATTATAAAAAAATCCAGCAATATCGGTGCGGCTAAAGTTGCTCTGCAGCTTGACGCCGCTCGCCTGTATGCCTACTTGCGGTCTTTTGGCATTGGCGAGCGCACGGGTATTGAATTGCCGGGAGAAGAGGTCGGAATGCTTTATCCGGTCGCGCGTTGGACCGACCTTTCGCCAACGCGTATTGCCATCGGCCATGAAGTGGCGGTTACCGCCTTGCAAATGCTGGGTGTGCTTGCTTGCATTGCCAATGACGGCTTGCGCATGAAGCCATACATTGTCCAGCGGGTTACCGACGCCGATGGCCAAATCTTGTTTCAACACTCCCCGGTAGCCTTCGGCCGGCCTATTCGCGCGGATACGGCGCGGTTAATGAAAAATATGCTGTTGCGCGTTACTGAAGAGGGCGGCACGGGCACGCGGGCGCGCGTCGCCGGTTATACGGTCGGCGGCAAAACCGGCACGGCCCAGAAAGCTGTCCGGGGCGGATATTCCGACACCCTGAATATGTCCTCATTCATGGGTTTTATTCCCGCCGAAGACCCGCAGTTGGCAATTATTGTGGTCCTGGATGAACCGCGTAACGATGTTCGCACGGGCGGCTATGTGGCCGGGCCGGTGTTCCGGGAAATTGCCGAACAAGCGGTGCGTTACTTGGATATTGCGCCGCAGGGCAATGCGGTTATTGCCAGTCGGCCACCCGCGGGCCTGGATTACGGAATTTAGTACCTCAATCATGAGGAACTGCCATGAAAAACAAGATTGTTTTACCACGGATGGCACAGATAACACTGATCCATCCGGAAATCCGTGTAATCAGTGGTTCCCGCCATAGGCGGGTCTGCCTATGGAACGATCCGCCATAGCGGATCCGCCTGAGGAGGAAATTTCTTTGGGTTGCGGGCAACAGCCCGCCGTAGCTGCCGATCTTAATGCCATTATGAAACTCAGCCTACTGCTCAAGGACATCAAACCGCTGGCCCTCAGCTCTGAGGCTGACCCGGATATTAAAGGGCTGGCCTATGATTCCCGTAAGGTCAAGCCCGGGTATTTGTTCTTTGCCCTGCCGGGACAAAACCAGGATGGCAATCAATTCGTCCCGGATGCTCTGGAACGCGGCGCGGTGGCGGTGGTCTCGACCGTGACTGTGCCCGTCGGCCATGGCGCCGCCGCGATCGTTCAGGTGGCTGATCCGCGGCAGGCCATGGCGGAGCTTGCCGGCGCATTTTATAATAATCCTTCGGCCGGCCTTAAGATCGTTGGCGTCACGGGCACCAATGGCAAGACTACAACGGCCTTCATGTTGCGGGATATTTTCAATGATGCCGGCCGTCCCACGGGCCTGATTGGAACGGTCAATTATCAGATCGGCACCCGGATCATTCCCGCCGGCCGCACAACCCCCGAAGCGGTGGACCTGCAGGCGATGCTGGCCCAGATGGCGCAGGTTGGTTGCCAAAGCGCCGTCATGGAGGTGACCTCGCACGCCCTCGTCCAGAAGCGGGTCGCCGGCATTGATTTCGATAGCGCGGTATTTACCAATCTGACCCATGACCACCTCGATTATCATCAAACGCTCGAAAATTATTTTCAGGCTAAGCTGCTTCTGTTTCGCAGCCTGAACCGGCGCCGGAAGAAACCGGTGGCGGTTGTCAATCTGGACGATCCCTATGGCCGGCGGCTTGCCCAGGAACCGCTCCAGGCGGATCTGGTTACCTACGCCATCAGCCAGGAAGCTCAAGTGCGCGCTCTTAATTTGCAAATCACGTCCGCGGGCAGCACCTTCGAAGTGCATAGCCCCTGGGGCGACGCGCAGCTCACCCTGAAACTCCTGGGGCGCTACAATGTCAGCAATGCTCTGGCAGCTATGGCGGCGGCGGGCGCTGCCGGCGTGCCGCCGGCTCAGGCCGCGGGCATATTGGCCCGGATGATCGCCGTCCCAGGCCGTTTGGAGGAAATTGCCGCGGAGGGCGGCTTCCAGGTGTTTGTGGATTATGCCCATACCGATGACGCCCTGCAAAATGTACTCACTACCTTGCGTGAGATTACCCGCGGCAAACTCAGCGTTGTCTTTGGTTGCGGCGGTAATCGCGACCGCAAAAAACGGCCGCGCATGGGCGCCGTGGCCGCGCGCCTGGCCGATTACGTGATCCTGACTTCCGATAATCCCCGCAAGGAAGATCCGAGCGCAATCATCGCCGAGATCCGCTCCGGTTGCCAGCAGAGCGAAAACGTGGAAGTTGTTGAAGATCGCCACGAAGCTATTATCCGCGCGCTCTCCCTGGCGGAGCCGGGCGACGTAGTGCTCGTCGCCGGGAAGGGCCACGAAAATTACCAGGAATTCGCCAATACCGTCATTCCCTTTGATGACCGCCAAGTCGTGCGCGAGTGCCTGGGATTAAGCTGAGCACTAAGCCATGCCCAACTTTGATCCGCGCGAATTGGCCCAGTGGGCCTCCGGTGAATGGCAGTTTGGTGCGCCCGGCGTTGTGGGAGGAATCTCCACCGATACGCGCACTTTGGTTCCCGGCAATATCTTTGTGGCCCTGCGCGGGCCTTCCTTTGATGGGCATGGCTTTGTCGGCGAGGCGTTCGCCCGCGGCGCGCTGGGCGCGGTCGTTAATGCCGCTCAAGCCGGCCTGCCGGCGGGACGCCCGCTCTTGCGCGTGGCCGATACCACGCAGGCGCTTGCTGATTTGGCCGGCGGTTATCGCCGCCGCCTGCGGGTCACTGTCATCGCCGTCACCGGCAGCGTCGGCAAAACCACGGTCAAGGAAATGGTTGCCGATGTTCTCGCCGCGCGCTGGCCGACAGCGCGCACGCGCGGCAACTTTAATAATGCCATTGGGCTGCCGCTGAGCCTGCTGGCCATGGCGCCGGAAACCCGCCTGGGTGTTTTTGAACTGGGTATGAATCACCCCGGCGAACTTGCGCCGCTCTGTCGGCTGCTCCAGCCTGATTGGGCGCTGGTAACCACGATCGGGCCCGTGCACCTGGAATTTTTCGGGTCGGTTGCGGCGATTGCCGAGGAAAAGTGTGTAGTCTTGAAAAGCCTGCCGCCCAACGGGGTGGCGGTGTTGCGCTGTGATCAGCCGTATTTCGAGTTGCTGCGCGCCGCGGCCCCGGGCCGGGTCATTACCCTGGCCTTGAACGCCGCCGCTGATTATCGCGGTTGCCCGCCCGATGCGCAGGGACAAATGGAAATCCAAGAGCGCGCCACGGGCGAAAGCTGCCGCCTAAAGGCGCCGCTCACGGGCGCGCACCACGCCGCGAATGCCCTGTTTGCCGCGGCAGTAGGCCGTGCTTTTGGCCTTGCCTGGGAAGATATCCGCGCCGCGCTTGAGCGGTTTCGTGCGGGACCCTTGCGCTGGGAACTTGAGCGCCTGGCCGGCGCGACCATCGTCAACGACGCCTACAATGCCAACCCTGTTAGCATGGCCGCCGCGGTGCAATCTTTTGCCAATTTGCCGGTGGCGGGCGCGCGCTGGCTGGTGTTGGGGGGTATGTTGGAATTAGGGCCCGCCAGCGAGCAATATCATCGCGAGCTGGGCTTGGCGCTTGCCTCGGGGCCATGGGCTGGTATTGTAACCGTCGGGTCGCTGGGCGCGGTGATTGCCCATGCCGCCGTGGGCGCGGGCTTGAATCCCGCCCACGCGTTTCCCTGTGACGATCATGCCGCCGCGGCCGAAATCCTGGCGCAACGTGTGCAGCCGGGCGATGCCGTGCTGGTGAAAGCATCCCGCGGGGAACGCCTGGAGCAGGTCGTGGCTACTTGGAAAGAACGCTTGTCATCCCGGAACGACTAACGAAAGATTACCATGCTTTATTACCTGCATTTGCTCGCGGACTACGTTTCGTATTTACGCGTTTTTCAATACATTACGGTCCGCATGGTCGCCGGCGCCGGCACGGCTTTTTTGATCAGTCTGCTGTTGGGGCCCTGGCTTATCCGCCGGCTGGCGCGGCTTACCAGCAACAACGCGCCGCGCTATAAGGATGACTTGCCGGCGCTCGAAACCCTGCACGGTGACAAGAAAAAACAGACTCCGACCATGGGCGGGCTGCTGATCATCACGGCCACAGCGGGCTCCTGCCTGCTCTGGGCCGTTCCGACCTGCCCGGTTCTCTGGCCGGCTCTGCTGACGTTCGGCGTTATGGGCGCGATTGGCTTTGCCGATGACTTTATTAAAACCGTGCATAAGAATCCTAAAGGCCTCAGCGGCCGGAAGAAACTGCTGTTGCAGGCGCTGTGGGTCGCGGGTCTTACGATGGTCTTGCTGATAATGCCGGAGACGCGCGTGACCGTCCGCAAATTGATGGTGCCCTTTCTGAAAGCGCCGCTCATTGCCGAAATGTGGCTCATTGCCGTTTTTCTTTTTGTGGCCGTCGTGATTGTCGGCGCCAGCAATGCCGTCAATCTGACCGATGGCCTGGATGGCCTGGCGATCGGCTGTGCGGCTTCCGTGGCGCTGGCCTACATGGTTATGGCCTATGTAGCCGGGCACGCCAAGTTTGCGGACTACCTGCAGATTCCCTATGTGCCGGGCAGCGGCGAACTGGCGGTCTTGTGTGGATGCCTGCTTGGCGCCTGCCTGGGCTTCCTCTGGTTTAATTGCCATCCTGCGCTTGTTTTCATGGGCGATACCGGCTCGCTGGCCTTGGGCGGCGCCCTGGGTTGCGTGGCCGTCTTGATTAAACAGGAACTGGTGCTGGCAGTCGTCGGCGGGGTGTTTGTGCTGGAAGCTTTGAGCGTTATGCTGCAGGTAGGTTGCTTCAAATGGAAACGCCGGCGTATTTTTGCCTGCTCACCGCTTCATCATCACTTCGAGTTGAAGCCGACCCCCTGGAGCGAGACGCAGGTGACCGTCCGTTTCTGGATTATCTCAATCATTTTTGCGCTTATCGGTCTTTTGCTGTTGAAGATCCGCTGAGCACAGCCGGAATAAATGCGCCGCTACAAATCAGCTCTGGTGCTCGGTTTGGGCGTTAGCGGGGAAGCCGCGGCCCGGCTGCTGCTGGCCGAGGGCACGCGGGTCGTGGCCGGCGATTGTGAGGATTCGCCAGCTTTGCGCCGGCGCGCCGCGGCGTTGCAGGCTCTGGGCGCCGAGGTCGCCCTGGGAACGGGCTCAGCGCCACCGGGCCTGCCCGCCAGAGCTTTAGCGTCGGCGGGTGATTTTGAAGTTGCCATTGTCAGTCCCGGTATTCCGGCGACCGCTGCTGTCGTAAAGGCGACGGAAGCCCGGGGTATCCCGGTGCTTGCCGAACTGGAACTGGGCTGGAGCCGCGCAGCAGCCCGAGTGTTGGCCATCAGCGGCTCGAACGGCAAAAGCACGCTCGTTAAACTGTGCGCTGAGGCGCTGGCCCTGGCCGGACAACGAGTCGCCGTCGCGGGTAATTATGGAGTGCCGGTTAGCGCGGTGATCGCTGAGCGCCGCCAACTGGATTGGCTGGTGCTGGAAGTCAGCTCCTTTCAACTGGAAACCGTCCGGATGTTCCGTCCGGATGTAGGGGTGTTATTGAACCTGTGGCCCAATCATATTGACCGCCATGGTGATTTTCAACAATATAGTAAAATGAAAGCACGCTTGTTCGCGCACATGACCTCGGCCGATACCGGTGTTGTTGAACAAACTATACTGCCGGAGATCAAGTCTCTGGCTCATTCGCCCAACCGCTGGATTGCCGTAGGCGTCAGCGTAATGGGTCAGATACAAGGTGGTCGAGCGATGGTAGGGACGGCTCCCCGCCACAGGGCGGGGCAAGCGCCGAGTTTATCCCGCCTCGGCGGGACCGTCCGCGGCGCGTTCGGCGAACGCGCCCTACCTCTTGTGCCCCCAATAACTGACCGGTTAGGCGTCAGTCCGACGGCCGATTGCTTTTATCAGTCCGGTGTCATTCATAATTCAATCTCAGGGGAAAAAATTGAATTACGCGGCACGATGTTCGACAACGAAGTCATGGGGCTGACCGCGGCTGCGGCTTTGGCCGCGCTTTCAGCCTGCGGGGTGAATGCCTGCCATCTGGCTGCCGCCGTCCGCGCTTTCCAGCCGTTGCCGCATCGCCTGCAGGACTTGGGCGCCGTGCGCGGCATCCGCTTCGTGAATGATTCCAAAGCCACGAATCTGGCGGCCATGTTGGCGGCGCTGAGCATTATGCCGGGAAAAGTCCGCCTGATTGCCGGCGGCCTGCCGAAGGGAGAGTCTTATGAGCCGGCGCGCGAACTGCTGGCGGCCAAAGCGGCGGCGGTCTACCTGATTGGCCAGTCGGCCACAGTGATGGAGGCAGCCTGGCGGGAAAGCGTGCGGTGCGTCGTGTGCGGTACGCTTGAAAGCGCTTTTGCCTCGGCCTGGAAGGAGGCCAAGCCGGGTGAAACCATCTTGCTTGCGCCTGCCTGCGCCAGTTTTGACCAGTTTCGCAGCTTTGCCGAGCGCGGCGAGCGCTTTATGAACCTGATCCATGCTTTGGCTGTAAGGCCTCAGTCTTGTGGGGGCAACAGGTAGGGCGCGTTCGCCGAACGAGCCGCGGACGGCTCGGCGAGCCGTCCCTACCTTCACGCGACCACCTCAAAACTGAGCCATTACCTTTGGCTGCTAAAAACACTTGACAGTAGCGGAGGGTTAACCGATATTCCAGGCATTCGTTTGTTCGGTGCCTGGTGTCATTAAACAATAGAGGAGGGGTAATGAAAGCGTCGGCTTTGTTAGTGGTGGTTGTGGTTGCCTTGCACTGCGCCGCGATTGGCGCGTTATTTTTCACCCAGGGCTGTGGCACGTTGACCAGGACCACGCCTGCTGCCACGTCGAGTATGCCGCCGACAACCAAAGAGGCGGTAAGTTATCCGCCGCCGTCGGCCAAGCCCGCGGCCGCGGAGCCGGCGCCAACGGATTTGTCCATGACCAAGGAAATAACCGAATATATCGTCCGCCCCGGCGACACACTCAGTGGCATTGCCAAACAATACGGAATTTCCAGCAGCGAAATAATCGCGCTGAATAAACTCGCCAACCCGAACAAGCTTTATGCAGGGCAGAAATTGGAATTACCCGGACTCCTGAAAGTATTACCGGCGCCGGCCAAGCCTTCCGCGAAATCCAAAGTCATTAAGCCTGTCACGAGCGCGTCCGCGCCAGTCGCCGCGCCAGCCGAGCCGACGATTGGTTGGCCGATGGAAGCTGTAACCAAGACGACTCTCGCTGCCGGTAATGAGTACGTGGTTCAGCGGGGCGACACTCTGTCGGCGATTGCGAAGAAGCACGGCACCAAAGTCAGCGCCCTGCGGGATATTAATAAGCTGCAGAGCGACAAACTGAAAATCGGCCAGAAATTGATTGTTGCGCAAGCTGCGGCCGAGCCGGCGGCGGTTACGGCGCCGGCGATTGAAGCGCCTGTAGCTCCACCCGCCGCGGAGACGACGTCGTTAGCGGCGCCGGCGGCAACCCCGGTTTCAGCGGTAGCGGAGCCGTCGCCGGCTATTGCCAGTTCGGGAATAAGCCACATCGTTCAGCCCAACGAAGATATCATTTCCATTGCCAAACTGTATGCGGTTACCGTGGAGGAAATTGCCGAACTTAACCAGTTGGACACCAATCGCACGGTGCAGGTGGGGCAACGGCTGATAATTCCGTAATGTGGAAAACGCCGACCGTTCTGCTTCTAATCGTTCTGTTATTGCTGGGGCTGGGCATCGTTATGCTGGCCAGCACCAGCGGCATCCGGGCCGCTGAGATTTACGATGACCCGGCTTATTTCCTCAAACGCCAGGTTGTCTGGCTGCTGATTGCTGCAGCAATAGGCTTCTTGGCCGGCAAACTGGATTACCATCGCTGGCGTCCTTTGGCTTTGGCGTTTTTTGTGGTCGCCGCGCTCCTTTTGGCCTTGGTGCTGGTTCCCGGCATAGGGGCCAAAATTGGCGGCAGCCGGCGCTGGTTTCATATCGGTTTTTTAAGTTTCCAGCCTTCGGAACTTGCCAAGTTTGCCCTCCTGTTGCTCCTGGCCTGGTGGCTCGCGCGCGAGAAGTGGCGTGTGCGCGAGTTCTGGCGCGGCGCTGTGGCGCCCCTGGCCATGTTGGGCGTTATCGCGCTCTTGATCTTCGCGGAACCTGATTTCGGCACAACCGTGCTCTGCGGCGCCGCGGGGCTGGCCGTGCTCTATGTGGGCGGCGTCAGGAGCGCCTATCTGGCCGTCTTCGCCGTGGTGGGTTTGAGCGCCTTTTCTGTGGCCGTTCTGCATGACCCGGTGCGCCTGAACCGCATTCTGGCTTTTTTAAACCCGGAACAATATGCCCAGACTTATTCCTTCCAATTGCTGAATGCAATTAACGCCTTCATTGCCGGCGGCCCTTTTGGCGTGGGTTTGGGCCGCAGCATTCAGAAACACTACTACCTGCCCGAAGCGCACACGGATTTCATTTTCGCCATCATCGGCGAGGAATTGGGCCTGGTTACGAGTTTGGGCGTTGTGCTGCTGTTTGCCGGATTTTTTTTCTGCGGCCTGCGGATCAGTTGGCGCGCGCCCGATGCGTTCGGGCGCCTGCTGGCTTTCGGCCTGACCCTGATGATCACCTTGCAGGCCGTTATCAATATCTGCGTGGTAATTGGTCTCTTGCCGACCAAGGGCTTGCCCCTGCCGTTCATCAGCGCGGGCGGCTCGAGCCTGGTTATATCTCTCCTGGAAGTCGGCGTGCTGTATAATATCGCCCGGCAGGCCCGCCAGCCGGTGTTTAACCAGCGCCACCAGCCCATCAAAGACCGCGTCCACCAATTCTGAGAAGTTTTGCGGGGTTGCGCGCAATCGGCGGACCGCTCCAGCTAACGGCGAGACAGGGTGGGGATGGCGCGGGGAATGGCCGGTAAATCTCGCCCGTAGATCAAAAAGTAGATGGCGCCCAATAGTCCGCAGGCGAAGGCCGTCAGGAAATTAGCCGCCGGCGAGACCAGCCAGAGCAACGCCCCGCCAAACGCGGCCAGCGAAACAATCACGTCGCGCATGAGATAATACAAACCGAACATGCCGGCCTTCTGGTCTTCTGGCGCCAGGTCCATGATCAGGGCCTTGCGCGTCGGCTCGCCGAACTCCTTCAGTCCCCGGATGACAAACGCCACCAGCATCACGGCAAAAGAGCGCGAGAAGAGCAGGATGAGCGGGAACAGGGCAAAGTTGAAAAAGGTGATGACGACGAACGGTTTCTTGGCGCCGCGATCGGCCAGGTAGGCCACGGGCACATAGATCAGCATGGCCGTGATCATTTCCACCGCGGTCAGAACGCCGAACTGGACCGCCGAAAGCTGGTTATTCTTCATGCACCAGATGACGACGAAAGCGTAGGGGATCTGTTCGGCAAACCGCGCCAGTATATCGGAAAGCAGCAGTTTTTTCAGTTCCGGCGCCATGCGCTTCCAGAGCCTTAAAGGGTTCTTCTCGGCTGGCTGGCGCGCTGGCGGATCATCCTCGATCAGGGCTTGCTGGAGCGCCAGGGCGACCACCGCCAGGACCAGGGCTATACCGAAAGAGATGCGCACCCCGGTCCGCTCGCCGAATAGCACAATCATTACGCCGCCCAGCAGTGGTCCCAGGGCCTTGGGCAGACGCCGCACTAAGGAGTGAAGGGAAACCCCCATGGTGCGCTTGTTGCTCGGCAAGACCTTGGCCACCAGGCTCATAGTGGCCGGCATCGAGAGGGCGCTCCAGGACAGGAAGAAGACCGAGCCGACAATTACCGCCGGCCAGAACGGCAACAGAATCACGATGAGATAGCCGCCCATGGCAATCAGGTTGAAGAGCGCCAGCGCGCGCTTGGCGCCCAGCCGATCGCTTAAATATCCGCCCGGAAATGAATAAAGCGCCGAGAGCAGGTTGTCCATGGCGTTCAGGAACCCGACGGCCAGGATGCCGCCGCCTAAGGCCAGCGTATAGATCGGCAGAAACCGCTCGGCCATTTCCTCGCCTACGCCGACCAGCACGACCATGGCCAGCATGGCCGCCATGCTGCGCTTGAGCGCAAAAAAATCAGCCAGACGCGCTAATCTACCGGTTTTCATAATTGCTCCGGCCAATACGTTTATTTGGTAATCCGTCAATTATTGGGGGGCGACGGGTAGGGCGCGTTCGCCGAACGCGCCGCGGACGGCTCGGCCTGCCTGTGCGGGTACGCACGCAGACAGGCGAGCCGTCCCTTCCACCCTGGCGGATCCGCCTGCCGGCGGAACCTTCACGCGATCACCTCGTAACTGACCCCTTGCTTTATTTCTGGAAATAAGCCTTAGTCTCGCGGCAGATTACCGGCGTCAGCCAAATCAGCGCAACCAGGTTGGGAATGGCCATGAAACCGTTGGTGATGTCAGCAAAGGACCAGACGGACGAGAGTGTCGCCACCGAGCCGACCATCACGGCGGCAATCCAGAGGTAGCGATAGGGTTGGACCGCCCTTGGACTGAACAGATACTCGACCGCTTTTTCGCCGTAATATGACCAGCCCAGAATTGTCGAAAAGACGAAAGTGGCCAGGCCCACCGTCAACACAAGCGGCCCAATATAAGGAATAGCGCTGAACGCGCTTTTAGTCAAAGCGGCCCCCGATAACCCTCTGGTCCACTCGCTGGAACTGACAATGACCAGCCCGGTGATGGCGCAGATGACCACGGTATCCCAGAACGTGCCGGTGCATGAAACCAGCGCCTGGCGGACCGGCGTTTTGGTCTGCGCGGCCGCGGCCACAATCGGCGCCGAACCCAGTCCCGATTCGTTGGAAAACAGGCCGCGCGCCACGCCAAAGCGCATAGCTTCTTTCACTCCCGCGCCGATAAAGCCGCCTATGGCCGCCTGGCCGCTGAACGCCGATTTCAGGATTAATATAATGCTGGGCAGAATTAATTGGTAATTAATTACCAGTATGATCAGACATCCCAAAACGTAGAATACCGCCATGAAAGGAACCAGCACCTGACAGGCCCGGGCGATTGATCTGATCCCGCCCAGAATAACCGCAGCGGCGAGAATGGTCATAACCGCCCCACTGATCCAGGGCGCTACATTAAACGTTTCTTGCATCAGCACCGTAATCGAGTTGGCCTGCACCATGTTGCCGATGCCGAAGGCGGCGATGGCGGTGAAGACCGCGAACAAGATGCCCAGCCATTTTTGACCGAGGCCGCGCTCGAGCACATACATCGGTCCGCCGGCCATGGCGCCATCCGGCTCAATTATGCGGTATTTCACGGCCAGCAACGCCTCCGCGTATTTGGTCGCGATGCCGAACACCCCCGTGAGCCACATCCACAGAACGGCGCCCGGCCCGCCGGCGGCCACGGCCGAGGCTACGCCAACGATATTACCGGTGCCGACCGTCGCGGCCAGCGCCGTCATCAGCGCGCCGAACTGGCTGATATCGCCGGGGCCTTCGGCTTTCCGGCTGAAAGATATCTTGATTGCCCGGCCCAAGTAGCGCTGGATGAATTTCAAACGGATGGTGAGATAGATATGCGTGCCCAGCAGCAGGACGATCAAGGGCCAGTTCCAGACCAGATCGGCGACCTTGCTTAAAATTGGCTCGAGTGCTTGCATGCGTGACTTACCGCTGACGGAAAACCAGCGACAAAATAAAAAACCCGATGGCCCAGAGAACGATCGTAGCACCCGTGGCCGTGCTCCAATAGAAGGAGCTGATCAGTCCCAGGATGCCGGACAGGGCGCTGATGATTATGGCCAGCAGCACGTAAGCGCTCATGCTGCGCGCCAGGTTGCGCGCGGCAGCGGCCGGGACGATCAGCAGGGCATTGATGACCAGCAGGCCGACCCAGGGAATGGTGATTGTGACCACCATGGCCACCAGCACGGCAAAAAATGTTTCCAAGCGCCACACCGGGAAGCCGCGGGCCCTGGCCAGCGAACGATTTAAACCCGTAAAAAAAAGTTGATTGAAAAAAACCAGCCACACGCCGGCCACCAGCGCCAGCAATAGCACGAGCCGTAAAATCTCGAATGGCCTGATGGTCAGCAAGTCACCAATCAAGTAGCTGGAATAGCGCGCAAAGCCGCCGCCACGGGAGAGCAGGACCACTCCCAGCGCCACGGCCAGGGCCATGATCAACCCGATAATGGTGTCGGTCGAGGCCGAGGAGTAGCGGCGCAGGACGGAAACGAGGACGGCCAGCACGGCCGCAAAGCCCAGCATCGCCCAGAGCGGGTCGGCCAGTCCTGCCAGGACGCCGATGGCAATGCCGGTCAGCGCGGCGTGCCCGATGGCGTCGGAAAAGAACGTCATCTGGTTGCTGATCACTAAACAGCCGATCAGCGCAAAGAGTGGGGCGATCAGCAGGATCGCCAGCAGGGCATTCTGCATGAACACGAATTGGGCCCACTCGAAAGGCAGATGTCCGGCAATATGGTGCCAGAAAGTCATATTCTTAAACAATGGCTGAAGACTGTAGGCTGAAGGCTGTAGGTCCGCAATGCGCTACGGCCTTTCAGTATCCGTCGTTCCTCTCAATCGATTCCAATCTTGGTAGCCGCGCCCGTGAGGGCGTGGATAATTCTGACGTGCATGACCACGGGCTCAAGCCCGCGGTTACATGAAACAGTCGCCCGACGCCTCCCAATGAAGTCTTCAGTCTACAGCCTACGGTCTACAGCCTGTTTGGTTTTCGCAGGTCTCGTGCTGGCAGACGCGCGCGGCCTGGTTTTCGATTTGGCTCAGGCCTACATTAGCCAGGTCAACCCCAAAGGTCTGCCGGATACACGGTCCCGCTAATACCTCGCGCGGCGTGCCGTCGCAGAGAATAGTGCGGTTCAGAAAGACCATACGGTCGGCAAACCGGGCCGCCGTAGGAATATCGTGCGAAACCAGCAGGATTGACAGATCATACATCCGGCGCAATTCGGAAACCATGTGATAAAAAAGATCAATACCCGCAGGGTCTACGCCGGAGACCGGCTCATCCAGCAAGAGCAGGTCGGGAACCGGCATCAGAGCCAGCGCCAGCAGGGTGCGTTGGAGTTGGCCGCAGGAGAGTTGGCCTATGCGCTGGTCGAGCAGGTCTTGGGCCTTAACCGCCGCGAGCATTTTCCCGGCCTGTGCTCGCAGCGCGCGGGAGTGGCCCAGCCAGACCGGCCGCTGCGCCAGAGCGCCGGTGAGCAAGTCCATGACCGTAACCGGCGCCAAGGCGTCAATATCGAGCTTCTGGGGCACATAGCCAATCCGCGGGTGGATGAAGCGCTCCTCGCTTTCGGCATGAATAAACTGGAGTTGCCCGCTGTAAGGCAGCTCGCCCAGCATGGCGCGGAAGAGCGTGGTTTTGCCGGCGCCGTTCGGGCCTAAGAGCACGGTCAGCTCCCCGCAATGGACGTGCAGGTTGATGGCTTCCAGAATTGCCACGCCGTTGAGCCGGACGCCGAAATTTACCAGCCGCGTGCAGCAACCCCCGCAGGAGGTCTTCGCCGCATTGGCCGTCCGGTGAAAATTAAAAAGCATGGCAAAAGGTGACTACTCAGGTAAGCAAGAAATGGAACTGCGAAACACGCGAAAGGCGCTAAAAATTGGAATGGACTTTGTATTCAAATTTCGCGTATTTCGCGCATTTCGTAGTTCCCGCCAGAGGCGGGTCTGCCTAAGGCATGATCCACCTGAGGCGGATCCGCCACGGGCGGAAATTGGTTTCTCAGGTAGCTGAGTAGTTACGCAAGGGAAAGATTGTGCGATTCTTTGCCGCTTTTCAATCATTTTCATCAAGCGCCTGCTGTAGCGTGCGCAGGTTTTCTTGCATGATGGTCAGATAGGCGTCAGCCCGCGGCGGTCCGCTGACAATCGGATCGAGCCGATAGACCCTTGCGCCCGTTTCCCGGGCGATCAGGTCGGCGGCCGCGGCGGAATACTGGGGTTCGGCAAATATGGCTTTGACCCCCGAACGTTTCACCAGGGTTATTGTTTGCGCCAGTTCGCTGGCCTTCGGTTCCGCGCCGGGCTCACGCTCAATCACCGCAACTACAGTTAAGCCGAACTCATGGGCGAAATAGGGAAAAGCTTCGTGAAAAGTGATAATGTTGCGGTCAGCTATGTTCTGCAAGCCTGAGTGCATGGCCGCGCGCAGCGCCTCCAATTTGGCCAGATACTCCCTGGCATTCTGCCGGAAAGCGGCGGCATGCTCCGGGTCCAGGCGGCTTAAATGCGTTGAAATAGTTTCCACCTGGCGCATGTGCAGGGTTATGCTGACCCAGACGTGCGGATTGACTGCGCCTGCCGAAGAAATTAAAGCAATCCCTTCGCTGGCCTGAATGAGCTTTACCTTGGGCGCTTGCTGCCGGGCTTTATCCAGAAAAGTCTCTATCCCCGCCCCATTAACGATGAAAATATCAGCCTGGTCCAGGGTGACGAGGTCCCGCGGTGTCAACTGGTAATCATGCAGGCAGCCGGCCAGCGGCTTGGTCAGGCTGATGACTTCAACCCCGCTAATGCCCCCGGCCACGTTGAGCGCGGCTATGTAAATTGGATAAAATGAGGCGACAATTTTGAGGCCGCCGGCTTGCCCCATGCTCGTTAGCGCGAAAACCAGGCCGGTTGCCAAGGCGCGGCCCAGGCCTTGGCGCCATGAGCAGCGGCGTGCGGGAAGAACCAAAGCCGGGTAAGCAGTGGACATGATTGTGCCTTTTTTGGGTGCTTTCTTAAAAAGTGTGATTCATGATTCATGTAGTGGCCGCCGGAACGCTCCACGCCCTCACGGGCGCGGCTACCCGGAATTTCAGGACGAGTTCACGTCCTCACGGACGCGGCTACCCGGAATTTCAGGACGAGTTCACGTCCTCACGGACGCGGCTACAAACCAAATATCTTAAGAAATACGGTTCAGAAAGAATCGCTCCTGGTGAAGCTCAGCGTCCGGGTTGCAAAGCGCGCGCCCGCTCCAGACCGTGCTCCAGCATGAGCGGCTCATTGGCCAGCAGCGTGGCGGCCGGTCCTTCGGCCACCAACTCGCCGCCATCCAGCAGCAGCACGCGCTGGCACAGTTCGGCGATCATGTTCAAATCGTGGGAGGCAATGATTTTTGTTGCGCGGATCGGCTTGAGCAGCGCCGTGAATGCGCGGCGGTTCCGCGGGTCCAGGTCGCTGGTTGGCTCATCCAGCGCCAGGACGCGCGCTTCACAAGCCAGGACGCCCGCTAAACATACGCGCCGTTTCTCGCCTTGGCTCAAATGGTGAGGGGACTTTCTTTCAAACCCATGCAGGCCGACGGCCGCGAGCGTCACCCGGACTTTTTCCGTTACTTCCGGCTCACTCAAACCCGCTTGCCGCGGCCCAAAAGCCACGTCTTCAAAAACCGTAGGACAAAAAAGCTGATCATCGGGATTCTGGAAGAGCACGCCCACGGTGCGGCGGATGGCCGGCAGGTTGTCGCGGCTGATGGGCTCGGCGAAGATGCGTATGTGGGCGGCATTACGCTGGGTTTCGGGGAGAATGCCGTTCAGGTGCAGCAACAGGGTGGATTTACCCGCCCCGTTGGGGCCGATCAGACCCACGCATTCGCCCTCCGCTACCGAAAAGGAAATGGCCCGGAGCGCTTGCGAGCTGTCCGGATAGCAATAGCTCAAGTTCTCGATTTCAATCGCCTGGTGCGCTGTGCTCATTGTGCTTTATTCTTTCGTAACTACTCAGACAAGAAATGGAACTACGAAAGACGCGAAAGTCGCGAAAATTGGAAAGGAAATTGCATTCAAATTTCGCGTATTTCGCGCATTTCGCAGTTAAAAGTAATCGCTGAGTAGTAACTTCTTCCTTCATTTAAGCGTTTTTACTTCCAACCCCGGGCGCACATGGCCGCGTAAATGCGCTCGGCGCGCTCGGTCGAGCGCACGAACAGTTCTCCGGCCAGGAGGGCCAAAGCCCGCCAGGTTTGCCAGCGGCCGCCCCGGAAAGTGCGCGCGGCGCGGGCGCGCTGCATGCGCTCCAGCTCGTCAATCAGCACGAACAGATAGCGATACATCAGGGCCAGGGTTGTCAAGAGCAGGCTTGGGCTGCGGCACCGCTTGAGCACCCGCAAGATGTCGGCGAAGGGCATAGTATTGGTAAGCAGCAAGACAGTGAATAAGCATAAGGTGCTGCGTAGCAGCAAGAGCAAAAATGTCTGGCCGCCGCCCGGCTGAAAGAGGGACAAAAAGGCTATGCCCAGCGCGAATGGTTCCAGCATCAATAGACGCGTAGCCAGAAACCCGGGCGGGATTCGGCTCAAGGCTGCCAGGCCGAGCAACACAACCGCGATCGCCGCAAAGGCGATCAGGCCCGATTTATCCAAACGCGGCCAGAGAATTATAGCCAGCAGCAATGCCAACGCCACGGCGAGCTTGAGGCCGGCCGCTCGGCGGTGCACGACGCTGTCTAACCGGCTGTAGCGGTCAATGAAATCATGATGCATGGGATTTGTTTTGCAAAAGGGCGCGTGCCAGTAAAAAGGCAAAGCCGAACATCAATACCGTCCCTATTCCGCCCGCCAGGGCGGTTGCCATACCCGGCGAACTGATTCCGCGAATTGTATAGTCGGGCAGGGGAGCCGGCACGATGTTTTTTTCGACGGCCTTGTGTTCAAACCGCTGAACCTGGGCAACATATTCCAGGCCATCAGGCTTGCGGGAAGCGAAGGGCGCCGCGAAGACCGCCAAGCCCAGGGCAATCAGCAGGCCGAAGGCCAATCGTTCCCATAGGAGGCCTTTATGGCCGTCGGCAATCTCCGTCAAAAGTTCCGGCCTGGTCCGCGCGACGGCCAGCAACACCAGGGCGGTGATCAAGGATTCGCCGATGCCGATAAGCATGTGGATGCCGGTCATGACGGGGAGCACGAGGGTCCAGGCTACCGTCCCGGAAAACGCCAGTTGCGCGGCGCAACTGCCGGCGGCGAGCACCACCGAACACCAGGCGGCAAAAGCGGCGGCCATCAGTTGGCCGCGCAGTCCTGAGGCTACTCGTCGAACCAGCCAATAGATGCCGTATCCGCCAATGGTTCCCACGATGGCCATGTTAAAAACATTGGCGCCCAGCGCCAGGATGCCGCCATCGGCAAAAAGAAATGCTTGGATAATTAAGACACACGTAATTACCAGAACGGCCGCGCTCGGGCCTACCATGGTCGCAGCCAGAACCCCGCCCAGCAAATGACCGGAAGTGCCGCCGGCCACCGGGAAATTAAGCATTTGCGCGGCGAAAACAAAGGCGGCGGTAATTCCGATCAACGGCACGCGGCGCGGCGGCAGGTTGCGCTGGGCGGTCCGCACGGCCAGCGCCAGGGCGCCGAGAGCGAGAGCCCCGCTGAGCGCGAGAGTCTTGGCGTCTAAAAAGCCATCAGGAATGTGCATGGGCGTGGGTATTAGAGTATTTTTCGTAAAGATACACGTTTTTGCGTGTAAGATAACAAACAAGATATTGTTAAAGCAATATGGGATTTCCGCCGAAGGCGGATCCGCCTATGGAGGACACCACGGAGACACAGAGACACGGAGTATGACTTCGTCTCCTTAATCTCTTCCAGCTCCCCACAGGAGTGTTGCGCGCATTTGGCGTAGGGCGCAGCGCCCTGCGCCAAATGCGCGCAACGGTTGGTCGGAAGAGAACACGTGCGGAGAACATCTTCCTCTGTGCCTCCGTGTCTCCGTGGTGAGACTTGTCTTGTTTGGCTTACCACCCCGCGCGGCGCGGGATAAACGCGCTTGCCACGCTCTTGGCGTGGCCACGAGGGGGTTGCGGTCACAAGCCCGCCTTAGGAGCTTTGAACCACAGGGTTTGGTTTGGGCGTGAACTCTTCGCAGGTGTCCGTGGCTTCTACTTCCCGGTTGGAGCGGCCGCAACGCTGGAGAAAAGGATTGACGATGTAATGAGCGCAATGGCGGCAAAGCCGGCCGACCGTAGCGCTCACTTCCTGCTCGCCAAACACCTTGCTTGGCCGCGGCAGGTCCCCGTGCGTAAAGCCGGGCATGGATTTCTTAACCTTGAATGGAACCGCCGCCTCATCAGAAAAGACATGGCCGCAGACGGCGCAGGAAAGCTTTTCGCCCACGCGCTTGAATCCCTCGTAGATGCTCTCACGCTTGAGCAGCGTGTCCTGGCCGCAGCCCGGGCAACTGATTTTAATGCTTTGCTTGCTCGTCGCCTGTTCCGTTTTTGCCATAGGCCGGTAATCTGGTAAAAAATCGTCATGGTTGTCAAGAACGGAGCCGGCACGGCTTTTTCCTGAGCATCGAAAATTCGCTTATCACTAACTTCATCTAATCTTATATTTATAAAACTTTAATCTTTAAGTGTGACCAGATTTCTGTGGCTCGCAGCCTTGTCGGCTGCTCCTGCCACCACCATCTTCTCAAGGTAACTTTTAACAGTACCGAGCCGTTCTGCTCAGGCCCCATAGTGGCCTTGCAGAATCTTGGTTTTGATGTCTAAGTAGTACAGAAAGTTTTGATAGGATACGTCGGGCGGGATGGCATGGTCAACGGTCGGGATGTAGCCGCCGGTTTCAAGCAGGGTGGGCACCTGCCGCAGCAGCTCGCGCCCGATCTCGCGCTGGCCCTTGGCAAGTTCACGCTTATCAATGCCGCCCAGCATGGCCAAGGCGCTGCCGTATTGCTTGCGGATTTTGAGGGCGTCCATGCCGGCGGCCTGTTCCAGCGGGCAGATCTGGTTGATGCCCGCCTCGACGATCAGCGGCAGCAGCGCTTCGATATTGCCGTCGCTGTCCAGACTGATGATGTCCACGCCGTGCCGCTGGAGGTGCGCGTTGATTCGGCGGTAGCGTGGCAGCAGGAACTGCCGGTAAATGGCCGGCGAGATGAGCGGCGCGGTCTTGAAGGCGAAATCCTCGAAGTAATTGTACCAGTCCACTTCCACCTCGCGTAGCGCCCGGGTGGTCAATTCGATGAAAAAATCGGTCAGGAAATCCAGCATCTCTTCGGCGAGCGCGGGATTGTCGTAGAAGAGCGTGCAGGCGTTTTCCGTGCCCAGCCAGTTGCGCAGCATGCTGTAGAGGCCGAAGCCGCCAATGCCCGTCAGGGCCAGCGGATAGTCGCGGAGTTGGTAGCAGCGGACCTGGTCCGGCCACCAGTGCGGATAACGGATCGGGGACTTGGCGTTGTAGCGCTTTTTTATTTCCAGGAAGCTGATACGGTCGGTAACGGGAAAGCTAAGGTATTGATCCATGGAAGCGCGGGTGCTGCCGACCATCCCGTCTTTCAAGGCGCGGTGCACGATACCGTCCTTTCCCCGGAAAAGAACGAGGTGCTCGTCTTCCTCAATGACCTGGTGCTCAAAGGTGGGAACCATGCCAACATTTAGCGGCAGGTACTCCCAGCGTTCGAAACCGAAGTATTCGTTGCCATTGAGGACGAAGCTCGTGTCAACGTCCTGCGGCATGCCCTCCTTGTGCCAGCGCACGATGGTCTGCTCCCACATGGCAATCTCCACAAACGGCACATGGTCAACGGCCTGGAAACGGTGGCAGGCCAGGAACCTTTCGCGGGAATTCATGCTTCCTCCTCCCATCTGTTTCCGGCCTGCCAGCCAGTAGCCAGTGCTACACTGGGCTACTGGTTGACGTGGGGTGTTAAGGCGGTAAGGTGCCAGATTTTATAGATGCCAGGGCCTGAGCCGATAATGGCGCTGCCGGCTGGAACTGCCTGCCGTCCGCATACGCACAGAGCTGGGCAAGCAGGTAGCGGGCTTCCGGCCAGGCTGGGTTCAACTGTAGCGCGCATAAAATCAGTCCACCAGTGCCCATGGATCGCTCCAGCAGATAGGCCAGCGGGTGACACACGGGGTAGCGATGAATTACCCGGATGACCGGTTCGCCCTCCGCCAAATCCAGCGGCTGCAGGTCAATGGGTGGCGCCTCTTCCATGAGCCGGAAAAATTGAAAGTCCGCAAAACCAGCGTGCGGAAAATCGCCGAGCATGGGATGCTTGCGGATGATTGTGCCGTTTTGTCCATCCTCGTAGGGCGGATAGTTGGCCGGCGGTGTGAAGAAATATTTCACGTATCCAAAAAGCGGCGCATGCGGGCGAACCAGTCCTTCGCCGGCCGCCAGAATGACCCGGCCGCCAGCACGCATGAAGGCAATCAGGGGGTCGTCAAGCTGTTCGCTCAACACCACCCGTGTTGCGCTTTGAACCAGTTTTTGCGCCGTAACCCCGGGCAGACTGCGCCAATCCTTCAGCCAGGTATGTTCGGGAGTGCCATAGCACAACGTCGTCTTCGGCAATGCGGCTTCGCGCGGGAAGAGCCAGATATTCCAGGAGTTGGTGACAATGCGCTTCCCCTCGCTAAGCACGGCTTCCAGACTGACGGCCGTTGGGTGGGTTACGGACGGTACTGTGATATTTGCCTCGCCAACCGGACACGTGCCGTAAGCCTGGTGTGCGTAGTTGAGTTTCCCGGCAACCAGTGTGTCGGCGCCCGCCGCGAGCCGCCAGGCCAGCGTGGGGGCCACCAGCGGCGAATGAGAAAAATCGGAGACAAAGAACTTACACTTGAATTCATCTCCGGCGCACACCAGCCGGTCATCGAACGCAAGGCTGGTCATGACGATCGTATCTCCATTGGTCTTGAGCCAATCGGCCGGGTCAATCAATTTGCGCTCGTAAAACTCGTCAATGATCCCCTGTGGCGAGGGATTAAAATCCATGGCGGTGAAATGACAAATACCGGCAAGTTGCGGAATATCGCGGCGGCAGTTCTCCAATTTGGCTTTGGCCTCGAGCAATTGCAGGCGCTGGCTGTTCTCCGCGAATTGTGGAAGCAAGTGGGCCAAACCTTGGCGCGTGGCGGCCTCCCGGGCAATTTCCGCCGCATAAGGCCGCACGCCCCCCGAATACTTGCTCATGATCCGCACATCCGGGAACGAACTCCACCAGGCAAATTCGTGCTGAATAATGGGCTTGCCCGACTTTGCATATTTTTCCCACAGCTCGCTCGTCTTGCCCGAGGGGCCGCTGGCAAAGACATTGATATAATCACCCGGCAGGTTTTCGTCATGTCCGCCGTCAGTCCAGATGACTAAAGCGGTCGGTTTGATCGCCTTGGTTTCGCGGTAACACTGCCAGGCCGTGCGTGGAAAAGAACATAGCGAACCCAGCTCGTTGCTCATACAATAGAGATTGGCGGAAGGATGGTTTACATCGCGCAGGACAACTCGGTTCCACTGGTTCCTGATGACTTCACGATAGGATGGCAGGGGCGGCGGCCAGGCATAGACGTGCCATGTGGTATGGCCGCCCCACGCGCCCAGCATGCCCATCTCGCTCTGGACCAGCAACCCCACCTCGTCGGCCACGTCAAGGTATTCCGGCGCCGGAACATATGATTGACAACGAACGTAATTGTACCCGTAGGCCCGTAAGGTCTTCAGTTTCCGACGCCAACGCTCACGGTCGGTATCAGGACATCCGGTCTCCGGATGGGCCTGGAAATCACCCGAGCCCCGCATATAGTACGGCTGGCAATTGATCAGGAATCGGTGGCCCTCCGTGGAAAGCTTGACGAAACCAACCCGTTCGCTCATCGCATCCAGCACCTCATTCCCGCGCAGCAGCACAATATCTACGCGGTAGAGGTTGGGCGCGTCAGGGCTCCACAGACGGGGCGAAGGGATCGCGATTTCATGTTCAACGGCCGGAGTCGTAATTTCGATTTCATGCGAAATTGCCGGCGACTGTGGGCCAATGGCCTGGGTAGAGAGCCGCAGACGCAAAGACCCGGTTGCCAGACGGTCACCCCCCACCTCGACCTGGCAGCGCACCACCTGCCGATCAACCTCCGGATAGATTTTCACTTGCTGCAGGAAAGATGCGCCGGTGGTTATGAATTCCACACCCCGATACAATCCCGACCAGTTGCCCTGCCAGTTGTAACTCAGACCGAAGGGACGACCTTGCTCATGCACGCGAACCGACAGCCAGTTTTCCCGGCCAGGGTGAACGATCGCGGTGACATCGAATCCGAACGGCACAAAAGGCGCGTGGTTCTCCCCCAACCTGACTCCGTTCAACCAGACCTCCGCGCTCGGGTGTACGCCGCCGAAATTTAAACAAAGACGTTTCCCCGCCCAATCCGCTGGAAGCCGGAACGTTCGCCCATACCAACCGGTCCCCTGGTAAGTGGCGCGGTAGGTGCGTGCTTCCAGGCGAAAGTCCCACAGGGTGTCTTTTCCATCCCCGCCGAACCCTTGTCCCTGCCAGCAGCCGGGCACTCGAATTCTATCGGTAAGCCGTCCGATTTCATTAAACCATTGTGCCTTTACTCCCAAGTCCTCCGGATCCAGGCGAAAGTTCCATTCGCCATCTAGGCGTATTCTTTGTTCCTGCGGATGAAGCAAGACCGGATTCACTCGCACCGGCGCCATGATTATTCCTGAATGCATCTACCCCCTGTTTTTACCTGAGTTAAAAGGTCATGATTGCCTGCGCCGCCTCCGTGATCCGTTCAACGCTGGGGATATAAAATTTCTCCATGGGCGTAGAGAACGGCGCGGGCGTGTTTGGCGCGGCCACGCGCTTGATGGACGCCACGAGGCTATCCAGCAGGTACTCGGCAATAATGGTTTATTTCGAAGTCAGATACGGTAATATTGCATACATCATCCGGCAAGCGTTTTTTGCGGGTATGAAAAGCGCCGAAGGTCCTTGCGCAGGTCGCCAGGTTCAGATCGGGCAGGACAGATTGGGGCAACTCCAAGGTGAGGGGGTAAACCATGATCGGGGACGTAACCATAATCGGTCAGTCATAAGGGTCTAATAAGGGTCGTCTGCTTCCCCCCTTATGCTTCCCGGAGCCGGCTGATAGTGCTCGGCCTGGAATTTAACGATGTCCGGATGATCCCAGCCGACGAGCGCGGCGGCGGCGGACAGGGCCTGCTGGGCCTGCGTGGTTTGCCCCTGAGCGCGGTAAATAATCGCCAGCGCAAACCAGGCCTGGGCGTGGTGCTTGTCCAGGGCGATTACTTGCTCGTAATGCTTCTGCGCTTCGGTCTTCCGGTCCAGGTGTTCTAACGTCAGACCGGCATTGAAGAGCGCATCCGTTCGTTCCGGCTGGGTTGAAAGCGTCCGCTCAAAGGCCTCAAGCGCCGCCGCATATTTTTTTTCCAGGTAGAACGCATTGCCTAAGGCAAACCAGGCCTCGGCCGAATCGCCTTGACGCTCCAGAGCCTGTTGGGCGTAAGCAAAAGCCTTGCCGCTGTTGCCTTGCCGGTGCCAGTAGGCCGATTGATTGAGCGCATCCACAAAAGTAGTGTCCGGCAGGGCATGCGGCCAGATGGCCAGCAGAGCGCCACCACAGCCAATGAGTAGACGTCGCCAGTCCCGACGTAGTGGGGCGCGGAACAGACCCGGCAAAGCGGCCAGTGTGCCGCCGGCCGCCGGCAGCAAGAGCACGGCCAGCGGCAGACGGTAGCGCGTCGTCACAAAAGTAATGAGCACTCCAGCCGCGCAGCAAAGCAAAATTATCCAGGAACCCGTTGTTGAACGGGTGCATTGCCGGAACCCGTAGCCCACACAGGCTAATAGCCATACCAGGCCGAAGCTGACAGCCGCGAGTTTCAAGGATGGCACCGCCGTCGGCAGGAGCCGGTAGATTCCGGTGTCGTCAAATTCGCGGATGCTGAGAAGCCGCTGGGCTTTGCGCGAGAGCAATTGCAAGGCCTGCGCCGGGTGCTCTCTCCAGAACCGGCGGGCCCGAGCCTGCCAGAAGCGGTCGGCCTCGGCCACGGTCAGATCGCGGCCGATGGCGCGCGAGGCCAGGCGCGTGGCGTCGCGCGTCATTTCTTCGGCGCTTAAGCGGATGCCGGGGAGCGCCGTGCCATAGCCGTGACTGGCCGGGTTGTTGCCCATATAGAGATTCAAGCCGGTATGCGCTGCTACCGGAATCCATTCGCGCGAAAACCTAAAATTATGGATAAGCGAAGGCAGAAGGCAGGCATAGCCCAGGCCGAGAATGAGCGCGGCCTGAACGATGCGCGGCGCGAGCGGCCGGCGTGAGCCGAGAAGAATCCAAAACGAAATAACTGGAATTGCCAGCCAGAAGAAGCCCAGAATCTGGCCGCCGATGCCGAGGATCAACGCAACAGCGCCGGCCGTAATCCAAGTCCATTGCTCACGCCATCGGTCAAGACACGTGGCGGCTAAGGCTGTCCAGAAAAGGCCTAAGGCGACCGGCATGGTAACGAGCGAATAGGTGGTTGCCGGACCCAGCAGGGCAAAGCCCGATGCGGCCATGACAGCGGCGGCCTGGCCATAGCGGCGAAAAGCCAAACCGAAAATCAAGCGCGCAGTAAGCCCATCCAGCAGGGCTTGGAAAATAGCCGCGGCGGCCAGATTAGCGCCGCCCAGCAGTTTGTAGAGGCCGCCGAGCAAGTAAGGATAAAACGGCATGAAAGTAAAAACATCGTTCCAGCCCTGACCGCCGGCCAGGCGACTGGCTACGCTATGATACAAGCCGCGGTCGCCGCCCATTGGGAGAAAAAAAGGCGAAGAAATGAATTCGTTCAGACAGGCTAAGCGCAGGGCAATCGCCATTACACTCGGCAACCAGGGCAGAAAATAAACCAGACGCCGTCCGCCAGCAATGCTACGCATAGCGTTGTAGGCGGGCGGGCTGGGCTGGGAAGTTAGTCCGGGTTGTGTAATATCAGGACTCATAAGCACGTGGCAGAAATATACCAAGCGGACCTCAAGATACACGTCTATTTCTTGTTCGCTACCTGTGCTATAACCTGGGCATTGCGGTTTTTGTGTAATTTTCAGGTCATATAATCAGCCCGCGAGGAACGAATAATGGTTAGAGAAGCACAACGCGGGGATGGTGTCATGGATGAATCTCGCCTGCGCGGGCAATTGGAACAGCACCACGCGGCGAGTTATGGCTGGGCCCTGAGTTGTTGCGCGCATAATCCCGAGGAGGCCGCCGACGTGTTACAGAGCGCTTATTTGAAGATCCTGCAAGGCCGCGCGCGGTTTCTCGCCGGTGGCGCCCACCTGCCGGACGCTCAGGGATCCGGCGGAAACAACCAGGCATCGTTCAAAACATGGCTCTTCGCCGTTATCCGGCGCACGGCCGCCGAAGCGCGCCGGCGGCACTGGTTGCGCCGGAAGTTGCTGGAACGGTTCGCCCACGAGCAAGAACCTGCGGAACTGCCCCCCGGCGCCGATCAGGCTTCGGAGCGCGGGGAGCTTTGGAAGCTGTTGCGCGCGGCGCTGGAGCGGTTACCAGGCCGGCAGCGCGAAGTGCTGCACTTGGCCTTCTATCAGGACCTGAGTTTAGCCGAAGCGGCCGGGGTGATGGGGGTAACGGTCGGCACGGCCCGAACGCACTACGAGCGCGGCAAAGCCGGACTGCGCGAATTGTTCAAACAATCAGGCTATTTCAATGAACACCAATGAACATGATGATCGGCTGCGTTCCCTCTTTCAGGAGCTTAAGTCTCAGGATCTTCAGGCTGCGCCGACTTTCGACCGTCTCTGGAATGCGCCGCCGCGCCGTGCGCAGGTTCATTTTTTTACTACCGGGTTGAGATTGGCCATGGCGGCGGCCGTGCTCATTTTAGCGGCCGCGCCGCTGGCCGTGTACCAGGTAAAAACGCGGCAAGCCGCGGCAGAGGCCCGCCAATGGGCGGCGCTGGCCAACTGGGATGCCGCGACTGACGTCCTTTTGACCGAAGCGAGCACACCGTGGGAAGATCGGGTTGGCACTTCATTCAGCTCCGGACTGGATGAATGCTGGCCTGTGTCAATAACAATGCCAGAAAATGAAAGGAGGGCGTATGAACAGGAAAGTGAAGCCGTCGTTGCGGAACCCTGCGAAGCCTAAGGCATTATTCAGCCCAGTGGTCAGCCACGGGGCTTCTTGGCGAAGAAGGGTTGAAATGATTATTGCGGTCGTCTGTTTTGCCGGCGCCATTGCCTGGGCGCAACTGCCGGGCGGTGGTGGTATGGGCGGCGGCGGCATGGGCGGAGGCGGCATGAGCGGACAGAAACCGCCTATGCCGGGACAGGGTGGGGGCTTCGGCGATCCGCTGCTGGACAACTTTTTCCCGCCGGAACTGGTTATGCAGAACCAGAAGGCCATCGGGCTGAAAGATGACCAGCAGACCGCCATCAGGTCGGAAATGCAGAAGACAATGGCGCGGTTCACCGACTTGCAATGGCAGCAGAGCGCGGAGAACGAAGCCTTTGCCGAAATGGTCAAGGAGGAGCGCCCTGATGAGAAAAAGGTGCTGGCGCAATTAGACAAGCTGCTGACGATCGAAAGCGAAATCAAGCGCCTGCGCTTTGCGATGATGCTCAAGGTGAAGAATACGCTGACCACCGAGCAGCAGACCAAGCTCCGTGAACTCATCCGGGCGAAGCGGCCATCATCCGGCATGGGCTTCCAGGGTCGTTCCGCGCAGGGGCAGGGGCAGCTCCAGGACCGATTGGCTCCAATGCATCGGCCATCGCCCGGTTCGCCGGAACAAGGCGCTGAAAAGTTCGAGGGCTTTGAAAATCCCTGAAGAGCGCGTCGCGCGCCGTAAAAAGCAGTGTGGCCACGCCTTTAGGCGCGGCCACCTGCTCACGTTAGCGGTACTCGATCCGCTTAGCGCTACCAACTGGCATTGACGATCGGCAGCACGCGGAGCAAGACGTTTTCCCGGCCCCAGATGATATTCAGCGCTCCGATCTGCAGACCGACCAGCTTGACGGCGTAGTTAATCGCGCCGAGTTGCAGGCCCTTGGCCTCATTCGCGGCATTGATGCCCAGCCACTGGAAGCCGTCCAATTTAGCGGTCCAGTTAATCAGTCCGCCCTGATAGGAGGCCCCGCCGTGCGCGGCATTCATTAACCCGTGTTGGCCATCGGCCACTGTGCCGCTGGCGCAATTAAGCAAGCCGGCCTGACATCCGTCCACGTTGCCGCCGGCCCAATTAAGCACGCCGAACTCTTCGCCGGCGACGTTTCCGCCAACCAGGTTCACCAGACCGAAATCATAACCGGACAGGTTGCCCTGGGTCCAGTTGATCAGTCCGACTTCCTCGCCCGACAAGTTTCCGCCAACCAGGTTAACCGCCGCCAGGGTGCCGCCGGATACGTTGCCGGAGACAAAATCAATGACGCCTAATTGCCCGCCGCTTACGTTTTCGCAGACGAAGTTAATGACACCCAGTTGCATTCCCTTCAGGCTCTTATGGGCATGGTTAACCAGGCCCAGGTCAAAGCCGGTCACGTTTTCATTAGCCCCGTAAATCAGGTTAAGGCGCAGGCCGCTAACCGGTTTATTCTCCGGGACAATCGCAACCGGACTGACGAGCGAGAGCTGGAACGGGCAGCCCGACCCGGCGGTCGCCCAGCCGATAAGGCCGGCCAGACATAATAATGGCAAATAACGTTTCATTTTTCCGATCCTCCTTTGGCATACACCGTTTGAGACCGAAGCACCGTTTGCTTGGCCTCGCTTTCATCATCAGCGCCGCAGCGGCATCACCTCCTTTAATGGTTTTCCTCGACTGTTGCGTATCCGGTCCATGACCATGAACGATATTAGAAACTATGCCCTGATTCTTGCATTAGCCCGGGTTTTGTCAAGTGAAAACAAGGAATTCTTGGGAACAAGGAATTCTCCTCCATTTTTTTCTGGTGGTAATGGTTCAGTTATTTTGGGGCGGCGATCAAAACTGTCGTTATTGCGGTTTGGGCTGAGCGCATCTTGCCCTACCGGCCGGCCGGCAAAAAATCTGCTCGCCGGCTGGCCGGTCTTCGGGCATTATTTTTCGGCATTGCGCCGTCGCCAAAAGGCTAATGGCGACGGCCGGGAAGTCAATCATGTTCAAACAGCAGAAAGTTGTGGTGGTGATGCCGGCTTACAATGCCGAAAAGACGCTGCTCCCGACCTATCACGAGGTCATGCAGCAGGAAGTGGTGGACGAAATTATCCTCGTGGATGACGTCAGTCATGACCGCACGGTTGAGCTGGCCAGGAAGCTGGAACACGTCACGGTTCACACGCATGCAGAAAACTGCGGCTACGGGGCCAACCAGAAAACCTGCTATCGCCTTGCCCTGGCGGCCGGCGCGGATATCATCATCATGGTGCATCCTGATTACCAGTATACGCCGAAACTTATTCCGGCCATGGCGGCGCTGATCGGCAACGGCCTCTACGAGTGCGTGCTGGGTTCGCGCATCCTGGGCGGGTACGCGCTCAAAGGCGGCATGCCGCTCTGGCGGTATTGCGCCAACCGGGCGCTAACCCTGGTAGCCAATCTGCTCATGGGCGCCAAGCTCTCCGAATACCACACGGGCTACCGGGCCTTCTCGCGCAACCTGCTCCAGCGCCTGAGGCTTGAGCCCAACTCGGATGATTTTCTCTTCGACAACCAGATTCTGGCCCAGATCATCTGGCAGGGGTTCAGCGTGGCGGAGATTACCTGTCCGACTAAATACTTTCCGGAGGCCTCTTCAATCAATTTCCGGCGCAGCCTCGTCTATGGTCTGGGCTGCGTAGCCACCGCGCTGGCTTTCCGGCTGGCCAGGATGGGCCTGCGCCGTTCGGCGCTTTTCCCGCCACCCTAAGGCGGGCTGTTGCCCGCAACCCAAGTGGATCGAATTTGGTTCAAAAAAGACTGCGGCGATCTCGGTCCGTCTGCCGGCTTTCCGCGCTCGCGCATACACAAGTATAGTGCTTCGCGCGGCGCGTCGGCATCCGGGCCAAGCTGGCCTAGCTTTTTTGAATCCGCCTCCCGCCGTCGCTCAAAGCTATGGCGGGCAAGCCGGCGGAAACCAAATTCGATCCACCCTCGCCACGCTAACGCGATCATCAACGGTTAGGCCGCACCGATATTTTCTATGTTAATACCAATCCGATCGAAAAAATGTTCTCCGTAAAACTGTCATATGTTTTAACGGAAAAGGGTCTAAGGCGGCGTATAGCCGCAACCAATTGTTATTGCCTTTCGTTTTCCATAAGACTTGAACCGTCCCTGCCGCAGGCAAGGATTTACCACGCAAAATGCGTGACCATGGTTTTAACAAAACGATCTGATTCGCCAGGACTAATTCTGTCCTTGTCAAGCCTCGCGCGCCCGTGAAACAATCCGCCGCGCTCAACAACCAGAGAACAGCTCATGGCTATTCGGATTACAGGCGGGCAGTGGCGAGGCCGACTGCTCAAAGTGCCGCGCGGGAAGGTCCGCCCCGCGCAGGACCGGGTGCGGCAGGCGGTTTTTTCAGCCCTGGCTGAGCGCGTGGCCGGCGCCCGCGTGCTGGACCTTTTTGCCGGCACGGGCGTTTATGGGTTGGAAGCCCTAAGCCGCGGCGCCGCTTCTGCCACCTGGGTGGAAAACGACCGGCGGGTTCTAACCGTGCTGCGCGAGAATGTGGCCGCGCTCTGTGGGCCTGATTTTTCAGACTCGCCGCGCGCCGCCGTTGTCGCCGCGAATGTCCTGCGGTTCCTGGCGCAGGGCCAGGCTCCGCCGGAGCGCTACGCCCAGGCGAGTGGGGGCGGAGCGCCTTATGACCTGATTATTGCCGATCCGCCCTATGACCGGAATGGCCAATGGCTCAAAAAAATCTTGTCAGTTCTGGCGGGCCATTCTATCTTGCAATCCGACGGCTTACTTATTATTGAACTGGCCGCGCAGGCGCCGGTGCTGATCCAGGCTCCCTGGCAACTGGTCAAGCGGCGGGTCTATGGCGAAACGCAGATTGATTATCTGGCGATAGTATAGTGTTTTGCCCAGATATTGATTTATGAAATCTATTGGTAGGGCCGGTTTTATACCGGCCATAGCCGACATCCAGCCTGTAGCTGGTCCGCTTTGGGCGGAAAAGTCGGCTCTACAATGAAACACCAATGCCTGTAGATATAGGTAACTCTGAAACACTACACTCGTAGCCAATAAGTAAAGCGAAGAACGCTGCAGGAGCATTCTCTGCCAAAGTGGATCGGGCTATGGAGTGCTGTAGCCGTCGGACGTGCATAGGCGTAGCGCTTCGGCGAAGCCTGGCGTCAGGCCGACGCTCCGAATAACGCGCCCCTCATGTGGCGCGGCTACAGGACGGCAGGTCGGAAGTTAAACGGCTTTGCCTACTCCGCCGTAGTAAGGCCCTTGGCTACGAAGGCTGAACTGGCACAGAAAGGTAATTCCATGAAAAGAGTGGCAGTTTATCCCGGAACGTTTGATCCCTTTACCTTGGGGCATGTGGATGTGATTCACCGCGCCGCGCGCTTGTTTGACCGGCTGATTCTGGCTGTGGCGGTAAGCGCTCACGGCGCCACCGTTTTTTCGATCAAGGAACGCCTGGCCATGGCCAGGCGGCTGGCGGCCTCCATGCCGAACGTGGCGGCCGAAGCCTTTGACGGCCTGCTGGTGGATTACGTCAAAAAGATCGGCGGATGCGTGATTGTGCGCGGCTTGCGGGCTTTTTCCGATTTCGAGTATGAGTTTCAGATGGCTTTGACCAACCGCAAGATGGAGCCGGACATAGAAGTCCTCTTCCTGATGCCGCGCGAAACTTACAGTTACATCAGCTCCAGCATGGTCCGCGAAATTGCCTCTCTGGGCGGGGATACCGGCAAGTTTGTGCCGGATTTCGTGCAGGCGGCGCTGAAACGGAAATTTGCCAAGGCCAAGCGGGGATAGGACTTCCCGCCTCCGGCAGTTCGCTCCCAGCTTTCCTGAGCCAGGAACTTTACGGTCTGCGCCCCGAGGGCGGATGTATGAAAATCGAAAGCGGCCAGGTCCGCAAACGCCCAGAGCGCTTTACCGGGCAGGAGCCCTCTACGATCCTTGACTTGGACCTGGACCCCCTGGTCCGGGCCGCCGGCGCGGTGCGTTATTCACTGACGGCCCAGCGCTTTGCCGACGAGCTGTTGGTGTGCGGCGTTCTGGAAGTGGAAATCTCGAGCCGCTGTGCGCGCTGCGGGGAATCCGTCAGCCAGACAATTCAAGACGGAACTTTTATGCGCTCGTATCCGCTCACGGCCGCCAATGAATCAATCGACTTGACCCCCGACATCCGCGAAGCTATTCTCCTGGCTCTTCCGATGAGTTTTCTGTGTTCCGCGCAGTGCCGGGGATTATGCCCGGACTGCGGGGCCAATTTGAACAAAGCGCCCTGCAAGTGCGGCCGGCCAGGAAAAAGCGCCGCTTGGGGTGCGCTCGATCAATTGAAATTTAAATGAGAAAAAAACGCAACGGGAAGGAGCTCCGATGGCGGTACCGAAAAGAAAATGTTCGAAAAGTAGAATTCGCCGCCGCAAGCGGTCCCATAAATTATCGCTGACGGCGTCGCAAGCGTGTCCCAATTGCGGCGCGCCGCGTCAGCCGCACCGCGTGTGTTCAGCCTGTGGTTACTATAAAGGACGGCAGGTCCTGACCATCGTGGCCAAGTAACTCTCTATGCATATTGCCGTAGATGCCATGGGCGGGGATTTTGCGCCTCGTGAAATTGTGCGGGGAGCTGTTGAGGCGGCCAGGTCCTTGCCGGGTCTTGATAAGATCACGCTGGTGGGCGACGAGGCGGCCATTCGCCGGGAGTATGCCTCCTGCGGCGCGATTCCGGCGACGCTGAACATTCAGCATGCCATGGAAGCCGTGGGCATGGAGGAAAGTCCCGCCAACGCCATCCGGCGCAAGAAGGATAACTCCATCAGCCGCGCGGTTGATCTGGTCAAGAAAGGTTTGGCTGATGCCATGATTTCGGCCGGCAACACCGGCGCGGTCGTAGTGGCTGCCACGCTGAAACTGCGGACCCTGCCCGGGATTGACCGGCCGGCGATTGCCACGGTCATGCCCACGCCCGAAAAGCCGTTTGTGTTGATTGATGCCGGCGCGAACACCGATTGCCCGGCGCGGCTCCTGCTGCAGTTTGCCATTATGGGTCAGATCTACGCCCAGCGAATCCTGGGGTGCCAGAACCCCCGCATTGGCCTGATGAGCGTCGGCACGGAAGAATCCAAGGGCAATGAGATCACCAAAGAAGCGTTTCACCTGCTCAGCGAAGCCAAGCTCAATTTTTCCGGCAATATTGAAGGCCATGACCTTTATAAGGGCAACGTGGACGTGGCCGTTTGCGACGGGTTTGTCGGCAACGTGATCCTGAAGACCAGCGAGAGCGTGGTGCACGCTACCGGCCATTGGATCAAACAGGAATTCAGCCGCTCGCCACTGCGCATTCTGGGCGCGCTCTTGCTGACCAGGGCGCTTCGTGACATGAAGAAGCGGGTTGACCCGGATCTTGCCGGCGGCGCGCCGCTCCTGGGTGTGAATGGCGTCTGTATCATTTCGCATGGGTCATCCAGCGCGCGCGCCATCTACCACGCCATCCGCGTGGCGCGCGATTCGGTCAATGCCCGGATCAATGAGTTGATTACCCAGACCATCGGCAGCTCCTCATGAAAACAACGTTAGCCCCGCAGGAAAGTCTGCCTAAGACACTGCGCTCGGTATCCATCATCGGCGCCGGCGCTTATCTGCCCAAGCGCATCCTGACCAACGCGGATCTGGCCAAACTGGTGGATACCACTGATGAATGGATCACGACGCGCACCGGCATCAAGGAGCGCCATATTGCCGCTGACGACCAGGCCACCTCCGATCTGGCTGCCGAAGCCGCCCGCCGGGCGCTCCGTCAGGCTGGCCTTTCCGCCGAAGAGTTGGACCTGATTATTGTGGCTACCATCACGCCGGACATGCTTTGTCCCAGCACGGCCTGCCTGGTGCAGAAGAACCTCGGCGCCCGGAACGCCGTGTGCTTTGATCTGGGGGCGGCCTGCCCCGGATTTCTCTTCGCGCTGGAAACGGCCCGGCAGTTTGTCGGCTCGGGCGCCGTCAGCACGGCCCTGGTCATCGGCGCCGACAAATTGAGCTGCATCACCGATTGGGAAGATCGTGCGACCTGTGTCCTGTTTGGCGATGCCGCCGGCGCCGTGGTCTTGCGTAATCGGCCGGGGCTGCGCGGTATTATTGCCACGGCCCTGGCCTCGGACGGGAGCTTGAGTCACCTGCTTTACGTGCCCGGCGGAGGCAGTCGCCATCCGGCCACGGCTCAGACGGTCAAGGACCGCCTGCATTTCCTGAAAATGGCCGGCAAGGAAGTTTTTAAATATGCCGTAAGCTCGATGCTGGGCGCAGCCAATGAGGTCTTGCGCCGCGGCGGGTTCAAAATATCCGAAGTGGATTGCATCATTCCGCACCAGGCCAATATGCGCATTATCCAGGCCATTGCCGAGCGCCTGGGCGCGCCCCGGGAAAAATATTATCTTACCCTTGAGCGCACCGGCAACATCTCGGCGGCCTCGATTCCGGTGGCCCTGGATGAAGCCGTCCGCGCGGGGTTCATCAAGGATGGCGACCTTGTGCTGCTGATGTCCTTTGGCGCCGGCTTTACCTGGGGGGCAACCCTGTTGGAATGGCACACGCCGGCGCCAATGCAGGAAATTGCTGACCGGGCGTTGAGCCGGCGGCGCATCGCCGAGGCTCAGAAACGCCGCTGTTCCATAAACGCGAGCAACCTCTGGTGATGAAAACGTTGCCCGTTCTTGGTTCCTCGTTCGGGGCGCGCTATTGGTCTGCGCAAACGGTGAGAAATGACTTTTACGTGCTGAAAAATGAGAGTAGAGTTTGATCAGATGAAATCTACCGCCCCAACGCGACTATGGTTTGCGCTCGTGCTCCGGGGTCTTTTCCTAACCTGCTTTTTTTCGGATTGGGCACAACCCGCGCTTGGCGGCAATGAATCAATCGAGATTGAATACGGATTCAAAGGTTGCGTTAAGGACAACCGCTGGTTTCCAGCGTATCTTAAGCCGGTGCCGGGAATTGAGCAATTTGACGTTACATTCATGCGAACGGATTACAGCGGCAAGAACCCCAGGCCGCTGGTCGTCTTTTCCGGTAATTTTCGGGCAAACCCTCAGGGACGCGGGATTGCGTTTTGCAAGGAATTGTTCAAGAGCTATCCCACGACGCGTGTTCAATGCGGCTTTCAGAACGCCAAGGGCGAGCGGGTTTCCAAGGAAACCATCCTGCACCCCATTCAGGAGAACGATCTGGTGGTTTTGGTGGTAAGCGACGCTCCCCGGCAATTCAATTTTTTGCACGGCTTATATTTACAAAATAAAGGTATCGTGCGGGTGATTGAATGCACCTCGAAAGAGTTCCCTGTCTTATGGCAGGAACTGGACTGCGTGGATGCACTCATTCTCGATCAAATCCAAGACGCATTCTCGCCAGCCCAGTCCGAGGCCTTGCAAAACTGGCTGGTGGTCGGCGGCACTGTTTATTTGAACCTCTTAGATCAAAACGGCGTCAAACTGTTTCCAGAAGCCGGAATTACTGCGCAGACGACCAATTGTGCCCCCGAGGTTTTACGGCCATTCCTGCGTGACAAGACAGACGTTCTTGAAAAGATGCCCGGCCGCCCAATCCAGGTTGATCGCCGCTTTGCCATTCTCGCCGACGGCGACAACATCTTTGTTGCCGGCAAGGATGCCGGGTGTGGGCGTGTCCTGACAATCGGACTTGATTGGCGCAATCCGGTTGTAAAAGATCGCTCCGCGATCGAGGCGCTGCAACGCAATTTATGGCGTAACCTCCTGAAACTGCAACGTCCCGTCGCGCATCTGCAACCACTTGTCGCTACCATCTTGCCACGCGAGGTCAAACCACAGTTTCTCGTCAAACCACTCGCATTTTTTCTGCTGGCTTATGTTCTACTGGTAGGACCGGTCAACTGGATCGTCCTGCGCCGCCGCAAAAAACTGGAGTTGAGCATTATCATCATTCCTCTGGAGGCGGTGAGCTTCGCCGCGCTTGCCTTCGCTATTGGAATCGCCTTGCGCACGAAAGAGCCGATTCTGTACGAGGCGGAAACGTTTTTGCTTGATCACGTTGCCAACCACGTTGTTTCCGGCTTGAGCGGATTACTAACCCCTGATGATCGTCCATTCACGCTCGTCTTGCGCGATCCCCGCGCCCGGATGGAAGAGATGGATGACCAGCAACGCTGGCGCTATACTTCAGAACCGCCGGCCGCCAGGGACCTGCTCGTCTATGGCTATGAAACAGGGCCTTTCCTGACCAACCTGCGAATCGAGACCTGGGCCATGCGTTTCTTCAGCACTCTGACGACAACGAATCTGGCCGGTGGCGTTGATGCTGCCGCCACTTGTGACCAAACCAACCTGTATGTTCAGGTCTCCAATCGCCTGCCATTCACCATTCACGACGCGCATCTGATTCAGCGTTGGAATCGCGCGCGCATCGGGGACATCGCTGCCGGCGCGACCAGTGAGCTTTCGATGAAACTACGTCCGGCCTCAAAGATGCCCGGGCGCATCTGCCCAAGATGCCATTCCATGCACGGCAAAAGCGGCTGGTTTTCCGAGGAACTCTGTAAAGATTATCCGCTCGATCCGAAACTGCGGCAATTCCTGGAACACTTGAATCCGGATTTATCCAGGCCGATTATCGTCGGCTGGCAGGATGTGGACGGCGGCGCTGTTCAAATTGATCGCCCGAAATATATCTCTCAGCGCCGTCGCCTCTGCGTAATCCCGGTGGAACTGCAGTTTTCGGCAGATGAAATCTCGATCCCGGAAGGAATCGTCACAGGCAATGAAACCGCAAGCAATAATGTCGCCTTTTCCACCAAGTGGCTGCGCGAAGTGCCCTATCGGCTGGAAACTCTCGCCAACGATCATGCCGCCATCCTGAAAAGCGAGGAACGTGTTACCGGCGATAACGACCAGGCAGATCATCCGGCCGTAGGTGAAAATGTGGATAATGTTTTTTTCCGGGATTATTATTTGCCGTTTTATGCCCATGACCTTGAGACATCTGCATTGCGTATTCACTGGTGCGGCGAAACAGAGGAGGACAACCCGCAAGAGGCGTTGATCCTGGCCATATTCGATTGGAAAAATCAAGCCTGGGTCGAACTGGCCCGGATTACCAACGGCGAGGGCGCAAAGACCATATCCAAACCGGAATGTTTTGTGTTCGGGCATTACCCCGTGGTGCGCCTGAAAACGACCTCCACGGAACCAGAACCCAAGCGGCGCTCCACCATTTTGAACTTTCTGGAAATCGCTTATGAAGGACGCCGGATCAAATGACAGGCAAGCCGATCATCCAAATCGCAAATCTGACCGTCAAATATGACGCGCTGGTGGCGGTCAATGATATCTCCTTGCAAGTGCCGGAAGGCGCTATTTTTGGGCTGGTCGGACCCAACGGCGCGGGTAAAACGACGACACTGAAAGTACTGGCTGGCCTGATTTTGCCTGATTCCGGAACGGTGACCGTGGATGGCTTTGATCTCCTCAAGGAACGCCGGCGGGCGCGCATGCGCATTGGTTACATGGCGGATTTTTTCGGCGTTTATGATTATTTGAGCGTCGCCGAATATCTGGAGTTTTTCGGTGGTATGTACGGCCTGGAACACCCACGCCTGCGCGAGCGGATTGACGCGATGCTGGAAACCGTCAACCTCGTTCAAAAACACGATGCCCTGGTAAAAACCCTTTCGCGTGGCATGAAGCAGCGCCTGTATTGCGCCCGGGCGCTGGTACACGCACCGCGCTTGCTGATACTGGATGAGCCGGCCTCTGGCATGGATCCGCGCGGGCGGACGGAATTGATCGCGACACTCAAGGCTGTGAATCAACAGGGAACGACGATCATCATTTCCTCACATATTCTCGATGAACTCCAGAACCTGTGCACGGAGGTGGGCGTCATGGAAACAGGGCGGCTGGTTGGCACGCGCGACCTGCGTGCCGACTCCGGCCAGCCGGTCGTCCGGCGTGTGATTCTGCTGGTTACCCCAACGGACACGGAAAAGGCGCTCGGCCTATTGCGCACGCACCCCAAGGTTATTTCATTAAAAGATGTCGGCGGCGGCCTCCTGTTGGAGCTCCCGAACGAGGACCAGGTGGTCAGCGACATTGTCCGTTTTCTGGCGCAGGCTAATGTGCGAATCCTTTTGCCGCGCGCCGACGCGGCGGATTTGAAGGAAATATTTCTGAAGATGACCAAAGGGGAGTTGATGTAGAAAGGTTAAATATGCCCTGGAACTTCAATAATTTGCTTATTCCTCCCCTCCTTATTAAGGAATTGCGCACCCGCCTCCGCGTCAAAACAGCATTTGGCATGGCGCTCGGTTACATGGGCTGCCTCTGTGCGATTATTTTCATTACTTTGATGATCGCGGTCTATGATGAGTCCCAGACTGGATGGAAGATCGGAACAGAGCTTTTCGGCATCATCACTTTTTTACAGGCTATCCTGATAATTTTTGTGACGCCGCTCGTGACCGCCGCCTCCATCACCGGCGAAAAGGACCAGAAAACTTTCGACAGCCTCTGTGTCACACCCGTTTCCATGCGCCAACTTGTGTTCGCCAAACTGGCGGCCTCCCTTATTCTCTTCATCATTCTGATCCTGATCTCGCTGCCGTTTGCCGCAGCCTCTTTCATTTTGGGCGGGATTTCGCCCAGATCTTTGTTCCTGGCTTATCTTCTGACCTTGCTGGCCGCCGCCAACATCGGTTCCATCGGGTTATTTTGTTCCACACGTTATGAACGCAGCATCGCCTCCATTCCCGCCGCCACCGTTATGATCCTGGCGCTCATAATTCTTTGTGGACTGTTCCAATCCATCCATTGCACCGCGTTAGCGACAATTTCCCCTTTTAACTTCCTGCGTTTGCTCGAGGCATACGTGGCAATTCCATTTTATGGCAAGACAATCCCGTTCTGGCTGCCTGGTTTCATTTATCCAACACTCATTTTTTTCATGGCTTACACGGCGGCGGTGACCCGCCTGACTTTTTCATCGGAACGACGTTTTGTCCTCTTCCGTTTGCTCCTGCTGTTGCTCATCCTTCTTTCAATTGCGTTTTTTACCGGAGAAAACACCTTTCTGTGCACCAAGCCGGCTGAGGCAAGAGATCAACTCGCCAATATCTTGTCTTTTATAACTGTCATTCTGATTATCTGCGCCACCTGGTTAGGCGTAGATTGGGGCGTTTTTCTAAGCGAAATCGGCGCCAGAGCAAGAGCCCACTGGCTGGTGCGATTGGTGGCGCGGATACTAACGGACCCGCGCGGGTTTGTTCTGCTCCTGGTGCTGGGCAATGCGCCTTTCGTTGCGCTCGGCGCGTATACGGCCGGGCCTATGAATATCCCGCCTGAATTATTTTGGCTCACCTATTTTGGCGCAATGGGCTTATGCGCCATGACCTGTTCCGCCTTGGCGTTGCGATTAACCTGCGCGCCGACGATAAAATGGCGGAAGTTCAGGATCATAATTGCCATCGTGGTTATTAGCGGATTTACGTTGGCGCCCTATGCCGTTGCTAACATTCTTATAGGGATCTCTCTCAAGATTCCCGTCTGGATTCAGCATTGGGCGTTGCTGTCTCCGCTGGCCATCCTGCAGTATCTTAATGCCGCGCGTGAGTCAGCGCCGATCTTCCCGATCATGTTGACAAAATACGGGAAATTCAGTCCGGTAATGGTCTGTTCAGCGTTTTACTTTTTAACCACCTTAATTCTGCTATTGCCGCCATTCCGCCGCGGCCGGCTCTCAGAAATTCCGAGCGCGCCAGACGCACAGGGCCTATAGCAGCCTGCAGGGCTATGAAAACTTACCCCTCTAAATTGCCCTGCGATTCTTGCAACGCTTGGGATTGCTGGGACGACTTGACAGGAGATATACAACTCTTGTATATTGCGCGAAAGAACGAGGTGAATCAATGAGTAATGTGACCGTGAATATATCGTTTCAGGACACCCTGCTTCGCGACATTGATCGCGTTGCCCAAGGTGAAAACCGGAGTCGCTCGGAATTTCTACGCGAGGCGGCTCGGGCATACATCCAGCGCAAAGAGCGGTGGGCGGGGATATTTGCTCTGGGACGGCAAGTCGCTGAGGATAAAAAGTTGAAGCAACGGGACGTATCGGCAGAGATTGCCGCATATCGGAAAAGCAAGGCCACAGGGCGATGACGGCTGCGCGCATCGTTCTGGATTCCAATGTCATTATCTCGGCCTTCCTCTTCGGTGGCCACCCGGCACGCATTGTGGACCATGTGCTCGACGGTTCTATACAATGCTTTGCTTCTTTAACGATTTTGGATGAAATACGGGATGTGCTGCGCAGACCGAAGTTTGGACTGTCATCAGAACGGGCTCATACGCTTATTGAGGAATTTCACAACCTGTGTCGGGTGGTAACCCCGACGACCAGGGTGCGTGCTATTCATGCCGATCCTGACGACAACCGGGTTTTGGAGTGCGCCCTGGCTGCGGACGCGGACACAATTGTCTCTGGAGATTCACACTTGCTTGATCTCGGTCAATGGCAGGGTATACGTGTTCTCTCGCCCGCTGAGTTCATAAGGGAATTCGAGGGCCAATAAAGAACGAAGAACCGGGCCCCCTCTGCGAGACTCGCCTGGACGAAGCGCTCTCGCCGTCGCGGAGCGCTATGGCGGAGCACGGTCGGCGGAGCCTGGCAACCTCCATAACTGTGAACCTGCCCGCAGTGCTACAGCGTTGCAGGCGGGCCGCTGAACCGTGAACCCTTGAACCTGAGTTAATATGAATGCACTGCTTTTTGCCGGGCAGGGCGCGCAGGCCGTGGGCATGGGCCGCGACCTGGCCGCCGCCTACCCGGAATGCAAGGCGCTTTACACTAAAGCCAGCGACGTTCTGGGTTACGACCTGGCGCGGCTTTGCTGGGAAGGACCGGAAAGCGAGCTGCAAAAGTCCACGTATTGCCAACCGGCGGTTTTTGTCACCAGCGCGGCGTGCTGGCTGGCTTTGCAACGTGAAAGAAAAACATTGGCCATCCATTCGACCGGGGGCTTAAGCCTGGGCGAATGGACCGCCCTGTGGCTTGCCGGAGTTGTTTCCTTTGAAGACGCTTTGCGCATCTTGCAAGCGCGAGGGGAGTTCATGCAGGCAGCCTGCGAAGAGCGCGCCGGCGCAATGTTGAGCGTAATCGGGCTTGGTGCGGTTCTCTTGCAAACCGTGGCCAAACAGGCCGGGGTTGAAATCGCCAACTATAATTCGCCCGAGCAAACCGTGCTTTCCGGGACCGGCGAGGGCATTGCGGCGGCCGAAAAGCTGGTTAAGGAAGCCGGCGCCAAACGCGCCATCCGGCTGAACGTGGCGGGCGCCTACCATTCCAGCTTAATGGCTCCGGCCGCGCGGCGTCTGGAAGACTTCATTCGTGAAGTGCCCATTCAGTCGCCGCGCCTGAGCGCTCTATCCAATGTGACCGGCCAGCCGCACGCATCTACTTCCGATGACATTCGGCGGCTGATGGTGCGCCAGGTTACTTCGCCGGTGCAGTGGGTTGAGTGCGCAAACTGGTTTCGCCGGCAGGGAATAACGCGCTATATCGAGTGCGGCCCGGGCCGGGTGCTGACCGGCCTCATCAAGCGCATCCATCCCGAGGCTTCCCTGAATAACGTTCAGGATTGCCCGTCGCTGGCCCAAACCATCGCTGATTTGCCAATCGCCTGATTGTCAGGAAGGAAGCGGTCCCATGTCAATTGATGCCGAAATCATGCGCGTGGCGCGGCGGCTCAGAAAAACCCTGATGACCATCCGGCGCGATCTGCATCAGCATCCCGAATTAGGATTTCAGGAACGGCGGACCAGCCGCGTCATTGTCGAAATCCTGAAATCCGCGGGACTGGACGACGTGCAGCCCGGTGTGGCCCAAACGGGGGTTGTCGCCGTTCTGCGCGGGGGGCAACGGCGCGCTTCGCATACCGTGGCTTTGCGCGCTGATATGGATGCCTTGCCGATTACCGAGGCCAGCCAGGTTCCCTATAAATCGCGAACCCCGGGCGTCATGCACGCCTGCGGACACGACGCGCACGTGGCCATTTGCCTGGGCGCCGCCATGATCCTTAAAAAAATCCAGGCCCGTATTCCGGGCAATGTTAAATTCATTTTTCAGCCGGCGGAGGAACTGGTCAGCCGTAGCGGCGCGCGGGCCATGATCCGCGCCGGCGCGCTTGATAATCCGGACGTGGAAGCGATCTTTGGCCTGCACGTCAATCCCCGGAATCCCTACGGCCTGATCGGCGCGAGCGCCGGGCCCATCATGGCCGCGGCGGATGTGTTCACCGTCACGGTGCATGGGAAAGGCGGACACGGCGCGCACCCGGAACATTGCCACGATCCGATCCTGATCGCACACCAGATCTACGGAGGCATCCAGGGGATCGAGCGCAACCTGGCCGGTCCGGATGTCCGAATAATCTCAGTTTGTTCGCTACATGCCGGCACGGCTTTCAACGTTATTCCCGACACGGCCGAAATGATGGGAACCGTGCGCACTTTCGACGCGCGCGTCCAGGCGGAAATTATCCGGCGTATGCGCGCCGTGGTGAAAGGCGCAGTGGCAACGCACGGCATCCGGTGCGACCTGGTCTATCGCAAGGGCCTGCCGGCCACGCACAACGACGCCCGACTGGCGGAGATTGTCCGCGCCGCGGCTCGCGCGCTGAAAGTGCCGGTGGGCGATAATATCCTGACGATGGGCGCCGAGGATTTTTCGCTGTACACGCAGCGGGTGCCGGGCGTGTTCATGGAGCTGGGTGTGCAGAAGGATCCGTCCCAGCCGTCTTATCACAACAACCGGTTTGATTTTGACGACCGCATTCTAGCGACCGGGGCGGCCATGATGGCCCAGTCAGCGCTGCTGTTTCTGGAAGCCGGCGGCTTGCGGCCTTGAGCGTCCGGCGCACTGGGAATGGCAAACTGGCGCCGCGATCCCGGTTGACGGTGGTCTGCCGGACACCACACCGCGCTGATTTTTTTTCACGCCTCGCTCACGCAATCTTTCCCTGCTTATCCACGTTTATTTTACAAATATTTTACATTCTTTTACTTGACTATGACAACTCATCCGGGCGTTTTTGCTTGAATAAGGGCGAAAGAAAGGCGAACCATGTCTAAAATAAAAAAGCCGCATGCCTCCCGGACCATGGTGGCGCCTAATTGTCCGGAAAACTTAAATTCCCGGCGGTATGCGGCTGTATAACAGGAGGTGTCTAATGAACCCGGTTCAAACAACCAGACGGATGGGATTGAAAATGGCCATCCTGCTTACTGTGTTCGGGATGGACGGACTGACGGGTTGGTCCTATGACCGGACCGTCAAATGCCGCGTTGAAATTGACCGGAACATATTACCGGCCGATGAAAATCAGCGGGCCGTGATTAAAATCACGCTGGATGCGCTGACGCCGCCGAAACATGCCCGGCAGCCGGTCAACCTGGCCATTGTGCTGGATCGCTCCGGTTCCATGCGCGGCGAGAAACTGGAAAAGGCAAAAGAAGCGGCGATCCAGGCGCTGCGGCGCTTGGACGCCAGGGACATATTTTCCCTGGTGGTCTACGATACGCAGGTTGAAACGATCGTCCCCGCCCAGAGCGTGGAAAACACGGAATGGATCGAGAGCCGGATCCGGCACATCGCCGCGGGCAACAGCACAGCGCTCTTCGGCGGTGTCAGCCAGGGCGCGGCTGAAATCCGAAAGAACCTGGACCGGAAATACGTCCACCGCATCATTCTGCTCTCGGATGGAATAGCCAACGTAGGACCGAGCGCGCCCGAGGATCTCGGCCGGCTGGGAGCGGCGCTCATCAAGGAAGGCATCGCGGTCACAACGGTGGGCGTGGGCACGGATTACAATGAAGACCTCATGACGCGCCTTTCGCGGTCTGGCGACGGCAACACGTATTTCGTTGAAAGCAGCGTGGACCTTCCGCGCATTTTCAACGCGGAGCTGGGCGACGTTCTGAGCATCGTGGCCCAACAAGTATATCTGACCATTGAGTGCTCTGACGGCGTCCGGCCGGTTGCCGTTATCGGACGTGATGGGCGCATTCGGGGACAGACTGTGGAACTGTATTTGAACCAGCTCTATGGCGGGCAGGAAAAATATGCGCTGGTAGAAGTGGAAATCCCGGCCGGCAAACACGGCGCAACCCTGACGATAGCATCTGCCAGAGTTACTTATGAAAATCCATTCACCCGGAAAAAGGAAACATCCGGCGCGGAAGTCAGCAGTCGTTTCAGCAAGGACCAGAGAGAAGTGGACAATTCGGATAATGCCACGGTCAAGAAGGCGTATTATCTGACCATTAACGCCGTCGGCGAGGAGCGGGCGATCATGCTTGCCGACGAAGGCAAGAAAGAAGACGCCGCTGATCTGCTGAGAAGTTCCGCCGCGGAACTTAAAGCAGCGGGCATAAAATATGATGACCGTGAACTCAAGGATAAGGCCCAAGCGATGGACGCCAGCGCTGGGGAGATTGAAAAAGAAGGCATGAGTTCCGTAAAACGTAAAACCATACGGACGGAATCATACCAGCAAATTAATCAGCAGGTTTCTTATTAATCAATAGCGCCCCGCGTTCCGGCGCGGGGCGCTTTTATTTCATCAAAGATAATGATACCGATAGTTACAATAATTTTGTATAGTTGAGTTTGTCAGGTTTTTTTAATCAAACAACCCAAAGGAGAGTGAAAATTACTATGAATGTTAACATGAACAGATTCGGATATATCATTGTGGTATTCTTCACAACTATCCTGACGAATATTAATAATGCTCCCGGAGTTGGGGCGGAAGCAGAGGATGGTATTATTTTAATTCTCGATCTACGCGATGGGTCGCATATAATTGGCTCGCCGGCCATTTCTTCCATCGGCATTCAAACCGCCTACGCGAAAATGGAAATCCCGCTCAAGCAGATTCAGAACATCAAGCTCACGGACGATCATGAGACGGCCTTGTTTGAACTGACGAACGAAGACAGGTTGAAAGGCGCTTTAATTCTGGGGAATCTTGAACTGCAAACATTGTTCGGAAAAGTGACGGTGGCTATTGAACATATCATGAAAATATCAGTTTGCCGGGTAACCAGCGGTTCTTTGCCGATTGCCTTGAAGGATAGCCTGGTTTTCCACTACTCGTTTGACAAAGATGAAGGCAACAAAGTAACGGACATGGCGGGGAATAACGACGGCGTGGTGCAGGGGGCCAAATGGACAGCCCGTGGGAAGGTCGGTGGCGCAATGGAGTTTTCCGGAAAAGCCGACCATGTTGACAGCCTCAAACCCGTGGGTATTGAAGGCGCAATGCAAAGAACCCTGGCGGCATGGATTCATTGCAATGTTAATCCCCCACAACGCACCTCAGTTCCAGTTCCGGTTGGTTTTGGAGAAGCAAACAGTTATGCCAATCCCTCCCTTTCCGGAACTTTGTTTTCCCTTGCCCTTTATGATGTTAATAATACAAAAAACTATTGTTTTGGGATGTGGGGGGTGAACGCCGGTGACGTGTGGTCTAATCTGCCGGTCACAACCGGAATATGGTATCACGTCGTTGCGACTTTCGATGGCGAGACAGTTAGCGTGTATGTGAATGGTAAAATGAACGCCTCCAAAAAAGTCTTTCTGAACACGCATCCTTCCAGGGTGTTCTTCAGCCGAATTTGGGGAGACTATCATGATCGGGTGCCATTCCAGGGAATAATTGATGAGGTCATGATTTTTAACCGGGCGCTATCGGATAGCGAAGTGAACCAGCTTTACGATGCTCAGAAATAGGAGAACGATACTTTTACAAGCAAACGTATAATTTTCTTCTATTGGTTGTTGTTCTGCATACCAACGGCAATTATCGGCGTATCGGCTTTCCGCCTGATCCGACATGAAGGAGAGCGAATATCGGAGCAGAGCCGTCTGGCCACGCTGGATCGCCTGCGCGCCATAGCCGACAATATCCGTCTAGCGGTTTCCGCCATGGAGGAGGAACTCACCGACGGTTTACGCCGGATCGCGCCCCAGGAGCTTCCGGCAACACTGCTTGCCTGGGAGAAAAATAATCCGTTGGTGCGGAACATATTCATCTGGCATCCCAAAACCGGCCTGCAATTGCCTGACCGCAAGAATCCTTTAACGGCCGAAGAACAACGCTTTCTCGCCCGCTACGATGCTCTTTTTTCCGGACGGCTCCCCTGGCTTTCTGCCGCCTCGGAAACCAACGGCGTTGCACCGGCGCCTGTGCAGCGCCAACGGATGATTTCAACGCAAATGCGGGATTCCGTTTCATCTTCCGACTCAAAATATAATCCGGATCTTGTTCAGCAGTTTCAGACAATGCGTTCCAGCGTTAAAAAGTTGGCGGCGGCGTCGGATCGCGCGAGTCAGAATCCACAATGGAGCGGCGGATGGATTCCATGGTTTACCGAAAACCGGCTTTCGTTCCTGGGCTGGGTCCAGCATGACCAGGAATCCCGGGTTTATGGCATCGAGCTGGAGTTGGCCGCCTTGCTGTCCCGGCTGATTACGGCATTCCCTTCCGCGGCGCCGGAAGGAACGGTGTGTGCGCTAATGGATGGCGAAGGACAAATTATTCACCAGGCCGGCGAAACGGAAATCAAGCCGGGCACTCAGCCGGATTTGGCCGTATTGCTGGCGCCCTATCTGCCGCACTGGCAGGTCGTGGCCTATTTTGCTCCAGGGATAACGCCGACGAAATCCGGCCGCGGATTCGTTTTGTTATCCGGCCTATTGCTGGCAATTTTTATCGCGGCCATTCTTGCGGGCGGGGCGCTTCTGACCTGGCAGGTCCGGCGTCATGTACGCGATGCGCTCCAGAAGATTTCATTTGTCTCCAATATTTCCCACGAACTGAAAACCCCCTTAACCAGCATGCGCATGTACGCGGAGCTGTTAAGCGAGGGACGAGTCACGGACGCGGATAAAACCAAGTATTACCTGCGGGTGATCGCGGCCGAGAGCCAGCGTCTGACCCGGTTAGTTAATAATGTCCTCGATTTCAGCCGGCTGGAACAGGGCAAAAAGAAGTATTGCCGGGAATCAATGGAATTGACGGATTTTCTGCGCCAGTTTCTCGAAGCGCACTGCCTGAGGCTGCAGGAAGCCGGACTGGCATTGCATTCTTCCATTCCCGCTAAGCAATTATGGGTTCAATGCGACCGGGACGCGCTGGAACAGGTTTTGTTAAACCTTATTGACAACGCCACTAAGTACGCGGCTGAAGGCGGAGAGCTTCTATTTCGGCTCGAGCAGTGCCGGAATTATTGCCGTCTTGATATTATGGACCGCGGTCCTGGCATTCCCGCAGCGCACAGGGGAAAAATATTCGAAAAATTTTACCGGGTGGACGATTCCCTGACAACCCGCCAGCCCGGCTCCGGGCTGGGATTGAGCATTGCCCGCCGCCTGCTTCGGGACCTGGGCGGGGACCTGACGTTTGAACCGCGCGCGGGAGGCGGCAGTTGTTTCGTGGTGCGCCTGCCTTGCGCTGAAGACCCCCGCGGGCCACCGGAAAACGACGGTCTAAACACCTGAAGTAAAAACAATGAACTCCATTCACATTCTGGTGGTTGAAGATGACGTCAATATCCGCGCCGGACTGATTGACACGCTGAAAAGCGAATGTTACCGGGCCACGCCGGCGGCGAATGGCGAACAAGCCCTGGCCCTTTTTCAACAGGAAAAATTCGACCTCGTGCTCCTGGACATCATGATGCCCAGAAAAAGCGGTTATGATGTATGCAAGGCCATCCGCGCAACCAACGAGAAAGTTCCGAT
>JACPGM010000112.1 GCA_016188985.1 Lentisphaerota bacterium | reverse complement strand
GCAATTCCGCGCGCGGTAGCATTGCTTGAACAGGCGGGGTTTAGTTCCGAGCGATACGAGTGGTCCATCAATTTTAAGGGGCGTTCGACCGTCAGCATCCAACTCAGCACGGAGGATTTTTATTCCGACTTCCCTTCCCGGGCCGTTCCCGCCGATGTTCATGGCATTCTCCTGCGCGTAGCTTCCCTGGAAGACACGCTCCGGGGCAAGATGAAAGCCTGGCAAGAGCCTGAACGCAGACAAAGCAAGCGCCTCAAGGATCTTGCGGATATTGCCCGGCTGGTGGAGGCGCATCCACAACTCTGGGACTTGCTCACCAACGATCTCAAGCAGCAAGTCCAACCGCCAAAGATAGATCAGCCATAAAAAAACACAAATATGCTCTTTTTTTTGTGCTTTTTGTGCATCTTTGTGGCCATGCTTGCAATAGACCATGACCTGCGAATTTATTTATGGCATCAATCCGGCGTTCGAAGTTGTGCGCGCCAAACGCCGCGCGGTGGAGCAAGCCTTCTTTTCAGCGGGCGGCCCGACCGATGCGCGCCGGCGCAAATTGCGCGAGTTGCTGAATGCCGGGCAAGTGCCGGTCGTTGTCACCGACAAGCGCCGGCTCTTTGATTTATGCCGCACGACCGAGCACCAGGGCATCGTCCTGCAGACGCAGCCTTATCCCTATGCCCGGCTGGCCGAACTGCAGGCCAGCGAACGGCTGCTGCTGATTGACAACGTGGAAGACCCTCAGAATGTCGGCGCGATCCTGCGCAGCGCCGAGATTTTCGGCTGGCAAAACGTGTTGCTGGCCAAGCGGGGCACGCCGGAAATCTATCCCTCGGTGGTCAAAGCCGCCGCCGGCGCAACCGAATACCTGCGCATCGCCCGCGACCACACGGCCAACGAATACGTCAAGGCGCTTCTGCCCCTGGGGTTCACCCTCGTGGCGCTGGATGCGCGCGGCGAAAAGGATCTCGAACGGTTGCGCGCGGCGCCGCCGCGCAAAATCCTGCTGGTCATCGGCGGCGAGCATCACGCCGTGGGGCAGCACATTCTCAACCAGGCCCACCACCGCGTGCGCATCCCCCGGCTGGGGCAGATTACCTCGCTCAACGCTTCCGTGGCCGCCGGCCTGGCGCTTTTCCTGTTGCAGCCCCGCGGAAATATCGGCGAAAACTCTTCTTAGCCTTCGCCATTTTTTTTAGGCGGCCAGCTTGCGTTACTGATTGGGCAGGAAAGGAAAAGTTTTTGTAACTTCTCACCACGAACCTGCCCGCAGTGCTTCGCTCAGCGATGCAGGCGGGTTGCCCGGATTACACTGATACGGGGAACTTGATTAATATCCGTGCCATCAGCGTCCACCACGGGCGGATCTGCCTATGGCATGATAATCAGTGCCGGAAGACTCTATTCGGGTTGAATGAGTGCAGGCACCTGAGTAGTCACAAGTTATCGCCTGCCAAAAGTCTTGCACCTCAATCAACCGGTCTCACCAGCGCTTCCAGGTTTTCCCTGGTGATCAAATCCGCTTCGCGCTGTTCTTCAAGAAATGGACGAACATCCTCCCTGGCCTTGCTGATATCAAGTTTGGCAAGCTTGTCCCGCACGAGACCTTTCCAGTTGCCGCCTTCGAAAGTGTTTTTACCTTCGGTCTGGTCCAGCGCGTTCTGCAGCAAAACAAGATTGGGCTGGGGTTGCGGTCTCTGCGCCCGGTACCAGACAAAGTCGTACCAGTCCCTACCCTTGCAATGCCCCCGGGTAATCAACGCGTGCAGTTTGCCGGCCATGAGCGACGGCAGATCATAGCACTTGACCACAAACATCCTGTGGCGTTCGATGACCTGGTTCAGGGTCTGTGCCCCGTGAGGAGGACGTGTGTCAACTTCAAGCTTGATTGACAGCTTTTGCTCGGCCATTCCCGTTAGACCTGCATCCTTTAGTATGCCTGCAATCTTGATCCAAACCGCGTGCACGGTCTTGCGGTCATTCAGGCTAATCATAATATCAAGGCCGGCAAGTTGAAGATCGCGTTTAAGTTTGCTCACCCACTTTTCCGGGTCGTAGCCCTTGCCGGAATCAAGCGAGAAATCCAGGTCCTCGGAAAACCTCGGCAAGCGATATAAAAATCTTAACGCTGTTCCGCCGACAAAAGCGATGCATTGGAAAGCCTCGCTTTCGTGAAGCGAACGCAGGACCAGCGCCTGCAGGTATTCCCGGAGCATATTCAGGCGTTGCGCGGGATCGGCGATGTTTTTGGCGAGATGAATCGCTTCCTCTTTCACAGTTCCTTAACTCCTTTCATCTCCTCGATCACGTAGGCCCGCCAATTTCTGACAGCCCGGGCAAGCCGCGGCGATTGAAACATCTCGGCATATCGGTTTAATTTCTTCAACAAAACCATCTCGAAGTTTTGGAAGCGCATACTGGCCATGCGTTCTTCGGTCCATTCCCCTTTTTCAATGTGCCAGAGATCCAGCAGGGCTTTTTCGGGTTCGGCCACGAGAACCTTTTGTCGATCAATTTCCACGGTCTGGTAACCGGTAAAACATTCAGTTTTTATATGCCGGTATTGAAATCTTCCGAATGCGTTTTTAAACAAGCGCGGGCCGCGCGTCGTTGCGCTGGTATGCATATAAACCATCTCCGGGATCAGATCGTAGTAGCCCAATGCCCAATGGAAGCTTAAGTATGACGGCGCATAAATCCGGTTCGCCAGCAGCGCGGGACTCGGTTCCACCTTCCGGTAGGGCTCGCCCAGCGCATACATACCGCGCCGCAGGGGACTGAGCTTGCCTTGCTTGGCTAAGCGGGACAACTGCATACGCAGCGATTGCCTTGGCTCACCCGAAAGTTGCGCAATGGTGGCCAGGTCAAAATACGGCAGGTTCCTGGTTGCGGAAATAAGCTCATCCAATTTCATGTCCGTTAATATACACCATTGTATATTATTGTAAATAACAATTATTCCAGGCTGGCGCGGGCCACGTTGGTGAGCTTGATCTCGGGTTCCTTGGAGGTCAGCGCGGCCTTACTGCCCTCCAAAATATTCTTCTTTCCCGAGCGGGCGGACTGGATCATCTGATCAATGGTGCGGTCGCCCTTAGAGAAAAACTTGCGCGCAAAGCGGAAGGTCAGGTCATAAACCACTTCGGCCTTCGGGAACGAAAGCAGCGTGCGATAATCGCCCCGTGGCGGCAGAAGGCGACCGGACGACTGGGAATCATGACAATGATGGGAGCTATGCCTCCCATCATTCCCATTCATCCCATCTCTCTCATTTTATTCACCGCAGCCAACTGATTTTCCTCGGCATTACCGTGCTCTCCGCCGAACCGGATTTCATCCCGAGTAATCCCAAATGCGCTCAATTATCATCGCCGGGATAACATAGAGCTTATTTCTTTTTCCTGCTGGATTTCCTCGTTTTCTTCATAGTTCCGGCTAATGGTTTGGGCGCCAGGGCAATCAGCGGGTTGGCGGCGGAGACGGTGACCGTGGCGGTGGATTTGGCCAGTTCCTTTTCCAGGGCGCCGACGGTACCGTCAAATGAGTTCTTGCTGCCGGGCTTGATCTCTTTGATGTCCGTGGGCAGTCCGATCTTATCCAGAATCGCGATGAACGGCTCGGGATCTAATTCCTCGACGTTCACCATCGTTCGCGGGTTCCAGACGCCCTCGGCCACGAGCATGGCCGCGGCGACCGGCGGCACGCCGGCGGTGTAGCTGATGCCCTGGGACTCGACCTCTTCATAACATTTCTTGTGGTCGGAAACCTGGTAGATGAAAACCTCGCGCTTTTTCCCGTTTTTCCAGCCTTTCACAAAGTTGCCGATACAGGTCTTGCCGGTATAACCCGGCGCGAGTGTCTTCGGGTCGGGCAGGAGCGCCTTTACCACCTTCAAGGGCACGACCTGCTGGCCGGTAGTCAGGCTTACCGGCAGATGCGAGAGAAACCCCAAGGTGCGCAGGACAGTGAAGACGTTGATGTAATGGTCGCCAAAACCCATCCAGAAACGGATACTGTCGGCATCAATATTCTTCGAGAGCGAATGCAGTTCGTCATGGCCGTTCAGGTAGATGGGCCGCTCTCCGACAACCGGAAAATTATAAACCCGCTTGACCGAATGCGTCGGGTACTGCTGCCACTTGCGGTCAATCCAGGTCCAGACCTTTATGAACTCGCGGAAGTTGATCTCCGGGTCGAAGTTGGTGGCGAAATATTTTCCATGGCTGCCGGCATTGACGTCCATGATGTCAATGGTGGCGATCTTGTCGAAATAGCGCTTGACCGCCAGGGCGCAGTAGGCGTTGACCACGCCCGGGTCGAATCCCACGCCGAGAATGGCCGTCAGGCCCTTGGAGCGGCAACGGTCCTTGCGCTTCCATTCATAGTTCGCGTACCAGGGCGGGTCTTCGCAGACCTTGTCCGGGTCCTCATGGATAGCGGTATCCATATAGACCGCGCCGGTCTCTAAGCAGGCTTCCAGGACCGCCATATTGATGAAGGCGTTGCCGAGATTGACGACGATCTCAGCGCCGGTCTCCTTGATCAGCTTGACCGTGGCGGGAATGTCGAGCGCGTCTAACTGATGGGCATAGAGTTTTTTTGATTTATCCTTGATATGATTCTTGCGCTTGACGCTCGCGATGATCTCATTGCACTTCTCTAAAGTGCGCGAGGCAATACAGATTTCGCCCAGAACATCGTTGTTCATGGCCGCCTTGTGGGCCGCTACGTGGGCCACGCCGCCTGCCCCGATAATCATGACGTTTTTTTTCATAGTTGTTCCTTTCCCAACACGGGCTTTGCCCGCAACCCAAGGAGACTTGAACAGAAGATCGCAAAGTTCACTAAGAAAGATGACAAAATCACCTTTGCTCCCTTCGCGGCCTTCTGTTCCAATCTTCTTGTTTTTTATCAGCGTCCGGAATGGTTAAGGTCCTAAAGCGGACTATGACAGACTACTCGCAAAATCCTTGTATCCAAAACTTCTGACGGTCTGCACGGTTCCATCCAGCCGGCGCACGCAGATGGCCGGCATCGGCAGCCCGTTGAACCAGTTATTTTTGACGATCGTATACCCCGCGGCATCGGCAAGGCGGACTGCATTACCGGGCTTCAGCTTTCTTTTCAAACGGTATTGGCCAAACACGTCGCCGGCCAGACAGGAGCGTCCGGCGATCATGACCTTAAAACGGCCGGGCTTTGGATAGGCAATCCTGGGACTGGTGCGATAAACCAGGTGATCGAGCATGTGCGCCTCCGTGGAGGCATCCACAATCGCAATATCCATTTTATTTCGCACGACGTCGAGCACCGTGGTCACGAGTTGGGCGCAGCCGGTGATGACCGCCTCGCCGGGCTCCAGGTAGACCTGCACGCCGAACTTCTCACTGAACGCCTTCAGGCCGGCGCAGAACTTTTCAAGCGGATAGCCCGGCTTGGTAAAGGCCAACCCGCCACCCAGACTGACCCACTCCATTCTTTCAAGCACCGCGGCGTATTTGCCGCCGATGAAATCGAGGGCGGTCAGGAAGTTCCGGCAGTCATCGTTTTCGCAGTTAAAGTGGAACATAACGCCGCTGATCAAAGGCGCGGCCTTACTGAGGCTTGCATAATCGGTCACGCCCAGCCGGGAATATCTCCGGGCCGGGTCGGCTAAATCGTAATGCGAATAACTTATTCCTGGATTGACCCGCAGTCCCAGCTTCAGTCCGCGCACATGGCGGTAATACCGCCTAAGCTGGGAGGCTGAGTTGAAGATTACTTTGTCGGCAAACTTCCGCAGGGCTTTAATATCCTCCTGGGCGAAGCCGACGCTATAAGCCTGAACTTCCTTGCCGAATTTCTCGTGGCCTAATCTGGCCTCGAACAGCGAGCTGCTGGTGGTGCCGTCGAGGTAGGCGCGCATGAGCGCAAACACGCCCCAACTCGAAAAACATTTGAGCGCCAGGACCACTTTCGCGCCGGAAGCCGCGCGCAGGCGCCGGATAAGCTTGAGGTTCTTGAGAAGTTTCCGCTCGTCAATCAGATAATAGGGGGTGGAGCTATTGGAGTGTCTCATAAAAACTTCGCATTTGTTTGTCATTCCGGGCTTGACCCGGAATCCAGTCTTTCTGCTCTGGATTCCCGCCTGCGCGGGAATGACAGAAAGAGACTTGCCTTGCCGCCTGCACTTCGTTCGTCGTTCCTAACCGATTGGGGAACAAGTGGTTATTTAGCTTCCGTGACCGGCAACGGAAAAACCACCGCCCCGTAGCCCACCACCCAGCTCCCGCGACTATCGGGATAATCATCGCCCGTATTGCGATAACGCAGCACGATGCCCTCGCGAACGCCCTGCCGCTCCGCAAAGCGCATCATAACGGCGACCGCCGACATGCCGCAGAAGATCTGGTTCTGGTAGCTCCAGCGCTCAAGCAGCTCCTTGGTCTTCAACCCCGCCACCCTTTCCAGACTGGCTTTGTCCGTTCTGGTTACCAGGACGTAATCCGGGTCGTGCAGCATATCGGAACTGGCAATCACCACGATTTTTTTGGTCTTAGCCAATTCTACCAGCCCATCAACCAGTTCGTTGTGCGTATTGGCGTCGTGGTCGCCGATTAACCCCACCACCAGGCGCGCCTCCGGCAGAACCGTCTGGACAAAGGGAATCTGGTTTTCCGCCGAATGTTCGCCGTTGTGCGGAGCATAGTTGAGCGTGATCAAGGGGCGCTGGTTGCATAACAACGCCGCCGCTTCCTGATCGAGAGCGGTTTCGCCCAAGGGTGAGCGGATACGGTCGCCATCCATCAGCGCCACGCCGCGAAATGCGCCGCGGTGACCGAAGCCCAGGATGACCACGGTAGCGGGGGCGTCGCCCTGCCGGGCCTGCTCCTGCAGCGCGCGGAACACATAACCGGCCACGGCCCCGGAATAAACATACCCGGCATGCGGAGAAATGGCCCCGATGATCCGGCCCTTGAGAGCTTTGACCGGCGCGGCGCCGAGATATTCGTTGATCATTTTGGAGAGCGCCGTTTTATCGCCCGGAAACCAGTGGCCATCGCCGCGGGTTCGCCGCACTATTTCCTGATTCTTCGGCTGCATAAGCTCCTCCCCGGGACTGGAACCGGCCCAGCCACCCCAAGCCGCGGCCATCACCAGCACCAAGCCCCATCGCCATAAATCAAGCCTCATCATCAATACCTCATTTAAGGCCCTAAGTTTTTATTCTCAGCCTCACGCCATATTTTGACAAGCTTTTTTTTCGCCTGTCAGCGGACCCGCTGACGCGGGCGCAGCGGATCAAGGCTGGTTTTCTTCATGGCCGCGGCGGGCGGATTTTGCTACCGTGACGCCCATGAGCACCCCGCAAATCCAGGAGCGCATCGGCAAGCTCCGCGCGGCCATCGAACGCCATAATCACCTCTACTACGTCGCCAACCAGCCGGAAATTTCCGACCGCGAATACGATCGGCTCTACCACGAGCTCGCTGAACTGGAAAAACAATATCCGCAATTCATGACGCCGGATTCGCCCACCCAGCGCGTGGGCGGCGCGCCCCTGACCGCCTTTAAGTCCGTCCGCCATCGCGCGCCCATGATGAGTCTGGACAACACCTACAGCCCGGCGGAACTGACCGCCTTTCACGACCGGCTGCGGCGCCAGTTGCCGCACCAGGCCTTCAGCTACATCGTGGAGCCCAAAGTTGATGGCGTAGCCGTCACTTTGCGCTACGAGCGCGGCCGCCTGGTTACAGGCAGCACCCGCGGCGATGGCGCTACCGGCGACGATATCACCGCCAATCTGCGCACGATCCGCTCAATCCCGCTGACTCTCTTCAGCGCCAATCGGCCGCCGGCCGTGCTGGAGGTTCGCGGCGAGGTGTACATGCGCCGCGACGGTTTCGCCGCGCTGAACCGCGCGCGCGAGAGTGCCGGCGAAGAACCGTTCGCCAACCCGCGCAATGCCGCGGCCGGTTCGCTCAAACTGCTCGATGCCCGGATCGTCGCCCGGCGGCCGCTGGACGTGGTCCTCTACGGCGTGGGCGAATTGGAAGGTATTGCTTTTGAGACGCACGCGCAGTTGCTGGAGAGCTTAAAGGAATTTGGGCTAAAAACGCCTCTGCGATTCTGGCAATGCGCCGCGCTGGCCGAAGTGTTCCAGGCCCTGGAAGAACTTAAGCGCATTCGGCCGACATTTCCCTTTGAAATTGATGGCGGCGTCATCAAACTCAACGAGCGTTCTTTTTACGCGCAGTTGGGCGCAACCGCCAAAAGTCCGCGTTGGGCCGTAGCCTTCAAGTACGAGAGCGCGCGCGCCGAAACCACGCTCAAGAGCATCACCGTCCAGGTGGGCCGCACCGGAGCGCTGACACCCGTGGCGGAGTTGGAGAGTGTAACCCTGGCCGGCTCAACCATCAGCCGCGCCACGCTGCATAACGCCGACGAGATCAAGCGCAAGGATATCCGCGTAGGCGACCGGGTCTACGTGGAAAAGGCGGGCGAGGTCATTCCGGAAGTCGTGGGCGTCAATATAGCCGCGCGCACCGGCAAGGAGAGAGTCTTCCACATGCCGGAAAAATGCCCGGTCTGCGGCGAGCAAGTTGCCCAGGCGGAAGACGCCGTGGCCTTGCGCTGCGAGAACCTGCAGTGCCCGGCGCAGTTGAAGCGCTGGCTGCAGCATTTTGCCGCGCGCGGCGCCATGGATATCGAAGGCCTGGGCGAAGCGCTCATTGACCAATTAGTGGATCAGCGCCTCGTGCGCGATCCGTCCGACTTGTATCAACTGCGTCCCGAGCAGGTGGCCGACCTCGAACGCCTGGCCGAAAAATCGGCGCAGAACCTGATTGACGCCATTGCCGCGAGCCGCCGGCGCGAATTCTGGCGCGTATTATTCGCCCTCGGCATCCGCCAGGTCGGCGCAAAAAAAGCCCAGACCCTGGAACAACATTACGCCAGCATCGAGGCGCTCATGAAGGCCACGCCGGACGAGCTCCAGCAGATCCGCGATCTCGGGCCAATAGTGGCGCAGAGCATCGGCGACTATTTCCGATCAGCGCGCAATCGCGCCTTGATCGGCCGGCTGCGGCAAGCCGGGATCAATCTGAAACGCGCTCCGGGCGCGGCGGCCAAAGGCGGGCGCCTGGCCGGCAAAACCTTTGTGCTGACCGGCGCCCTGGAACATTTCACGCGGGAGCAAGCCGGAGCAGCCATCCGCGCCCTGGGCGGCGAGGTCAGCGCCAGCGTCTCAAAAAAAACCTTTGCGGTAGTGGCCGGCGCCGATCCCGGCTCAAAATTAGACAAGGCCCGGAAGTTGGGCGTCAAGATAATGAACGAGGCAGAGTTTATGAAACTTTCTGTTTCAGCACCAGCAGGTCTTTCATGACCTTCGCCATGGTTGCGGAGCCGGCGACGCCGCCAAAGGCGTCGTGCAGAACTTTATACTGCTGATAAAGTTTGCGGTAGATCGCCACGTGTCTGGGCAGCGGCGAATAAACTTTTGCCTTAACCCCGGTCATCGCGGCAATGGCCGGCTCGATCCGCGGGTAAGCGCCGCCGGCCAGCGCGCCGGCAATCGCCGCGCCCAGGGCGCAAGTCTGGGCCGAACGCGAAATCGTCATCGGCCGGTTAAGCACGTCGGCATAAATCTGCATGAAGAGCTCGTTTTTCTCGGCGATCCCGCCGCAGCAGACCACGCGCTTGATGCGGACGCCGTATTCCTCAATCCGGTTGATGATGGTCAGCGCGCCGAAGGCCGTGGCCTCAAGCAAAGCGCGGTAAATCTCGGCGCGGGTCGTGTGCAAGGTCTGGCCGACCATCAAACCGGTTAACTGCGGGTCAACAAGAATGGTGCGGTTGCCGTTGTTCCAGTCTAACGCCAGCAGACCGCTCGCGCCGGGCCGCAGCCGGCGCGCCTCGGCGGTGAGCTTGACCTGCAAGGCGTCGTGCCCCTGGCAAACGTTCGTGACAAACCAGCGGAAGATGTCGCCGACCGCGGACTGGCCGGCCTCGATGCCGACATAGCCGGGCAGGACCGAGCCTTCCACGATGCCGCAGACGCCGGGTATATCCGGGACCGCCCCGGTGTTTCTGGCCACCATGATATCGCAGGTGGAGGTGCCGATAATTTTCACCAGCGTGCCGGGTTTAACTCCCGCGCCCACGGCGCCCAGATGCGCGTCGAAGGCCCCCACGGCCACGCTCAATCCATCCGGCAGGCCCAAAGCCGCGGCCCACTCCGGGCTTAAGCGGCCGGCCTTGTGATCAATGGCCAAGGCCTTGGTGTTCATGCGTTGCCGCAGACGGGCCAGGCGCGGATCAAGTTTCGCGAGGAACGCGGTATCCGGATAGCCGCCCCAGCGGCGGTTATACATGGCTTTATGTCCGGCGGCGCACACGCCGCGCACCACTTCCGCGGGGGTCTTTACGCCACAGAGCACGGCCGGAATGTAGTCCTCCAGTTCAAGCCAGGCCTGCGTGGCGGCGAACAAGTCGGGAGCGACCTTCAAGCAATGCCACAGTTTGGCCCAATACCATTCCGAGGAATACACCCCGCCGCACTTGCGCAGGAAATGCGGGCGCATTTTTTTGGCCAGCGCCGTGATGCGCGCGGCTTCCTCAAAGGCCGTGTGATCTTTCCACAGCCAGGCATAGGCGTTCAGGTTTTTCCTGAATTGCCTCTGCCGGCACATCGGCTGGTTCCGCTCATCCACCGGAATCGGTGTTGAGCCGGTGGTATCCACGCCAATCCCGATGACGTCGCGAGCGCGGACGCCCGCTTGAGCGCGCGCCTGGCGCAAAGCCGCTTGGACGACCTGCGCAAGACATTTCAGGTAATCTTCCGGTGATTGCCGCGCCAAGTTGTGATCGTGCGAGGCGAGCAGAATGCCGTCGGCGCCGCTGGGATAATGGACGACGGCCTCGCCCACTTCGGCGCCGTTGGCGGTATTGACCACCAGGGCCCGGACCGAATTCGTGCCGTAATCAATGCCGAGGCTATAGGTTGCCATAATGGGGTTCTCCTGTTTTTTTCTGTCCGTAATAGGCGGCGCGGCCGTGTTTCCGCAAGTAATGTTTATCCAGCAGCGCCTTGGAAATTCCCTGACGCAGGCGGCCCGCACCGGACCGCGGCGCATCGAGTAAAAAGGTTAGCAGCGCCATCTTGCAGATAGTCTCCAGCACGATGGCGTTTTCCACGGCGGCCTCTGGCGTCGGGCCCCAGGCATACGGCGCATGGTTGGCGACAAAAACGAACGGGCATTCCAGCGGCTTAAGCTTGAGGCGCCGAAACTTGCGGACAATCATCCAGCCGGTATTGACTTCGTAATCTTCGCGAATGGTCTCCGGCGGCATAACATCCGTGACGGGCACTTCGCCATAGGCATAGTCGGCATGGGTCGTGCCCAGGCAGGGCAAGCTCCGGCAAGCCTGGGCAAAGGCCGTGGCATAAGTGGAATGAGTGTGGACCACGCCGCCAATTTCAGGAAATTCGGAATACAGCACCAGATGGGTCGGCAAATCCGTGGAAGGGTTGCGCCCCGATGCTCTCCGGCGGCCCGCCAGATCGGTCAAGACCATGTCGGCGCTCCGCAAACCGGCATAGGGCATGCCGCTGGGTTTGATCACCACAATCCCGCGCCGGCGATCAATCCCGCTGACGTTGCCCCAGGTCATGGTCACCAGTCCGGCTGCTTTCAGACGCATATTTTCCGTCCAGACTTGCCGAATCAGGCTGGAGAGCGTTCGGCGCAGAGATTTTGATTTCGTGGGCATATCAGTCCCTTCTTTCTGAAATATGTTTCCGCCTTGGCGGATCCGCCTAAGGTGGAGAATTCGTGTTGAACATTTTTACTGTTGGGCGGCCTGGTCGCTCCGCGGTAGGGACGGCTCGCCGAGCCGTCCGCGGCGCTCTCGGGCCTACTCCGCCGTAGCAAAGCCTCCTGGCTGCGAAGGCTGGACGAGAGCGCCCTACCAAAGTTTCAAATATGTTTGGTTAACTTTCACCAATCTGTTCATTCACTTCCGGGACTTTATCCTCCGCTGGCTCCAGCGGATCAAGAATCCAGCGTTTATTAAACCAGAACCACTGCTCCGGCTGCGCGCGGATAGCCTGGTCGAAAATATCGAACACGGCCTGGGTAATCCGCCGCCAGTCCTTTTTCTTTTCCAGGGTTTCGTCCGGCCAGATCGGGTCCATGACCCGGTAGCGATGGCGCCGCCAGCCTTGCCGGGTAATCACGCAGGGGAAAACGGGCGCGCCGGTCATGCGCGCAACCAGCCCCATCCCGCCGGCAATATTGGCGGTTCTACCCAGGAATTGGATGGCAAGGCCGGGGGAACGCCCGCGCACGTCCGGCAGGATCGCCATGACCTGGCCGGCGCGGATTCGGCCAACGATGCTTTTGAGCACGCCCGCGCTGCGCGGGAGCGTGTCAAACCCCGTGCCGCGGCGCATCCTGTTCATAAAGTCGTTTACCAGCGGATTTTTCTGGTTGGCCGCCAGGCTGAAGATGTGCAGTCCATGCGCCAAACTGGTCAGCGCCGCCATTTCCCACGAGCCCATGTGGGCCACGGCCACAATGGCGCCGCGCCCGCTCTGGGTATGCGCCAGGATTTTACTGATTGAATTGTCGGTATCCACGACGGAACGAATCCACTCCGGCGAGCTTACCGGAATACGCGCCATTTCGACCACGGTAAAACAGAAATTACGCCAAGCGGCCCAAGCAATGCGCCGCGCCGCGCGCGCCGAAAATCGGGTTCCAAAAACTTCCTGGATCCGGCCGGTGGCCAGCTCCACGCGATAGCGCAAGACATAAAAAATGAACCAGGCGATTCCCCACGCCAAGGCCAGGGCCGCGCGGTAGCTCAGGCGCTGAATCAAGCCGGCGGCCGCGCGCACGGCGAGATATTCCAGAACATGCTTAGTGCTCAGTTTCATAAATATTATGGCAATGACGCAACCTATTTTGCCGATTGCGCAAGGCGCACGCGCAGGTGGAATACCTGAAAGGTATTGCCCTGCGCGTGGAACGCGGCGCAACGGCAAAAGAGGTTGCGCCCAAGCGGGTTGGGCCCATTTTTGGGCCGGGCGGCGTTGGCGAAAGCGGCACGGACCTTTCAGGTACGCCTCCGCTTTCGCCGCCTGGCCCGACGCAAAAATGGACACAATCATTCGTCATAATATTTATGAATCTGAGCACTTAGGGGAATGACTCACGCCGGCAACTTCCCCCGGCTGCGCAGGTTCAACAGAAAACTCTGGGTCATCGTTACGGCCAGTTCGGGGCAGACCTCGTGACAGCAGCAGCAACCGACGCAAACCGCCGGATTCAAAACCGGCACTTTGGCTCCTTTGGGCAAACTCAGGGCCTGGACCGGACAGGATTTGACGCACAAGCCGCATTGCACGCAGCGCGTGGAAAATGACGGCCGGATCCAAACATAGCCCGCCAATAGTTGCACCAGCCAGGACGGTATAAACTTCACCAGCCCGCGCGCGCGGGGCAGACGGAGTGACGGGCCCGGCAGCGGCAAGGCTACGTTGCCGACGATCTTAATCTGATTCCAATCGGCCGGACCGATGCCGGCGCGTTGCAGCATCCCCAGATACGGAACTTCTTCAAGCGGAATACCCAATAGCCGGCAGAGCGCGGCATCGAGAGCCACGCCATCAGTCGCGCCGGCCAGAAAACCCAGGGAGCGCGGCTCGCCGCCGGAGGGTCCATCGCCTTCCATGGCCACCACGGCGTCGCAGATGGTCAGGCCCGGCTTGACCAAGGCATAAAGCGTGGCCAGGAACGCGCTGAACTGAACAGGCGAGGGAAAATGCTTGTGCAACATGGTCTTTTGAAATCCCGGCACCGTGCCCAGAATGTTTTTCACCGCGTTGGTTACCGTGGTCAGTATGTGGGTTTTGAACTTAGGCACATTGATCACCAGCGCCGCTTCCAGCACGGGCTTGGCCACGCTGTAGCTGATGCCCTCGCGGTCAAACTGAACCGACCCGGATTTTTCCAAGTTGACGAGTGGGACGCCTTCCTCGGCGCACATCGCCTTGAATCCGGTTTTTTCCCAGACCCGCTCGGTCTGAATCGCGCTGGTGGGACTGTCGGCCACGGTTGGACAACCGCCCCGGGCTTTAACCATGCGGATGAGGGCGCGCACTATTTCCGGATGCGTGGTAACGGCCTGCTCCGGGGCGCGGTCGGTCAATAAATTCGGCTTGAGCAAAACCGTTTGGCCTCTCTGCCCCAGATCAGGCAATCCGCCCAGTGAGGCCAGCAACTCGGCCACGGCCGCCTGCACGGTGGCGGGACGATAATCCGGACACTCCGCGAGCGCGACGATTGCTTGCATGGTAGATTCAACTCGCTTGGGGTTGGGCCGCCTCAAGCTGGACAATCCGCAGGGGATAACGCAATTTCAAATCGCCCTCCAGCAGAATCTCGACCCAGCACGTGCCCGGCTCTTTGAACTGGGTGTTGATGAAAACCTCGATATTGGTCGCGGTTGCTTCCACGTTCTGCAGCCGCACGGGAATCGTCTGTCCGTGCGCCAGCACGGTGGTTTGGTCCGGCTGCAGCAAGCGGGTTACCTGCTGAAAAGTTCCTTCGCCCCCGCACCAGCGCGACACCACGCACATGCGCGGAAAGGCCAGGGGAAATTGTTTGGCGGTAATGACGTCAAACAATCCAATCAGGATGAATTTACCGTTCTTCTCCTGGCGGACATCATCGCACAATAAGCTGAACTGCAGGTCTGGAATCATGAAGTACCCTTTTCTTTATTAGCCTGTGACTGCTCAGACAAGAAATGAAACTACGAAAAACGCCAAAGGCGCGAAAATGGGAATAGAAATTGCATTCAATTTCGCGTATTTTCCGCCAGAGGCGGATCTGCCTCAGGCATGACG
>JACPGM010000113.1 GCA_016188985.1 Lentisphaerota bacterium | reverse complement strand
GTTCGTTGCCGTCAGGCTCGTGTCCCAGTTGGAGAAGATCAGCGTGCATTTATTGCTGAGCAGGATGGAAGCAAGGGAGGGTGTGGCATTGGTCAGGCGCACACCGATATTGAGATTGGTGATGATCACATCATCGCCGTTGGTCGGGGCATTGCCGCCGCTCCAGTTGGTTGCCACCGACCAGTCATTGGTGCTGGGACCGGGCGTCAGCCACGTAACCGTGGCTGCCGGCGCAGATCCAGTAAACGCGAGCGATAGCAAAAAAAACACGTTAAACGGTAGCGTTCTCATGCCGAAAATCCTTGTTCTTGCGATATGAGTTAATTGCAAAACTCCACCGACGGGCTTGTCCCGTCGGAGAGAAAGATTTGGCTAAAAAGCTACAAGATATTGTCGGCTAACATATTGCGCTTTTAGCCAAATCTTTTGTTCCTGCCACACAAGCCTGCCCGCAATGCTGCGCATAGCGCTGCAGGCGGGGTGGCAGGAGACGACTTTTACAATTGGCTCATTTGAATGAAAAAATCGTGCCGGGAAGCGGAATCTGGCCCCAGAAGATTGTGCCGGAAACACCGTTGGAATATCCCATGCCGGCCGTCACTGTAGGGGTGATCCCCCCCGACCTGTCGTACATCCGCCAGATGGCGATTCGGCCGCCCCCGCCGCCGCCCCCGTACGTTGCCGAGTCAGCGTTGCCGCCGTTGGCGCGAATAATGGCGCTGGCGTTTGTGCTCAAAAATGAGCGCGCATACAGGTATATGCCGCCGCCGGATCCTCCGCCGCCCCATGTACTACCATAACCGGATGGAGTCTGTCCGTTGGCCGTGATGGTGCCGTTGTGACTGATGCTGTTGGTTGCCCGGATCGAGATCAGTCCGCCGCCACATCCGCCCAAGCCAACGTCACGGCCGCCACCCCCGCTGCCGGCGTCCACGGGCGCGTTGGATGACCCATACGTGCCACTATAACCGCCCGGGGGGTTGCCGTCGCTCGATCGCCCGCCGCTCCCCCCATATCCGCCTCCAGTGCCCATGAACCGGTACTCCCCATAACCTCTTCCAGGCCCCAATCCGATATAACTCGCAATGCCTGGCAAGTTGCCCCCGGCAAAACCTCGGGCATCCGCATTAAACCCCGCGTTTGCGATAATCACCAGCGAGTCCATGAGGAAGCGCGCGGATCCGCCGTTTGCGACATGAGACTGAAGGTAGACCCAGGAACCGGTCCCGACATACATGTTGCCGGTCACGTTTACCAGCGCGCCCGTCTCCGTGTTGACCACATTGGTCATACCGCAGAATACATACATCGCGCCGCTATTGGTGAGGATCAGATTGCCACCGACGTAAAGTCTGGGTCCGATATTCGTGCTGTAGAAGACTGTCGGGCTTGTGCGCAGGTATTTGTTTCCGCCGAGATCGAGTCTGGCCGAACTACCAATGACGGTGACGTTATTGGTCACACGTAGCTCAAAAGCGTCATCAGGGAATCGCACCCAGCAATTGCTGAGGGTAAATGAGCCAGGCATCCACGATGATCCGAGATACACCTGCCCGGTGATGCTCGTGAACGTCTCCGGCAGCAGAGACCCATCGGTCATGTACAGTGTGCCAATGTCGCCACGCTGGAGAAGAGACCCGCTTGAACTCGGAGCGGCCAACAGGCTGAGTATCGGCTTGGGTACGCTCTGCTGGGCGGCCGGATTGAAATGAATGGCAATCCGGCCGCCGGCGCCGCCTCCCCCGGAGGTGCTGAGATTCCCTCCGATCGCGCGAATGCCCCCGTTTGTCGCCGCCAACCGCGCGCAAGCAATATAGATGCTGCCTCCCGAGCCGCCGCCTCCACGGAATGCAGTATTCTTGCCGTTTGCGCTGATCGTTCCGTTGACCGTCACCAGGTCTGTGGCTTCAATCCGGATCGCACCGCCTCCGTTCGTCCCGGGTCCGTCTTGGCCGCCGGCGCCGCCGCTGCCTGCATAGAACGGGTTGGTCACAGACCCGTATGGGACTGGGCCGTAATCATACGCTGATGATCCGCCAAACCCGCCGTGGCTTGCGCCTGGGCCGGATCTGGTGTCGGTAGCCAAGCCGCCACCGGGGCCATGTCCCGCATCATAAGCCACTCCGCCCTTGTAGCCCGCACCATCCACGTCAATCTTACCGCCAGAGTTGATGAATAGATTTGTGCATACGATATACACGTTGTTGGACATATCACTGTTGCCAAACGAGCCGACACAGGTCAAAACAGCGCTGGTGGCGACGGTCACGTTGCTCGCGGTCAAGGTTGTGTTCCAGTTGGAGAAGATCAGCGTGGCCTTGTTGCTGATGAGGAGCGAACTGAGCTCCGGCGTGCTATTAGTCAGCAGGACGCCAATGTTGTTAGTGGCAATGACCACGTCATCGCCGTTGGTCGGCACCGCATCGCCGACCCAGTTCGTGGCCACGTCCCAGTAATTGGTCCCGGAGGGCGTCAGCCAGGTGACCGTGGCCGCGCCTGCCTCCCCGACTCTCCAAGAGGTCGGGGCCGGGCCAAGCGCGAACAATACCAGCGCACCGAGAATAATCCTGTAGGGCTTTAGAAGCATGGCCATCCCAAATGTCAAAGAAAATATACAGGGCCTGCGACGAAGGGTAAAGAAAAATCAGGCAGGAAAATCAGGCAGGAGATGTAACAAGCCCCTCAGTATCGAGGTGGACAATAGGTAGGGCGCGTTCGTCCAGCCTTCGTAGCCAGTAGGCTTACTACGGCGGAGTAGGCCCGAACGCGCCTGCCTGCGCCGAAGCGGCTTCGGCAGGCAGGCCGCGGATGGCTCGGCGAGCCGTCCCTACCCTTACGCGACCACCTCATAACTGACCCATTACCAGGAATATTTTTCTTGTTGACATAATGACACCAATCTGGTTTCATAGGGTCTTAAACAACCAGAAGGCCCATGAAACTGATTACCAAGAACACGGATTATGCCATTACAGCGCTGTGCGAGCTGGCCCGGGAACCGGACCAAACAACGGCCGTATCGAAATTAGCCCGGGAACTGAAAATTTCGCATG
>JACPGM010000118.1 GCA_016188985.1 Lentisphaerota bacterium | reverse complement strand
GGCGGAATAAGATTGCAAACCTGCTTAAACATCGTGTATTTTTTCATCGCTGGAATGATCCCTCCTTTCATCCTTTGCCGTCATTATTTCATGACGGTTGGATCATTCCAGCTTTTTCATTTTCTATGGGATGCTAATGGAACGATATCTTCAGATAACGCGTAAAAATCACGGTTAAATCGGCTCGGAACTTTTTAGTCCCTGATATTTCAGGAACCGCTATAAAAAACAATAAACTAAGCAAAGATTTTTTTTACCACGGATGAACACGGATAGACACGAATACTGGCAGGAAGCATCCCCTTTTTTATCTATGTTCATCAGTGTCCATCAGTGGTTGACTTTCTTGGGTTGCGGGCATAGCCCGCCTTAGTCCTACTACCAACGCATTTGGGCGGACTTTCGAAACTCCGCCCTGTTGAGACTATGGCCTAAATGTTTGTGGGCTTTCACAAAAAGCCTGAAAGACTTCGTCGGACGTTTCGCCTGGCACTTCACATCCAGGGCTGAGCATATAGCGCAATCCGCTTGCCGCCTGTAGACGGTCAAGACACTTTTACCTGCATTCGTCAGGGGTTGCTTGCATCAGGTCGGCTACCGGGTTGAGATTTCCCTTGAAGCAGAGATTCTGCCGGCCGTATAAGCCGCAGGCCCTCTTAAAATCAACAAGGTGATCAACGTTAAACAAGTCGGCGCCGGAACGGGTAATCTCGTTGAGTAGATGGGTGGTGTTGCCGCAGATGTGAAGCTTGACCAGGCCTCCCGTCGCGTGGATGCCCTCAACGACCATTTGCTCATACGGCAGAGCGAATTCGCGGTAATGGTCGGGTGAAACCAGCGAGGCCGCCGCATCGCCTGCCCCGATCATCGGCACCCCGGCCTGGAGCTGGGCCAGGCTGAAATCAACGACAATCGTGCTGAGAAAGCGAAGAATTGCGTGGGCCAGCGCCGGATCATCAACGAGCATCAGCATGAAATCAGCGACGCCGCATAGTGAGCAGGCTTCCGCAAATGGCATATCAACCCAGCCAACCACTAAGCATTCTGCGCCCGCCGCATTAACCATGGCCCTCGCGCCAAAGACCCGATCGGCCATGCGCGAACCATTGCTGAGCGGGTCGGGCTTGCCGAGTTTTCTCAAATCAGCCCTTGTTCGGACCAGCGGCCGCGCCGCAAACGGCGGTTTGTCATCGGGATAGACCATATCGGCGCCCAGATCGGCAGCAATGCGGAAAGCATCGGAACAAGCCGTGATGGCATCCAGGGGAAACTTGGCGCGCATATTCAACTGCGCTTCCGCCATTGCCCGGCCGTTGGTGGCAAACTGACGATAGGTAGTGCCCAGCCGCTTCTGGGCAAAAAACATAAGTAAGGGAAAGACCGGCGCTCTATCAACCGGCTCGCCCTTGATGGCCGCTATACACCGCTCTCTACTGTTCATGCTTGGCTTCACTGAAATCGCGGCCGGGGCGGAGAAGTTCCACCCACTCGGCTAGGCCATAGCAGGCGTGCATAATGGGGATAATAAAAAAGATCAGGAGATCCACGCTTCGGCGCGTGGCGCGATACTTGGCCAGTGTGAAGAAAAGATCGGCTACGGCATAATGAACTGCGGAGATGAGCAACAGATAGCCGCCCCAGCTTGAGAACAGCGCAACGATTCCCAGCGCCAAGAGCCCCAGCAAGCCAATGGCCGGAATAATGGTGGTCGGTTCAAAATCCACGCCGGCGCGCATTAAGCGGATGCGCGTAGCGCCATAAGTGAAAATCTGCCGGCAGAAGCGCGTGAAGCTTCCCCGCGGGTAATGATATAAAATCGCCCCCGGCTGAAAGACAAGTTTATGGCCCAAGCGCGTTGCGCGGAAGGCCGCGATCATTTCCTCGCCCGGCCAGAAATGGGGATCGAAGCCGCCCAGGCGCTCCAGGACCTCCCGGCGGTAGGCCATATTGCAGCCAATCAGGCCCGACCAGCGAATCTCCCGCGGTCGCGCATCGCCGGCCAAGTAGCGCTGGGCCACGTAACCGGCCGCTTTGGAAGCCAGGGCACTGCCCGCCAAGCGGGCCATTAAGGGAAGCTCATCGGGAACCAAGGCCGGCCCGCTGGCCAGGCCCACCGCGGCTTGCTGAAAGGCACTGCGGATATTCTCCGGCCAATCGCGCGCGACCACCACATCGTCATCAATGAACGCCACCAGGTCGGACTTGGCGGCCTGCCAACCGGCATTCTTTTTCCGGCTGGAATCACCCTGGGCAAAGGCAACATCCAGATGCCGGATGTTTTTATGTTCGGCGCACAACCCCTTGACCGCGGCCAGCACACCGGCATCGGCAAGTTGCCCGACGACAATGATCTCCAGCCGCTCAAAATCATCGGCGCCGATCAATGATTGCAGTGTTTGAATTAAAATCGGTCGGCCAATGGTCGGAATAACAACCGCAAGTTCGGGAGATTCTTTCATCGCTCTGTTCAATTTGTTGCTCCCAGCTCAAGATTGGGGCTGGCATCCAAAGCCCACGCTTCTTCACCGGTAAGGCCCTGTCCGTTACCCGCCAATCCCGCTACCATCGCGGCGTTATCCGCGCAATGCTCCCTCGCTGGCAACAGAATACGGACCTCGAGCCCGGCCGCCAGCTCAAGCAGTTTGACGCGCAAACGACTATTCAAAACCACACCGCCGGCCGCAACCAGCGTTTGAACACGCTCGCGTTGCAGCGCGCGTTCAACGCCGCTTACCAGCGCCGTTATGATCGCCTCCTGAAAGCTGGCGGCCACATCCTTGAGGAGCGGTTCATGCATTGCCGCGGGGTTTTCCCGCAGATAATACAGCAGCGCTGTTTTTAAACCGCTGAAGCTGAAGCAGAGCGACGGACTTAAGCCGCCCGTGAAAGCCGCCGACGATACGCGCGTGCGTGGAAAAGCAATGCAGCTGGCAGACCCCAAGGCGCCGAGGCGGTCTATGGCCGGGCCGCCGGGGTACTCCAAGCCCAGCAGTTTGGCGCCTTTGTCAAAAGCCTCCCCGGCTGCGTCGTCAATGGTCTGGCCCAGCCGCCGGTAATGTCCGGGCGCTGTTACCCGCACCAGGCAGGTATGGCCTCCGGAAACAATAAGCGCCAGGAACGGGCAAACGGTTTCATAGCGTGGCGCCCCTGGCGTGAGAAAGACCGAATACAGATGGGCTTCCAGGTGATTGATGCCAATTAACGGAATTTTCAACTGCAGGGCCAGCGCCTTGGCCGCGGAGAGTCCCACCAGCAGGGAACTGGCCAAGCCTGGGCCATAAGTGACGGCCACGGCCTGAATCTGCGACCATTCTAAGCCGGATTGCGTGAGAGAGCGCTCAATAGTCCGGGGCAAGTGCTCAAGGTGATTACGCGAAGCAATTTCTGGAACGACGCCGCCGTGCGGCCGATGCAAAGCTACCTGGCTGAATACGATGTTGGACCGAACGATTCCTCCATCGCCGACCACTGCGGCGGCCGTTTCATCACAGGAGGTTTCGATACCCAAGACGTTCATAGCCGCAACAGATCGCGCGCGCAATCCAAGTGAACCGATGCGCCCGGCTGGCCGTGCAGGCAATCAGGGCTGCCGGGCATATTCCCGGGGCCGCGCAGCGTGGGATTGGAAAAGGCGGATGCCTTTAAGCACATCAATGGCGCGCTCCAACTGCGTGTCGGTAACGTGCTCAAGGTCGAGTTTGGCGTCTTCCGGCTCCACATTGCCCAACTCTTCCCGCGAACGTTTGACCAGGATTTTCTGCCATTGCTCGGCCGGGATAGGGATGACCACATCCGGTTCAATGCCCTTGTCGTGGATTGTCCGACCGCTGGGAGTGTAATACTTGGCCGTGGTCAGGCGGATGGCCGAGCCATCTTCCAGCGGCTGGACGCTCTGGACCGAGCCCTTGCCGAAAGTTTTTTCGCCAATCAAAATGGCCCGATGATGATCCTGTAAAGCGCCCGCGACAATCTCCGAAGCGCTGGCGCTGCCGCCGTTGATCAGCACCACGATCGGGAAATTGAGATAGTGGACTTTGCCCCGGGCTTCATAGTTCGATTGCAGGCCGCCGCCGGGACGGCCTCTGGTGGACACAACCATCGCGCCGCGATTCAGGAATTTCTGACTGACTTCCACGGCGGAACTGAGCAAACCACCGGGGTTGTTGCGCAAGTCCACGATCAGGGCGTTCATGCCTTTTTGCAGCAATTCGTCCAGAGCCTTCTGCAAAGCCTCAGCGGTTGGCTCGTTGAACTGGACAATGCGGACATAGCCGATATTGTCTTCCAAGATGGCGGCGCCCTTGATGCTGGACACCTTGATGATCGCGCGCGTGATTTCTAATTCTTTAACTTCTTGGGGCTTGATGCGCAGGATTTTGATTTTAACTCTCGTGCCAGGCTCGCCGCGCATCTTGCGCACGGCCTCCTGCAAGGAAATATTCTCGGTGGAGGTGCCGTCAATGGCCATGATCTTGTCGCCGTGCATGATGCCGGCCCGGAAGGCGGGCGTGTCTTCCATGGGCGCAATCACGGTCAGGACGCCGTCGCGCATGCCGATGATTATGCCCAAGCCGCCGAATTCGCCGGCGGTGTCGTCTTTCATATCGGCGAACATTTCCGCTTCCATAAACTGGCTGTGGGGGTCCAGCGATTGCAGCATGCCGCGCAAAGCGCCGTGCAACAGGTCCTGGTAGCGCGTTTTGTCTTCGTCCACGTAATTCTGGCGGATGAGCATCATTACTTCCGTCAGCAACTGCATTTTTTCAAAGGCCACATCGTCGGTGTCGTTGGTGCGCTCGGCGCGCACCGCCAGCTTGGCGCCTACCACCAGGTTGACCCCCAGCAGGAGCACCACCATCAGCCCCAGCAAACGTCTGCCAATAATCATTACCGCCATTTATAAAATCTCCTCACGAAAAAAAGGAAACTCTATCAGAAAAACGCCGGCCTTGACAAGTCCGATTATAATCAGGCTTTTTTCCTGTTTCTTTTCGCATTCCGCTTTGCTACTCGCCGCATCAACCGGCCGATAGTATTGCGGAACTCATCCAGAGTCAGCGGCTTGCTTACGATCAGGTCAACAACGGGCGGCAAGCAATCGGCAAACTCCATGATCTCGCCAAATCCCGTCAGCAATATCACCGGTGTTGCCGGGCTTAGTCGTTTTATTTCCGCGGCTACCTGATCGCCGCTTACGGTCGGCATAGCCCGATCGGTTATTACAAGATCAAAACCGCCCTTGCAAAACTTCTTGAGTCCTTCCTTTCCGTTTGCCGCCAGAACAACACTATGCCGATCGGCCTGCAAATATCTTGCCACGACTTCGCAAACACAGGGGTCGTCGTCAATAACCAGAATACGCATTGGCTTGCGCGGCCGTGATGGAGCTGTCATTGGTTGTCCCCTTGCTCGTTCAACCCGGCTTGGCCAGCGGCAAGCGCATGGTCACAGCCGTGCCTTTGCCCGGCGCGCTCCGGATTTCGATAATGCCTTTATGTTGCCGAATAAGACCACGCACGATGGCCAGACCCAAACCAGACCGGTTGCCGCCTTTAGTTGTGAAAAATGGGTCCATACATTGCCGCCGGATGTCCGCGGCCATGCCAATGCCGGTGTCGCTGACTTGCAGCTCCATCCATTTTCCGGAACTATGCGGACGAGCGATAATTTTTATGGTGCCGCCGCGGGGCATGGCGTCTATGGCGTTCAGGATCAAATTGGTAAGTACTTCATTGAGTTGCGCCTGGTTGCCGGTCACCGCGGGAATATGTTGGACTTTCGTCATGATTTTTACCGGGACACCCTGGGCCTGCATTTCTTCCTTCCATTTGGGCATGGTCATCGTCACAGCCTCCGTGATCAGCTTCCTGAAATCTATGGGCTTGTGTTCAATCTTGCTGGATGGCCGGCAAAACTCCTGCATCCGCCGGACCGTAGCCGTTGCGTTCCGGGCAGCAGTTTCCACGGTTTTCAGCAACTGGAGCGTCTCTTTTTTGTCATTCAGCGTTTGGGGATTGCTCAACAAGAGGCTGGTGCATCCTACGATCGGCATTAAGGCATTATTGAAGTCGTGGGCAATGCCACGGGCCAGTTGGCCGACAGCGGTAAGACGTTCCTGCTCAAGCAACTGCTGTTGAGCGCGTTTTACTTCGGCGAGAGCACTGGCCAACTGGCGATTGCTTTGTTCTAGAATTTTTTGCGTGAACTTTAATTCTTTGTTGGAACCTTCAAGCGCCTTAGTCTTTTCTTTCAGGCGCAAATTAGCCTCCTTAATGACTTCCTCGGCCTTTTTGCGTTCGCTGATATCTTGATGAATGCCTATCCAGACGATGCCGTAGGTCGAGTGTTCAAAGGTTGATACACTGGCATAACACCAAAAACGGGTGCCATCTTTTTTAACATTCAGAATTTCGCCGCGCCACTCGCCGGTTGCCCTCAAAATTCCCATAATTTCCCGCGCTGTTTCTGCGGAACTCTTAGCGGAAGGGGCATTGACGATATTGATTGGTTTTCCGATCAGTTCACCGGGCCTATTGCCAAACATCTTTTCAAATTTCAAGTTGGTATAGACAATTGTTCCGTCGCGGGCTTTTACCATCACAACGCCTTCGGCGGCATTATCAATGATTTCCCCGCGTAGACGCAATTCGTTCTCCAGGCGCTTGCGTTGGCTGATGTCGCGCACGACGGCGGCAAATCGCCCGTCACCGGCCAAATAAATAATCGAAACCCCGACATCAATAATCGCGCCATCCTTGCGCCGCTGCCTGGTTTCAAAATAGTCGCGGCCCGCGGCCTTAAGCCGTTCGACGTGTTGAGCAACATCTCGCGGCCGCTCGATTGCTTCGATATCCGCCACGCACATTGTCAGTAATTCCCGGCGGCTGTAGCCGAGCATGCGGCAAAAGGTCTTGTTAACTTCCAGGAAATGACCTTGCCTATCGGAAACCGCGAATCCATCAACAAACTCACGGAAAATTGTCCGGTGGAGCTCTTCTACCGGCCGCGGTACCTTTGGCGGCGTTGTTTTTTCTCGGTCAGGCATTGTTACCATCCAATTACGCTTTGCGGGCGTGGCAATCGAACCTCCGCAATAAATCAGCAAGCAATCATATTCTCTACGGGGCTGGACGGCCTATCTCACCAATCAATAGCAAACTGTCCTGCCGCTAATTTACCAGCTTGCTTACCCCTGTCAACTTTGCATGTCTTTGCCGAACTCATTTTAATTGACCGCCGGCCGGATTGAAATAGAATGCCTTTCCACTTGGCCGCACAACTCTTTGCAAACAGGGAGAAACAGCGTGACGAAAGCGGACATTGGGCTCATCGGGCTGGCGGTTATGGGCGAAAACCTTGTGCTCAATATGGAGCGCAACGGATTCAGCGTGGCGGTTTTCAACCGCACGGTGGCAAAAGTGGATGATTTCATCCAGGGCCGCGCTAAGGAGAAAAAAATCATTGGTGCGCGCAGCCTCAGCGAATTGGTCACAGCGCTCCAGAAGCCGCGGCGCATCATGCTGATGGTTAAAGCCGGCCAAGCCGTAGACGATCTCATTGAGCAGCTTCGGCCCTTGCTGGAAAAAGGCGACATTCTCATTGATGGCGGCAACTCGCATTTCCAGGATACGATTCGCCGCACTCGCTACCTGGAAAGCCAGGGCTTCTTGTTTATCGGCACCGGCGTTTCCGGCGGCGAAGAAGGCGCGCTCAAAGGTCCCAGCATCATGCCCGGCGGCTCGCCCCAAGCCTGGAGCGCGGTCAAAGATATCTTTCAAAAAATAGCCGCCAAGGTTGATGATGGCGCGCCCTGCTGCGAGTGGGTGGGCAACGACGGCGCCGGCCATTTCGTCAAGATGGTCCACAACGGTATTGAATACGGCGACATGCAGTTGATTGGCGAGGCCTATAACATCTTGCGTGTGCTTTTAGAGCTCGGCGCCGAGGAGATGCACAAAGTCTACCAGCAATGGAACCAGGGCCCTTTGGATTCCTATCTGATCCAGATTACGGCCGATATTCTAAAGCGCAAAGATGACATAACCGGTAAACCGCTGGTAGATGTGATTCTGGACACCGCCGGCCAGAAAGGCACCGGCAAATGGACCAGCGTCGCTGCCCTGGATTTGGGCATTCCGGCGCCGACCATTGCCGAGGCCGTATTTGCCCGCTGTATCTCGGCCTTGCATGAGGAGCGCGCCGCTGCTGCTCAGCAACTTGCCGGACCCAAGGTCCGCTTCCACGGCAACCGCGCCGCCTTTATCAAAGCCCTGGAAAAGGCGCTCTACGCCGCCAAGGTTTGCTCCTACGCCCAGGGCTACGCCCTGATGGCGGCCGCTGCCAAGGAATATCACTGGGACCTGGCCTTCGGCAATATCGCGCTCATGTGGCGCAATGGCTGTATCATCCGGGCCCGTTTCCTCGGCAAAATCAAAGAAGCCTTTGATCGTAACCCGGCGCTGGCTAACCTGATGCTGGATCATTATTTTCAACGCATTCTCAGGCAAAACCAGGCCAGCCTGCGCAAGGTGGTCAGTGCGGCGGCGCGTTTTGGTATCCCTGCCCAAGCCTTTGCCTCGGCCCTCTTCTATTATGACAGTTACCGTGCCGCGCGCTTGCCGGCTAATCTGCTCCAGGCCCAGCGCGATTACTTTGGCGCGCACACTTACGAGCGCGTGGACCGGGCGCGCGGTGAATTCTTTCACACGGCTTGGCTGGAGGATCAGCCGTGAGTGCGCCCGTGGTATTTCACAAGGAAGACCTGATCAATTTGCGGCCCGCCCACGATGCCTTCGTGGGCATTGACTCCGACGGCTGCGTTTTTCCCACCATGGAAATCAAGCAGAAAAAATGTTTCCACTCGCTGATCATCGCCCACTGGCGCCTGGAGAAAATCGAGCGATACGTGCGCGAGGCCGCTGAGTTCGTCAACCTCTATTCCCAGCACCGCGGCAAGAACCGGTTTCCCTGTCTGCTCCTGACCATTGAGCTTCTGCGTTCGCGCCCCGAGGTGATTGCCAGCGGCGTTGAGCTGCCGCAGTTTGCGTCCTTGAAAAAGTTCATTGATTCCGGCGTGCCCCTGGGCAATCCCGAGCTGGAAAAACTGGCAAGAGAAACTGCCGATAAGGAGTTAGCTTCGATTCTGGCCTGGAGCAAGGCGGTCAACGCCGCGATTGCGCGCACGGTGAAAAATGTGCCGCCCTTCAAGTGGGTGCGCGAAAGCCTGGATCTGGTCAAGCGGCACGCTGACGCCATTTGCGTCTCGCAGACTCCCACGGAAGCGCTGGTGCGGGAATGGCAGGAGCATGACCTCATGAGTTATGTCAAGGTCATTGCCGGCCAGGAACTCGGGACCAAGAAGGAACACCTCCAGATGGCGGCCCGGGGGAAATACCCGTCTGAGCGCATCCTGATGATCGGCGACGCGCCTGGAGACCTGAGCGCGGCCCGCGGCGTGCAGGCTCGTTTCTTTCCCATCAACCCGGGCCAGGAAGAATCCTGCTGGGAATGCTTCGCTAAGGAGGATTTCCAGAAATTCCTCGCGGGCGCTTACTCTGATGCGTATGAAGAAAAGTTGATTGAGCAATTTAACCGGTTACTGCCCGAAAATCCGTCCTGGCTGACGGCCGCAAAATGAAACACATCGGCTTTATTGACCTGCAAATTAACGGGTTTAAGGGCGTTGATTTTTCAGCGCCGGATTTATCGCTTGAGCAAGTCCGCTTCGTTACCCAGGAGCTCCTCAAGGCCGGCACCGTGGCCTATTGCCCCACGGTCGTAACCGGAGTGCCGGACAATATCAGACACAGCCTGGCAACCCTGGCGCAGGCGCGGCATGACCCGGAACTCAAGCCACATCTCATGGGCATTCACATGGAAGGCCCGTTCATTTCGCCGGTTGAAGGCGCGCGCGGCGCGCATCCGCCCGACTATATCCTCAAGCCGGACGTTGCTACCTTTCAACGTTTCCAGGAATGGGCGGAAGGACAAATTATTTTGCTGACACTCGCCCCGGAAGTGCCCGGCGCCCAGGCGCTGATCCGCTACGCGTCGCGCAGCGGCATAATAGTGGCGCTGGGTCATCACCATGCCGAGGATAATCTGCTGGCCGAGGCCGTGGAGAACGGCGCCGAAGTCTGCACCCATCTGGGCAATGGCCTGCCTATCCTGATTAACCGCCACCAGAACCCGCTCTGGTGGCAACTGACTTGCGATGAGTTGCACGCCACTTTTATCACCGATGGGCATCATCTGCCGGCCGACTTCATCAAGGTGGCCTTGCGCTGCAAGAATGTGGCGCGATTCATTGTGGTGAGCGACGCCACCCATTTAGCCGGCCTGCCGCCAGGCGACTACGATTTCCATGGCCAGCAAGTCACGCTGGCGCCAAATGGCCGCATCGCTTTCAGGGATACGCCCTATCTGGCCGGCTCATCCGCCACCATGCTGGATTGCATGAATCATCTGGCAGCGCTCAAGCTGCTGACGGAAGTTGAATTGCGGAAAGTTGGCTTCGCCAATCCACTGCGCCTGCTTGGCCGCCACCTGAGCCAGCAACTGTCCCAGGAACCCCGCTTGATCTTCAAAAACAACCGCTTCGCGCTGGCCTGAGGCTATTTTCTCAGCGGTGTTTGGCGCTGGGCGGCGCGGAACGGACGAGGCGCTCAAGAACCTGTTGCATGTCGTGCCAGACATCCCACATGGCGGACTGATTGCGCAAGAGATAGGCCGGATGGTAAGTGGGCATGAGCGGAATCTCGCCGAAGGTTTGCCACTGGCCCCGCAGGCGCGAGATGCGCACGCCGGGCGCCACCAGCGCTTCCAGGGCCACCGCGCCTAAAGCCACAATTACTTTGGGCTGCAATGCGGCGATCTGCGCCTTGAGATACGGAAAACATTCGGCAATTTCGTCCGGCATCGGCTTGCGGTTTTCCGGCGGCCGGCACTTTACCACGTTAGCGATAAAAACCTGCTCTCTGGTATAACCCATGCGCCGGATCAGCCGGGTCAGGAGTTGGCCGGCCCGGCCCACGAAGGCCAAACCCTGCCGGTCTTCGTCTTCACCGGGCCCCTCGCCCACAAAAAGAATATCGGGATTGGGGCTGCCCTGCCCAGGCACCGCCTGGTGACGCTTGGCATGCAACGGGCATTTTTTACAGGCCGCCACCGCCAAGGCAATAGCCTGCAGCTCGGCGCGGCCATTGGTCTCTGCCTTTACCGGTGCCGGAGGGCTTTGCTTCTCTTCCGGCAGCGCGCCGGCAACCTCGGTGATGCCTTCTTCACCCAAACAAACCACGTGCCGCTCAAGCTCGTCCAGCAAACGGCTGAGATCTCGTTTCACTTCTGCTTGCGTGGTTGTGCGGCTTGGGGTGCGAACAACAGTGCTCACTGAGATTCTTTCCTGCAAAAAAGGCGAGGCTTCAGGTTAGTCCATTTCATCAAGCCGAGTCTGCCCGCCGGAGCCGGCCTTGGCCGCGCGCGCGCGCAAAACCTGCATATAGAGTGGTCCAAGGAGCAGATAAAAGAGTCCGGCCACCATAATCGCCAGGGCGGCCTTGGGCGCGATATTCAGGTCGCGCACAAACAGCAAAGCCACCAAGACAATTCCCAGAATAAGCATGGCGGTTACCTTGGTTGGCTTGGGATATTGCACGTTCGATACCTGCAGGACAATCAGCACCAGGACGCCTATCAGAAAAATCACGCCCACCGGGCCCTGTCCTAAACGGAAATAATCGCCGAAAGTGCGACTTTCGCTGAGCAGGACAAAGAGCGCTACCCAGCCGGCGCTCACCGTAATGGGCAGCCCGCGATAACCGCCCTCACCGCGCAATGGATCTTTGACTTTGAAACGCGCCAAGCGGATTACACCGGAAAGTACTACCAGGGCGGTCATGGCGATCCGCCAGTCGTCATGCCGCTGCAGAGCCACTTGGTAGATGAGGATCGCCGGCGCCAGGCCGAAGGCGGTCAGGTCCACATAGGTATCCAACTCCGCGCCAAAACTGCTCGTGCCCCTAAGCCAACGAGCCAACTTGCCATCCAACCCGTCGAGGATCATGGCCAGCATGATAAACTGCGCCGCGAGCAAGTAATGCGGCTCGCCTTCTAAAGCCAGCAGAATGCTGAAAAAACCGCAGAGCATCGCGGCCAAGGTGAACAGCGTGGGAATGATTTGCCGCCAGGAAGTGGGCATAGTTGCAATCCTCATTTGGGCCGGGCGATAGCCACCACGGTCACTCCGGCTTGTACCCGGTCGCCCGGCTTAACAACGACATCAACGTCGGCCTTGGGAAAGATCATGTCCAGCCGCGACCCGAACTTCATCATGCCAATACGCTCGCCCTTCTGAACCTGCTGGTTGATCGTCAGCCAGTAGACCACCCGGCGGGCCACCGGCCCGACAATCTGGTTGACCAGGCAGCGGGTTTGCGGACCTTCGATCAGGATGGAATTATGCTGATTGAGCTCGGAAGACTTTTCCTGAAATGTAAAGAAGCGTTTGCCGGGGAAATATCCCAGAAAAGTGATCTGGCCGGCGATGGGTGCGCGGTTGACATGCACATCATAGAGGCGCAGAAAAATGCTGATGCGCACCGCTTCGGTCTTGAGAAATTCGTCTTCGCGCAGTTCCTTAATGCTCATTACCAGTCCATCGGCGCCCGCTACAATGGCCGTCGGGTCGGCCGGCGGCACCCGCTCCGGGTCGCGGAAGAAATAAAGCATGTAGCCGGCCAGGACCAGGCCCAGCACAAAAAAGGTGCCGGCCAGTCGCTTGCGCCGTAGCGTAAGTGCCCAAAACCCTACTAAGCCGCCTGCGAGCAGCGACCCGAAGAAAAATGGCAACACTTCTTTAACTACAGCGAAATACATGCAATTCTCCGATTAATCTTTGACGAATAGCGATCGCCCAAAACTATAGCGGATAACGCTCAGTCTGGCAACCGGAGCTTGGGTTGCTTGGGTAGCCGCGCGGCCATAACTATTTCGTCATGATATGTCTCGCACACCGCCGGCGCCGATCAATAATCATCGCTAAGCACTCGCTTTTTGCCGGCGCACCGCCGGATGCAGATAGATTGGTATCAAGGGTTCGGAGGCAATGCCCCGCGCCCGGCGGGCGGCTGCCAACCGAGCGAGCGTCTCGGCTTCAGGGAACACCGCGCGCGCAATCAGCCGGGTTGACGCTGGAACCATTGCCGGCAAGCGTGCTTCAAGGCGCGGCCAATCCGGTGTAGCCACCACTTCGGCCGCGCCAACTTTAAATACGCCGGGATCAACCAATTCCCATTCACCCGCCGGGCTCATGAGGTCGTCTTGGCGCAAGAAAAGGCGGGTCCACCACCGTTCGGCCCGGGCATCGCCCACAATCCGCACCTTGGTTACATTCTCAGCTTGAGCCACTTGCCAGGCAATGGCTTCGGCGCTGGTGACACCATAAACTGCGGTCTTGCCCGGAAGGGCCATGGCCGTTATGGCAGCTACAGCTACGCGCAGTCCGCTGTAAGAGCCCGGCCCTACTCCGGCCACATAAAGCTCAATTGCGGAGGGCTCAAGCCTGGCTTCGTGCAGGATGGCATTCAGGCAGGGAAAGATCTGCTGCCGGGCAGTGCGCGTTTCGTGCCAATGCCGCGCGGCTATCAGACGCTGGTCAGCCAGCACTGCAGAGCTGCCGGTGGCCGTAGACTGGTCAATGGCCAAGATGAACATACCCTTTTTTGACCTATAGGAAAAAGAAGCACAGCGGAGCCCGTGGTTCCGTGCGCTTTGAGTTATGGTTCTGGATCATTAAAAAAATCTTTCATCGGTGATTAGACGGTCTATATTCTTAGCCATCCGGGAGGGCTGATTTTGCTTATCCACTACTGGCAGATAAACATATCTTGCCGTCCATATACGTCATTCCGTTATCGCCGCAGTGTCAAACCTTGGCCTGCGGTCGGATAGGTTGACGCGCTGGCCAATCGAGCTCATTCCCACACTTTATTAAGTGTGGGAATACCGCAAAACCAGCGTTCAAACCTGTCTGACGAGCAACAGGAGAACACGCGCGAACTCGTGACAGGGAACCGAGCAGCTATACCTATAATCTACATGCTTAAGGAAACCGCGGGCAATCAGTTTAATTAAATGACGATCAAGCGCGCTTGATGGAATTTTCGTCTCGAAGGCAATTTCCTTCAGTCGCAGGGAACGTTCCCTGACGGTTTTGATAATGAGGATGCGCCGCGGATGCGTGAAAGCCGTGGAATACAGAAAGATATGCCTGAGAGCATTCTTATCGTTGGCCAAGGTCTTTCTAACCGCCTGAAGCAAGTATTCACTATACGGAATGGATCGGTTGGCACCAAGCCGATAGCAGACCGACGGACCTGACCGGCGGGCCAGAAGCAGCCCCCGGGCATTCAGCGCCCGTAGCGATTGACTGGCCAGCGGCAGAGAAAATTTCAGCCGTCGCGCGATGTCGGTAACGCGCTGGTCAGGGTGGGCGCATAATTCGCTAAGAACCCGCAGTCTGGTTTTGCTTGCCAAAGCCCGGCAGGTTCGCCATAGGGTCGGCTGAAGAATTTCCGACTTAGTTAACGCCATTCCCACACTTTATAAAGTGTGGGAATAAACTTCAATCCGATAAATCCTTTTTTCGTAAGGCCTCAGTTATGAGGTGGTCGCGTGAAGGTAGGGACGGCTCACCGAGCCGTCCGCGGCGCGTTCGGCGAACGCGCCCTACCTCTTGCCCCCCACAAGACTGAGGGGGTACCTTTTTTCAGGCTTTTTATTCTGGCTATAATCTTTCATTCTACCGTAGAGCCGGTAATGTTATCTGCTTATGCAACTGATGCAATTGCAGCTATAGTCCGGCGGTTACGGCAGTTCAAGCCAATTGCCAAAACGACAATAGACCATGCGGACTACGAAAAAGCCGGACGCTTTGCTTCCTCGGAAAGCCGTTATCCTGGCGGCGGGATACGGCACGCGCATGCTGCCTTTGAGCTTGGATACGCCAAAATCCTTGATGCCGCTCTGGGACCAGCCGGTGCTCGCGCATATCCTGGCAATGCTTGATCGCTGGGGTGTCACCGAGGTTCTGATTAACCTCCATCACCAACCGGAAGCGATTTGCAACTATATCCGCGGCCGTGGGCAAGCAAGCCCGCGCGTTGTGCTGTCATTCGAGCCGGAAATCCTGGGTACCGGCGGCGCTCTGCAGCGAGCAGCCTGGTTTCTGGATACTCGCCCTTTCTGGGTGGTCAATGCCGACATTGCCGCCGACATTCATCCCGCGCCACTTCTCAGGGCCTTTCGGCATGGCAATACAATAGCCGCACTCTGGCTGCACCCTGAGCGCGGCCCGCGCACGGTGGAGATGATCCGTGGCCACATCGCCGATTTTGCCAGCAGCCGGCCGGGAACGGAAGGCACCTATACCTTCTGCGGTCTGCAAATAGTCTCTCCGCATATCCTGAGCTACATTCCGTCGCAAGGTTTTTCCAGTATAGTGCAGGCTTATCAGCGTGCAGCGGCTCAGGCTTGGAGGATTGCGGGAGTCTGTGTGCCGCATTCCTACTGGGCTGATCTTGGCACACCGGAAAACTACCTGGAAGCCCATCGCGAAATTCTGGCCGCCTATCGTCACGACGCGCCGGGCAAGAGCCTGTTAAGCCGCGAAGGCCTGCGCGCCATGCAAGCCTGGCGGCGGCGAATCCGCTTTCAGGGATTTCTATCCGCCGGCCGCAACGTTACCATCGGCAAGAACGCACATATTGACAATGCCGTTATCTGGGATAATGCCCGCATCGCAACGAAGGCGGTCGTTGAGCAGGCTATTATCGGCCGGGCCTGTGAAGTTCATGGCCGGGTGAGACGCCTGGCGGTGCACTCGGCCTTTTCGCTGGCGCAGCCGGAGAATGCGGCCGATATTTCCCTGGCCATGGCCTTGCAATTCCTGCGCTGGTCGCCGGCGCAAACCACGGTCGTCCCTTTCGAGCCGCGCGGTTCGGCCAGATTGTTTGCGCGCCTGGACAACGGCGCTCGGCGCGTCATCCTGGTGCGTTACAGCCGCGAGCGCGAAGAAAACGCGCTCTATACCGGCCACGCCCGCTTCCTGAAGTCCATAGGCTTGCCGGTGCCAACCATTATTCAGGACGTGCCGGCCAAGAATTTCTTTATCATGGAAGACCTGGGCGACGAGTCCTTGCAACAGTTAAGCCAGGCCTGGCCGGCGAGGCGCTTGACTGACTTCTACGAGAACATCATTCCCTTAGTAGCGCGCTGGCATAGCGTCGGCGGCCACGCCGCCCGGCGCCGGCGTCTGGTTATGGTGCAACCATTTTCTCCTGATCTATACCGCTGGGAACGCGAATTTTTCAGCCGTCATTTTCTTCAGCCCCAGATCCATCCGGCGCGGCCGCAAGTGAGCAAGATTTTAGATGAGTTGTCCGCCGTGGCCGGCCAACTGCTCAATAGACCGCAAGTGCTCGTGCATCGCGACTTGCAGGCCAGCAATATCATGCGGGTTGGGTCGCGGGCGTATTTCATTGATTTTCAAGGCATGCGCCTGGGCCCGGCGGCCTATGACTTGGCCGCGCTGTTGTGCGATCCTTATGTGGAACTGCCCTCTTCGGCAATCGGTCCCCTGCTGAAAGCCTATAATCACCGGGTGAGCCGCCGGCACCGAGTAAGCGAGCAACTTTTGTGGCTGGCGGCCATCGAGCGCCTGGCACAGGCCCTCGGCGCGTTCGGGCGCTTGAGCGCCAACCCGGAGACCGCCTGGTTCGGCGATTACATCGCGCCTAGTGTGCGCATGATGAGAAGAGCCTTGGAACAGGCTGGGAAATGTCCGCAACTGTTGAGTGTCTTGAGACGTTATGGTGATTCATGTAGCCGCGGGCCCCGCGAGGCGCGGGGCAAGCAAGTTTACCACGCCAAAGGTGTGGCCTCACGTTTTCCGCCTCGGCAGATCCGCACTGGCGGAACCACGCTTTTAGCGTGGAGCGCGGCTACGAAAATATAATTTCCTATTAGATGCACTTATCGCCCCTAAAGCGGGGCGGACTTTTGGTAGGGCGGGACAGCCTTGTCCCGCCGCGGCCGCACAAGCTGTGCAGCCCTACCAAAAATACAATTTCCTATTAGCACCTTCCCGTAAAGATGCACGTTTTTTGCGTGCATGTTTTTAGTACCTCAATCATGAGGAACTGCCATGAAAAACAAGAAATTTTGACCACGGATGGCACGGATAACACTGATTGTTGATGGCCGCCCGGCGGCCGTCAACGGTCAGACCATCCGTGAAATCCGTGTAATCAGTGGTTGATTTTGGGTTGCGGGCATGAGCCTGCCTTAGACAGTTTGCAGTTCACAGTTGACAGACTTACTGTGTAACTGTCTACTGTCTAACTGTATACTGTCTCCGGCTTACTGCACGAAAACGGTCACCTGATCGTATAGAATCGGGCCGGCCGGGTTCAGGATGTTGTCCATGGGATAATCAATGGCAAACCAGAAGTCATAGGTTCCGGGCGGCAGGATAAATCCGCTCAACACCGGCGTGGAAGACACGCTGACCAGACCTCCCTGATACACGGGTTGGCAAAACGCCAAATCGCCACTGAAAGACGCCCATTGCATGGCGTTGTCTAAGTAATACCATCCGCCGGAATGCGCGAAGGCCACCACCCACCAGTCAACTTCGACTCCGAGATGAGGTTCGATATTCATCATCTGAACGGCGATCGTAACCGGATCGCCGCTGTTAATATCCACCTCGCCCACCAGACCGTTGGCCGTGATCAACGGCCCGACGACCCCGAGAAAACCGCTGTCCGACGCGCTGAACCCACTCGCGCCCTCCGCGTTCACGGCTTTCACCCAGTAATAATAGGTGGCGCCCGCCAGCGCGCTCGTGTCGTCATAGCTGGTTCCGGTCGGATCGGGGCTGGAAATTTTCAATGCCGCGCCGGAGTCGTTGCCCGTATACCGCCAGACCTCGTAGCTCGTTGCCCCGCTCGACGCGTTCCACGTCACCAGCACCTTGTTTGTATAGGTTCCATCGCCGGCGGATACGCCGGTCGGCGCGGAGGGCGTCTGGTTTGGCGCGTTCACCGTCAGCGTGACCACCACGGTTTGCGGACTGTTGGTCGCGTCGGCGGCGACGACTTGGTTGGTCGCGTAGTACGTGCCCGCGCCGAGACCGGCGATGGCAACCTGGTTGGTCAAGATTGTTGCGCCGTTCAGGGCGAGAGCGCCGGCGGAGGGCAATACCGTCAGCCATCCCGATGCACCTGCGCTGTAGGTAATGACGTTCGTGTAGGTGAAGGCGGTGCCGCCGACATTAGTCATACCAATCATCTGTGCCGCCGGATTGGCGCCCTGGAACGTGGCGCTATAGATAAGCGCATTCGTAGCAAGTGAAATACCGCCGAAGACATCGAATTTCCACAAGTCGTTGAGATAGCCCAGACCTCCTGATGCGGGGCGACCGTAGCCGCCGAAGAGCCACAGCGCACCCGACCCGTCCGCCCACGCCACCTCACGATAGCGCGCGCCGGGCGTGTTGGTAGCGGCCGGCACGCCCTGCGTGCCGTAGATCCCGGACTGGTTGGTGCTATTTGCGCCCGCTTCCCAAGTCCAGTTTGTTGTGGCCGGGTCGTATTTCCACAGGTCGTTGAGGTTGCCCAGACCTCCCGAGGCGCCGTAGCCTTCTCCACCGAAGAGCCACAGTGCGCCCGAACCGTCCGCCCACGATACTGCGCTAGCGCGCGCACCGGGCGTGTTTCCTGCGGCCGGCATGCCTTGCGTACCATAGGTTCCGTTCTGGGAGGTATTCGTTGATCCCGCTTCCCAAGTCCAGTTCGTGGTGGCCGGGTCGTATTTCCACAGGTCGTTTAGTTCGTTGTCACCTCCCGAGGCGGGGTAGCCATATCCGCCGAAGAGCCACACCGCGCCCGACCCGTCCGTCCATGATACCGCGGACTCGCGCGCGCCAGGCGTGTTGGCCGGGGCTGGCACGCCCTGCGTGCCGTAGGTTCCGTTCTGGGCAGTATTCGTTGCGCCCTTTATCCAGGTCCAGTTTGTTGTGGCCGGGTCGTATTTCCACAGGTCGTTGAGGTCGCCCAGGCCTCCCGAAGCGGGGTAACCGAGGCCG
>JACPGM010000111.1 GCA_016188985.1 Lentisphaerota bacterium | reverse complement strand
GCTATCCATATGTGTTCCACCAAAAAACTGAAACTGAACTTGTCGAGGAGAACTTGTTCTTCCTCGATATTAGCCGTGTTCTAACTCAAAATCCCGACCTTATGGGATGATAATGAAAACAATTCGTTGTTTGGTTGAAAAAGGCGTCATTTCGATCAGATACGAGTGATATCCCCAAAATCGAACTTTTAGGGCTGTCTTAAAACCAAGGTAGCTACTCAGCTATCTGAGAAAACAATTAACTACGAAATACACGAAATTTGAATACAATTTCCATTCCCATTTTCGCGTCTTTGGCGTCTTTTGTAGTTCCATTTCTTGACGAGCAGTCACAAACCAAGAATGTATTGCCGTCAGGCATTCTTATCATCCATGCCCCCGATTGCCAAAGTAGTGGTTGAAATTGCCCTGGACCGCGAGTTCGATTACCAGGTGCCCGCGGAGCTTAGCGCGAGCGTGCGGTTGGGTTCGCGCGTGCAAGTGCCCTTCGGCCGCACAACCGCCCGCGGCTACGTGGTCGGCTTCGCCGACCATTCCGCGCGAACCGACCTCAAACAAATCGCCGCGCTCATCAGCCCCAAGCCGCTGCTCACCGAGACTATGCTGAAACTGGCCCGCTGGCTGGCGGATTATTACGCCGCTACCATTGAGCAGGCCATTCGCACGCTCCTGCCCTGCGCCGTCCGCCGCAAGGGCGCGGGCTTCCGCGAACGGACGCTCGTGACCCTGGCCGGAGCGTTGCCGGACAAGACCACGCTGGCAGCGCTGCGTCGGCGCTCGCCCAAGCAGGCGGCGATTCTGGATATCCTGCAGCAGGAAGGCGAACTGCCGCTGGCGGCGCTGCTCCGCGCAGCCCGGACAACGCCCTCAGCCATTAGAAGTCTGGCGGAAAAAAAGATGGTTATCCTTGCCCGCGCGACCGCCTGGCGCGACCCATTGGCCGACCAGGTGATTTTGCCGACCGAGCCCCTGACGCTTTTCCCCGAACAGGCCACGGCGCTGAGCTTAGTCAAGCAGGCGATAGATACGCTCAAGCCTTCCGTGGTGCTTCTGCACGGGGTGACCGGCTCCGGCAAAACGGAGGTCTATCTGCAGGCCATCCGCTTTTGTCTTGACCAGGGCCGCGGCGCCATCGTGCTCGTGCCGGAAATAGCGCTTACGCCCCAGACGGTGGAACGGTTCTACAGCCGGTTCGGCGAAGCCATCGCCGTATTGCATAGTCATTTATCCGACGGCGAGCGGCATGATGAGTGGTATCGCATCTATGAAGGCCGGGCCCGGGTTGTAATCGGCGCGCGCTCGGCGCTCTTTGCGCCGGTCGAGCGGTTGGGCCTGATTGTGGTGGATGAGGAGCACGAGAGCAGTTATAAGCAGGCCGAGTCGCCGCGCTACAACGCGCGCGACGTGGCCGTCATGCGCGGGCGCTTGGAGAGCTGCGCCGTGTTGCTGGGCTCAGCCTCGCCGGCGCTGGAATCCTTTTGTAACGCGCGCAACGGCAAATACGCGCTCTGTGAGCTTACCCACCGCGTGGACCACCGCCAGATGCCGCGCGTGCGGATTGTGGATCTGCGCCAGGAAGCGCAACCGACCACCGGAGCGATTCTCATCTTTTCCCGCGAGCTGGTGGCAGCCATCCACCAGCGGCTGGACCAGGCCGAGCAGGTCATCCTCTTTTTGAATCGCCGCGGATTCGCTACGACCGTCCTGTGTCCGGCTTGCGGCTACGTGGCCGTTTGCACTCACTGTGCCGTGAAAATGACCTATCACAAGGGGGCTGACGAAGTCCGCTGCCATATTTGCGGGAGAGCGCAGCGCCCGCCGGCGCGCTGCCCGAAGTGCCTTGCGCCCACCTTCAAGTTCAGCGGCATCGGCACGCAGCGGGTCGAGGCCATTAGCCGCGCCATATTTCCCAAGGCGCGGATTGAGCGCATGGATTCCGACACCACCACCCACAAGCACGCCTATAGCCGCATCCTGGGCGATTTCAAGGCGGGGAAAATTGATATACTCATCGGCACGCAGATGATTGCCAAGGGCCTGCATTTTCCCGGAGTCACGCTGGTTGGCGTGATTTACGCGGATTTGCCATTGCACCTGCCTGATTTCCGCTCGGCGGAGCGGACGTTTCAGTTGCTGCTCCAGGTGGCCGGGCGTGCCGGGCGGGGCGATGTGCCCGGCGAGGTGATTGTGCAGACTTTTGCGCCGTTCAATCCGGCCATCCAGGCGGCGCGCCGGCTGGATTACCTTTCGTTTTACGACCAGGAGCTTGCCGCGCGCCAGGAGCTGCGCTATCCGCCGTTCGCCCATCTCGTCTGTCTTACCCTCTCCGGCCTGCTCGCTGAAGCGGTGCAGCGCGCGGCGCAAACGCTCGCCGAGCGCCTGGAGCAAATCTTACCGAAGACGGTTATCTTGTCCCCGCCGATTCCAGCGCCCTTGAGCCGGGCCAAGGGCCAATACCGCTTTCAGATCGTCATGCGCTCGACTTCGGTCAAGACCATGACCGCGCCGCTCAAGGAGACGCTGAAGACCACGCGGTTTGCGCCCGGTGTGCGCATTATTGTGGATGTGGATGCCTTGTCCATGATGTGATCCGCAATCGAATGTTCTTGCTCATTTTGCCGGCAGCGGTGCGCATTTCGTTTGAAACGGGAGCGCCATTTCGCCCCGCTTACGGGCTTTCCGGTCTCGCGCATACACAAGTATGGCACTTCGTGCGGCGCGCCCCCATTCGGGGCAAACTGGCGCACCCGTTTCGAACCCCCCGACAAGTCGGGGGGACGCGAAATGCGCGCCGCGGACGCCATCGCGCCCGCAGACCCGGCGCGATATGTCGCCCTGTCCCCCGATTACCACGCCATGAAAGAAATGCTTTCCGGGCGGATGGACAAGAGATGTTCTGGTGACGAAAACGGTAAAAGGCGCAAGTTAACCCACCCTGCAGTGAGGTGGTAGTGGTGTAGGGCTTTGTTGGACTATATCTTGTATTTATCTCATTATCATCCCATAAGGTCGGGATTTTGAGTTAGAACACGGCTAATATCGAGGAAGAACAAGTTCTCCTCGACAAGTTCAGTTTCAGTTTTTTGGTGGAACACATATGGATAGCATCCCTTTTCAACAGATAGCTGTC
>JACPGM010000110.1 GCA_016188985.1 Lentisphaerota bacterium | reverse complement strand
GGACAGCTATCTGTTGAAAAGGGATGCTATCCATATGTGTTCCACCAAAAAACTGAAACTGAACTTGTCGAGGAGAACTTGTTCTTCCTCGATATTAGCCGTGTTCTAACTCAAAATCCCGACCTTATGGGATGATAATGGATTAGTAACTACTCAGCTATCTGAGAAAACGATTTCCGCCCGTGGCGGATCCGCCTCAGGTGGATCATGCCTTAGGCAGACCCGCCTCTGGCGGGAACTACGAAATGCGCGTCATGCCTGAGGCAGATCCGCCTCTGGCGGAAAATACGCTAAATTTGAATACAAAGTCCATTCCCATTTTTAGCGCCTTTCGCGTGTTTCGTAGTTTCATTTCTTGCTTACCTGAGCAGTCACCATGATTAATTTCCGGCGTTCGATGTTGGATATTGGATGTTTGCTTCGCGGAACGCGGCGGACACAGCCGTCGTCGTGCCGATCCAGGCTGCGTCGGAGGCTACGCCGAGGCGAGAGCGGCGCTATGCCGTGCCGCGAAGGCGGAAGGTCCGCCGTCTGTGCTACAACATTGCAGACGGGTTCTTTAATGCTCCCCATGGTTGACCTGCGCTTGCGATTGCTCGTATGCACACTCATGGCGGCGCTGAAACATGATTGTCCGCCACATGGCCGAGGGCGCCACGCGGGCGCGGCCGGTTGTCGTCAGTTCGGCCATGCGTTCGCGAATGCCCAGGCGTCCCGGAAAGAGCGCGAGCGCCTCCCGGTAGCACTCTAAGGCCGCCGGCACGTCGCGAGCCTCTTCATGCAAAAGGCCGCGATAGATAAGCATTTCTGCGCGGTCCGTGCGAGCCTGGGTTTCGTCCTGGCCGGGATCATGTTCCCATAGCTTAGCGGCGGCAGCGAACATCCGCGCGGCCTCGTCCAAGGCGCCGCTTTTCAATGCTAAGCGCCCCTTTTCTAAGTAGACCCGATAGTCTTTTGGGTTATTTGCCCGGGCTTCATTCAGCACGCGCTGCGCCAAATCGGGACGGCCGCCTTCGCCCGCCAGCCAGAAGGCCGCTACGATATAAGCCTTGACATTATGCGGGTCGGCGCGGGTGGCCAGATACAACCACGGCGCCATCTCGTTCACGCCTGCGGCCTGGAGATGGGTGTGTTCATGCGGCGCCATAGCGGCGCCCCAGCGCGCAAACCCGCCGGTAATCGCGCGCGCGCGATAGACGCCCACGCCCTTATGAAAAGTGCGGTCGGCTACTTCAAACAATTGAGTGCCCAGAGCCGAGCGGCTCTCGGTCAGAGCTTTGAGAAGTATGATATCGGCTTCACTGCCGGGCGCGGAGGGTTCGGTGGTCAACCGGCAGGCCAGGGCAAATGCCGCGCACCACAGCCCGGCCAATAGCAGCGCCGCGCGGAGTCCTGCGCTGATCCCTCGGGAATTCATAACATTGCTCCATGAGTGAACCGCTTGTTGCGGTAAGCCAGAGCGCCCAGCGTCAGGAATATGGCCGCCATCAGCAGCCCATAGATAAGGATCAAAAGCACCGTTGCGCTCGACGCGGGCTCCCAGGCGTAAACCAGCCGCCGGCGCAAGTCAAAGAGTTCCAGGTGGGGTAAGGCATAATACAGCGCCATCAGCCCGGCTTGCGTCGGGCCGGATACCTTCAGGACCAGGTCAGGCACGCGCGGTAAAATCAGCCAGGCCCCCAAGGTAATTAGGTAAGTCAATACCGAAGCCGCATCGGCGTTGCAGCACGTCGAAAAGGCAATGGCTAATGCCGTAACGATTCCCAGGAAACCCAAGTGCAAAAGCCAGGCTTGCCCCAGAACCAGTGTATCGAAAGTTCCGCCGCGTAGAACGACCATTCCCGTCAGCAGCGCGTAGAAGACCAAAGTAGCCGCGCCCACCGCCGCCCAGGCGCCCAGCCATTTGCCCAGGAGAACCTGGACGCGACTGACCGGCTTGGCCAGCAATGGGAAAATGGTGAGCGAGCGCTCCTCCTGCGGCAATTGGCGGGCGCTTATGGACACCGCCAGAATCCAGGCGCCGATCCAGGTCAGCAACAATCCGATTTCTTTCAGGTAAGTGACCGCCTGGCTCAGCCCGAATAGATCGAGCGCCATGAGTATGGCCAGGAAAGCCGCCAGCAGGATAAACAGGACATAAAAATCCTTGCGCCGGATCATCTCCAGCCATACGACCTGAGCCAATGTAAGGATTTGAATCATGGCAAGCTCGTTTTATTTCTAAAGATAGTTGATTTGTAGCCGCGCCCGTGAGGGCGTGGTTCCTCCGGCAGCCACGGCCTGTTTGTCATTCCCGCGGAAGCGGGAATCCATATCTTAGCTTTAAAATCAATTAGCGGCTGACCTGATGGTGCTAATGAAATATTGTTCCAGGCTTTCCCCGGCCTTGACCAGTTCCGCTACACTGCCTTCCGTCACCAGGCGTCCGCCGGAGAGGATGCCGACGCGGTCGCAGAGGCGCTCCACTTCCGAAAGTTCGTGCGAAGAAAAGAACACGGTTTTGCCGCGCTCGCGCTCGCCGGCAATGATGGCGCGGATGCGCGCTCTCCCCAGCGGATCGAACCCGCTGGTGGGCTCGTCCAGGATCATGAGGTCGGGATCGTTAACCAGGGCCTGAGCCAGGCCGATGCGCTGGAGCATGCCGCGCGAATAAGTTGCCAGCCGACGGTCGGCCGCCGCTTCCAGATCAACCTGTGCCAGAAGTTCGGCCACCCGCGCTTGCAATGCCGCACGGGGCAAACCGAAGAGCCGCCCGGCCATGTGCAACAGTTCACGTCCGGTGAGAAACCGGTAAGTATTCGGGTGTTCCGGCAGATAACCAATACGTCGGCGGGCAATCGTGTGCCGGACATCTTCGCCAAATAGCCGGGCCACGCCGGAGGTGGCCCTGATAAATCCGAGCAGGACGTGCATGGTAGTGGTCTTGCCCGCGCCGTTCGGCCCGAGGAATCCGTAGACGTGGCCTTGCTCCACGCTCAGACTGAGCCCCTGCAGGGCGCGCACCGCACTCCCGCGGCGCGCGCCGGGGAATTCGACCACCAAGTCTTGAATATCAATGGCCTTGGCCATGAGCAATCATTGCGGTGGATAGGCGACGCGCAACAGCCGGGAAATGGTTTTAGAAAACCGCCGTTTTTCAGAAGAGGCAAAAGCCTGTTCAGCGGCAAGCCGGCGGGCAATCCCCGCGAAATTCAATCCGGCCGGCGCCCCTAAATGAGTTTTCAAGGCAATGGCTTTGGCCGGGTCCTGGGCCTTCAATTCCGCCAAGTGTTTTTTGACGTATTGATAAGCATCGCGAAAAGGCATCCCGCGCTTCACCAGGTTCAAGGCCTGGTCGGCCGCGAATACGGCCGGGGTGAATCCTTGCCGCAAAGCGGCCCGGTTGACCTTCAGGCCCGCGACCATGGGCGCCATGATCCGCAGGCTCTCGCGCGTCAGCGCCAGGCCGCTCATCAAAAGTTCCTTGGTTTCCTGCAAGTCGCGCTGGTATCCGCTGGGCAAGCCTTTGACAATATCGAGGGCGGCCTGGGCGCAGGCCATGACCCGGGCGGTGCGGGCGCGCAGGAGCTCCAGCACGTCGGGATTATGCTTTTGCGGCATGATGCTGCTGCCCGTGCACAGCGCGGCCGGCAGGGTGAAGTAATTGAACTCCGGCATGGTGAAGATGATCAAATCTTCGGCCAGCCGCGAAAGCGTGAGCATAACCTGGCTTAGCGCAGAAAGGATCACACTCTCTAATTTGCCGCGGCTGTTGCTCCCGTGCAGAACATTATGGAGCGGTTGGCGGAACCCCAACAGCTTCGCAACCAGCTTCCGATCAATGGGCAGCCCAACGCCATAACCGGCGGCCGAGCCCAGCGGGCACTGGTCGTTCAGGCCATAAGCGCCCTTGAGCAGGTAGATGTCATCCAGCAGGTCTTCGGTGTAGGCCGAAGCCCATAGACCGACCGAGCTGGGCATGGCCGGCTGGAGATGTGTCCGGCCGACCATCGGCACTGCGCGGTTCCGGTACGCCAGGGTCAGCAGAACCTTGCCCAGCGCGGCGGCCTCGGCCATCACGGCAAGCAACTGCTCCTTGGCAAACAGGCGCAAATCCACGGCAGCCTGGTCATTACGGCTGCGGCCGGTGTGGATTTTGCGGCCCAGGACGCCCAGCCGGTGGATCAGTTCGCGTTCCACCGCCAGGTGAACATCCTGATCGGCAAGCGTGATTTTGAAGGCGCCGCGGGCGGCGCGGCGCATGATGCGCGCCAGGGCGGCTATTACGCGCTTGCGCTCGGCCGGGGAAAAAAGCGGCGGCTTTAAAGGCAAACGCGCGAGCATGGTCACATGGGCCGCGCTACCGATGCATTCGGCCACCGCCAGGTGCGCGTCGCATTCGATATCTCTTTGCGCCGTATAAGCCAGAACGTCGGTGCGAATTGTTCCTACCGTGGTAGATTGAAGCCTGCGGGTATTTTTCATTTAACTTGGTCCTTACCGGGCCCGTTTGATTGCCACTGTGGCTTGTCCTTCCTCAAGTTCCAACTGGGTCAGGGCCGCCAGTAAGGCCCGTTCGCGGACAGATATCGCCAGGAGCGGCCGCAGCGCTGGGGTTGCCAGAGCACTAAAGGGCCCGGGCAACGGGAGATGGCCGATTTTTCCCCCGGTTACGGTCCACTGAAACCCGCGCGCTCCCCGTGCGGGTACTGCTTGAACCTGGGTGGATATATTCTTGGGCCCCAGCTTGAGCGGTCCGACAGTTAGCGGTCCCCACGCGGATATCGTGGTAAGCACGACCGCTTGAGGACGAATGGCCACCGCCACAGTCCGCAAGCCCGAGTTCTGCGACGCAGGAAGCTCGCGCAACAGCATGGCGAGATAGGCATTGATTTCCCGCTCGCTGAATACCTGGGTGGTGGGGCTGATATTTTGCTCCAGCAGCGCAATTTTTTTGTCGGCTTGCTGAGCATCCGTTGCGATTCCTTGGGGGGCTTGAGGTGGCAGCGGCCACAACGCCAAAACTACGCCGCCGGCGACGACGACCAGCAGGAAAAACAATACCCGCTGAAAACCCCGCGCTCCTTTAGACTTGGGCTTCCGCTCGTGCCAGGCCGGGTCGGCCACTGCCTGGATATTCAGTTTGCTCCGGCACTGCGTGCAGAAGATATGACCTAAGGCGTTCTCATAACCGCATTTTGAACATTTGATCATGGTTGTTTATAGTCCTCCTTAAGTGCTCAGATTTGTAAATATTATGATCATAATATTTACAAATCTGAGCACTAAGTTTTGGCGGCAGCACCCGGCTTTTCGGGCTTAGCCGCAGGAGCGGCGGTCGCGCCACCATCTTTTGCGGCCGGCTTGCCTGCCTCCGCGCCGGGTTTGCCCGCCGGCGTGCCGGGCTTTTCCGCAGCCAATTGCTTCCGGTAACTGGCGCTGCGGTAGTCCGTCTGATAAAATCCGGAGCCCTTGAAAATGACGCCGGCGCCCCGGCCGATGAGCCGCCGCACCTTGGCTTTGTGACAGCGCGGGCACTGCGCAATCGGTTTGGCCGTAATGCTCTGGAAAAGCTCAAATTGATGCTGACAACTGCGGCACTCGTATTCGTAGGTCGGCATAATCCGCGGCACACTCCTCTCTTTCCCAAGAAAAAAACATCCAACGCCGCCATAATAGCCAAGCCTCCGCTGGACTTCAATCTCTCATTCCCGGTAAAAAAAGCCGAAAAAAATCTTGATATTGGCGGGAGGCCGGGTAGATTGGCAACGAAAAGTTTATGTTATTCTAAAAACAAAGCGGGGCACTCATGAAAACTGCGACATTAATGCGAACAGGCCTGGGGAGTCTGGTGTTCGTGTTCGGAATGGGTTTAGCCGGCAAAACTTGGGCCAGTCAGACCCAGGTTGTCGCCATGGCCGGATTTGTTTTTAATCCGGTTGAGGCCACCGTAAGTCCAGGACAAGAAGTGCAGTGGACCAACCAGGACGCGGCGCCGCATACCGCGACCTCCGATCCGGCCAATCCCGTTCCCGGAGGCCCTGATTCCGGCACGCTATCCGCTGGCGGGACTTATTCCTGGACCGTGCCTACCAACGCCGTTTCCGGAACCAGGTGGTTTTATCACTGCATATTTCACGGCACACCGGGCGATGGGTCCAGTCTGGGCGCGGGTATGGTCGGGGTGATTGCCGTGACGACGAGCGCAGGCACGCTCCAATTCACGGTCGCCAGCACAAGTGTAAATGAGGACGTGGGCAGTGTTACGCTGACCGTTACGCGGACCGGTGGGGCTAACGGGGTGGCGGCCGTGGATTATGCTTCGACCAATGGCACGGCCTTGGCCGGCACGGATTACACGACAACCACAGGTCAGCTTACCTGGGCGGATGGGAATTCGGACAGTAAGACGATAACGGCGCCAATCATCAGCCGGCCCGACACGCAAGGCAGCCGCTACTTTTCCATCGCTCTCAGCCACGCCTCCGGCGCATTGATTGGAGCGCCCTCATCGTCCGTCGTTACGATCAGTGAAATCGGACCGATCATCAAGGCGAATGGGGCAACTGGTAATGTCACGGTCAATTATCCCAATGCGGTGTCCGTTGCCGTGGAGCTATACCCGGGCGATAATGCGGGCGTACCTGTTGACTGGTGGGTTATTGCTCGCGCCGGATCGTCCTGGTATTACCTGGATAGCGCGGCCGGATGGACTGATGCGGGCGCCTGGCGTCCGGCGTACCAAGGGGCTTTATTCAATCTGCCGGCCACGGAAGTGCTGAACATAACCGGCTTGCCGGTTGAATCATATACGTTCTATTTTGCGGTTGATTATCCGCTGGATGGGATTTTGAACGTGGATGGACCGATCCTGGTTGACTCGGTGAATGTTACGGTGCAGTGAGGACTCATCCGGACAACATCCCGGCCGCGGGCGGCAAGGATCCGCGTAAATTAGATGTCCTTTGGGCGTCGTGCGGGGGTATTGAATGGAAAAAGCCCGTTCAGCCCAAGCATAAACCATGCCTGTTTATCTTCACCACATTGAGACGCTCGTTCCGGAGCATGTTTACTCCCAGGCTTTTGCCTTAGAGCGGACGGAAGCCTGGCTCGCCGATGACACCCAGCGCCGTCTGGCGCGCCGCGTCTATAAACATTCCGGCATTGACACCCGCTACAGCGTGCTCGGCGATTTCAAGCCGGACGCAACGGCTACCCTCTTCAAAACCGGGTCCGACGGAAAGCCCGTGGCGCCTGGAACACGGGCACGCAACGAACGGTTTGCGCGGGACGCCCGGCGGCTCGCAGTGGCAGTGACCCGCCAGGCCCTGGCGCGGTATCCGGGCATTGCCGCGCCGGACATTACGCATGTCATCACCACCACCTGCACCGGTTTTTCTAATCCGGGACCGGACTACTATATCGTCCGGGAACTGGAGCTGCGCCCGGCGACGCAGCGTTACGCTCTGGGCTTTATGGGCTGTTACGCGGTTCTGCCGGCCTTGCGCATGGCGGAGCAGTTCTGCCGGTCCGATAAGGCGGCGGTAGTGCTCGTCGTATCCGTCGAACTCTGCAGTCTGCACATGCGTTTCGAAGATGGGCTGGACTCGCTTCTGGCCAACGCAATTTTCGCTGACGGCGCCGCGGCGGCGCTGGTCAGCGCCCGGAAACCACCGAAGGGCCGGACGGCTTATTGCCTCGACGCGTTCGCGTCGGCGCTGATTCCCGGAGCCGAAAAGGACATGGCCTGGCGCATTGGCGATAAGGGCTTCGAAATTACGCTATCCACGTATGTCCCCAGCGTCATTGGCGCCCATATCCGGTCGCTCATCGAACCGGCCTTGGCGAGCGGCGGTTGCCGCGTGGCGGATATCGGCCGCTGGGCCATCCATCCCGGAGGCAAATCCATCCTGGATAAAATTCAGACTGAACTGCGGCTGAGCCCGGAGCAGATCCAGGCCTCGCGCGACGTCCTGCG
>JACPGM010000005.1 GCA_016188985.1 Lentisphaerota bacterium | reverse complement strand
GTAATGTTGCCCCGGCTGTTCACATACACGTTGGTCGCCGTGAGCTTGGTACTCCAGTTGGTAAAGAGCAGCGTGTTCGTAGCATTACCCACCCCGGCCAAAGTCACCTCGCCCAGATTTACGGTGCTGTTGGAAAGCCACACCCATGACCCGGAGTTCGTAATGAGCACACTATCGCCGATATTGGTCGGGGCCGCGCCTTCCGCCCAGTTGTTGGCGTCAAACCAGTCGCCGGTTGTGTTTGCCTTCCAGTTCAAATTGCTGCCGGCGCGGGCCGCGCCGGCGAGCAGCGCCAGCAGCAGCATTGGCCCGCCTGCGCCAAGGCTTCGGCGGGCAAGCCCGCAATACCGCCGGCGCAATTTGGATATGCCTGTTGGCATGTTTAATAAAGTAGCACGGCACCTTGCCCAATGACAACAACCTTTTTGCATGACGCGTAAGGCCTCAGCCATCTGAGTTAGTCCGTCAATGTTTTTTTGTGAACCTCAATGCCGTCATTCCCGCGAAAGCGGGAATCCAGTATTGCTTGCCAAGGCGCTAGCCAGGGATTTTTCTGGATTCCCGATCAGGTCGGGAATGACAATCAGCCCTCAAGACTTACCGGTAATGGGGGGCAAGCGTTGCGGTTGCCTGGCCAGCCCGTGAGTGAACACGCATCAGGCAAATATACGCTGATGACGCTCCGTTATGATCCGCCCCAATTTTTCCCGCATATCTCCTGACAACCGGGAAAGCCGAATCTGTTTCAACATTACCGGATGGCCTCGATCGAACCGTTCGAAAATGCCGTCAAGGACCTTGGGCAGGATTTTCAACGCAACGCCAAGCTGCTCAAAGTCATGCCGGGCGATCCCGTTCTGCTTGCCGTTGATGGTCAGGGCGCTATCCATTTCCTGCGCAAGCACCGCCTTGGAACAGACAATATCGTAGGCCGGTGATAAACGTAAGGAGCCTTCATCCGTTTCGAGCAGGGAAAAGTTCTTTAAATGAGCGTCCCCGTTGCCTAGCAGGAAATTCAAGAGCGCCCGCTCAAAGAACAGTTGAACATCCAGGCCGGGGATACTGGAGAGTTCCTGAATTCGCTTGCCAATCTGCTCCAATGATCCGGAGTATTTGTTGTCTTCGCCGAGAATCTGGGTGAAGTCTTCGCAACGCAGTTTATGGCCGTCAGGCGCGCGGTCAAAGCGGCGGACAAGATAAGCAGGCGAACCGTCCCGCAAATCGAACAACCCATGCGGCGGGATGTTGATGCCCATTAGCTGAGCAATCGTCATGCAAAGATTTTCGTTCTGGGGCAGCTCCGGGAATAGCTCCGTCTGGGGTTTCAGGATGAACTGTCCGCCGGTGGTCACGGGGATCAACCGGTAGCCCTGGCGCGACATGGAGAGCTTGGGTTGAACCCCGGAAATGGACAACTTCCCCGCCATTTCCTGCGCCTTCGCCAGCACATCGCCCTGTCGCAATTCGACGGTCGGCAACCGTGGAATTCCGAACAGATGCCGCAAGCAGGCGGCATGATATCTTTCGCCGTTTTCCAGTTCTTTGCCGCATATGGCGCAACAGTTTGTCATTCCTTGATCCAGACCGCTCCAATACAATCGCCACAAGCTTTGACCAGCAACCCGAAATCGTCTTGGGGGTCTATTTTCAGTGTCCGGCATACAATGTCCCGGAACCAGCCTTCCGGAAGGAGCCCCTTGAAAAATGGGAACAGACTTTTGCTATCATAGGGTTGTTCCCGCGGAGGAAAAGCCACGCCTATAGCTTCCGCCTGGCTCAGGTAAGCAAGGTCGTAGGTAAAGCGATAGCCACTACCGGTCTCTTCGATAATTCCGGCAAACTTTTCCTTGAACATTACCCTGGCTTTACGAAGATTTCTCATGATCCCTGACCGCTTCAACACGATAACCGAATAAAGCAAGCACTTGATTGACCTTATCCACTCGAACGGTTGGCTTGCCTTGTTCCAGATCCCGGATAAACCGCAAACCGACTCCGCTTCGTTGCGCCATCTGCGCTTGGGTAAGGCCCGCTTGCTTACGCAGAGCCTTGATTTGATTGCTGAGATTCATGGCTATACCCGCTAGTGCACCAACGCGGGCTAAAGCCCGCAACCCAAAGAAATTAACACTGATTACACGGATTTCACGGATAGTCAGGCCGTTGACGGTCGCCTGGCGACCGTCACAACAATCAGTGTTATCCGTGCCATCCGTGGTTATCCTTCTTGTTTTTCATGGCGGTTGCTCGTGTTTAAGGCACTAAACTTTCATTCATTTAATTGAGTATACCTTAATGGGTATAATTATTTTGGTCAAGATTATTTTTATACCCGAAAAGGCTTGAAAGTAGTAATAATTACAATAATTATACCTGAACGGGTAACCTGTCAGCCTCCATACGGGCCGCGGCCGGTCCGATTATTAAAGAAGAAACAAACTTTGTTTCATAGGAGTTATCGGGGGGCGACGATCCCAATGGCCTCAGCAAGCTGAGGCCCTACTCGCCTGAGCGTAGCACTCCGGCCGAGTCTGGCGTAGGGCGCGACCTCGCGTCGCGCCATTTAACCGCTCCGCTGATCTATTTGCCGGCCACTTTTTTTTGCATGACTGCCGTATCCGAAAGTCCGTCCTCCCGCCTTCGCCAAATTCTTCAACCAATTCCAGCGCGCAAAGGAGCGGCTCGCTTTCCGGTTTAGAAACGGACGCCGCCGGAACGAACTCGAGCGTCAGGGCCTCAGTTGCCGGCACGCCCTTGAACTCTTTCACCAGCGCCTTGCGCGGCGCGCCAGCCTCTTTAACGATGTCGAATCTCTTGAGAACGGTTTGGCCCTGAAGCTTCACGTCGAACACGCGCCGGCCGGCCTTCACGATATCGTCGAGTTCACAGAAATGCAAACGGACCGTGAACCGGCGCACCGCCAACGGCGGCCCTATCCCGAGAGGAACAAAATTTTCACACGGCGTCCGCCCCTTGGTCCCGAGATAGACCAGCGCCTCGTTACGCTGGCCCTGGCCCCCCGTCAGGTCCCACGTGTTGATCATGGCGTTCAGCGCGAGGCGCTCGCGGACGAGGCCGGCCGCCGCCAGCATCTTCCAGGGGATCGCCAGTTCCACGGTGAAACCGTTCGTGCCTGTCCCGCCTGGGGCGGGATCGGCCACAACGGCGCTCGTCCATGCGCCCGTCCAGGCGCGATCCACGCCCGAGGTGGTGGCAAGCGCATCGAATCGCGCGCCGGCTGGATTGACCGCGAGGTGGACAACCCGGCCGGCCGTCGCGTCGCCAAGGAACAGCTCGAACGAGTCCCCCCGGAAGAAGGCGTCCGTCTCCGGGTCGGTGGTCCAGATGGTCCAGGGGAAAACCTTGCCCTTGGCGTCAACCACGGCCGGCCGGCGCGCGGCGATGTACAGGTTCTCCGCGTCATGCCGCAGAAACACCGACGTCTTGCCTGACGGCAACACCGCTTGGGGTTCCCCCTGCCAGACCGGCTCGGTCAATTGGCCGTCCAGGTTGATCGTCCCCCCCGCCGGCAGCGAGACAAGCGGCTTCGTGAATTCCAGTTTCAAGGTGGCTTTTCGGATTCCGCGATAGTGGGAGGCATAAATCCAGGGCCGATCCGTCCCCTCGATCCGGGTGCGGTCCGCGTTCACGCGATGCGGACCCGCGCCCTCGTTCCCCTCGATCTGCAACGGTATCGGAAGCCCTACGGGGACGTTTTGGCGCCAAATCCCCAGGCTGCTCGCGCCTTCAGGCACGAGCGATTGCCCGCTCCCGCCCGTAATCCGCGGGAACCGGAGCCACAACGCCCCGTCGGCATCACGGCGATCCCCGGGCGCGCCGAAGTTGATCGCCGCCTGCCGCACCTGGGTTTGCGCCTCACGGTCATGGAAAATCGCCCAGTCCTCGTTGGACCGCTCGTCCACGGGCGCCAGCGCCAGACTGGTCTGAAAGCTCGTGGTGCACTCGCAGCCCCCGCGACCTTCCGATGAAAGCAACAACCCCAACGCCGCCGTCATGCTGACGGTGCAACTCGGTTTGATCCCGTCAAAATGACGCATGCCGCTGTCATCGGCGAAATCATAAATGGCCAGCGCCGTGGAGCGCATGAACACACAGGTTGCCGAGTACGCCGACCCGCCACATCCAAAGGTCCCTGCCTGGAAAAACTTCGGCCCGCGTTCGCCCGTGAATGGGTGCAGCCGCGTATCCGTCCCCGGCCGCGCCTCCCCCCGCCGGACCTGGACCCGTTTCGGCGCGGCGTCGAAGGGCCCCGCCACCAGCGACGGGAGACGCGCGCCCTCGCTCCCCGCCGCCGACTCGTTCAGGCCGATGTTCGCCCAACCGTTGTTCAAGGCGCTCGCGCTGCGATCGCAGAACAGATAGGCCCGCGCAACCGACACGTTATTGGTCGCATCGCTCGAATCCAGGATCGCCGCGAACCCGAAGCTCGCCGGTCGCCCTCCGGCCATGATCTCGATCTCTTTCCACGGGACCAACACGCTCGTCTCCGTGCCATCCGGCGTCCGTTTGCCGGTCACCGCCACCCTGGGATGCGCTTCCCCCGCGCCCGCGCGCCAGCGGGCGACATCGTTCGTAGCCCGCGCGGGAAACATCTTGAGCTGAAACACGCCGCGCTCATACAAGCCATACCGGGCCTCGAACGGCCGCAGATCGAAAAACAACTCCCATTGATCCAGCGCGCTCACGACGGGATCCCGCGTGGTCAAGGTCGCCCGCAGTCCCGCCGATGTCGCCGCCAGCGTCACCGTCCCCGCATGGTTCGTGTCCACATCCAATCGCCAGGTCTGCGGAGTTTTCAACGAGACCCGCGCGGGCGGCTCGAACGTCCCGAATATCTTTTTCTGATTTCCCGTGTGCGCATTCAGTTGGATACAACTCTGGGATGTATTTGTCCCGCGTAAATGCCCCGACAATTGGCAATAAACATTCTCACCGTCGGCCCAGATTGACCAGCCCACGTTCCGGTCGGTGACCGGCGGGACGCCCGCGATGGTATCTTTTTCATCGGTCAAGGACACGTATCGGCCCGTTTTCGGCATGGGCCGCGTCCACAGCATCGCGCCGTTGTAGGCATCCACGGCCGTCAGACAATCCGGACCCGCGACGAAATACCGGCCATTCGCCACCGGTCCCATCGTGTTCCCTTCTTTCCGGTCCAGCACCAATGCCGGACCCGGTCCCCCAAACCACGCGAGCCGCAAGGGCCAGCGCACCCGCTGATCCCCGGCATACGGCGTATCCCAGTCCAACGCGCCGGAGAGCCGTCCCCGGCGGATAAAGGCGCCCGCGACATCGGCCTGGATCTCGCCTCCCGCGGCGCCCGCCTCGCGCGCGAGACGATCCGCCTCCGGGCGATCGCACCCGGGAAACAGCAACAATCCGCCGCATGGATGCAGCACCCGGTAAAGTTCCTTCGCCGCAAGTCCCGCCACCGGTTTCGCCACCAGCACGCAGTTCGCGAAGTACGGCGGGAACGGCAGCGCCGCGATTCGGCTGACGTGCTGGACGTGGATGCGTGAACCGTACCACGTCGTTTTGGACAGCAGATTCTCCCGCAATTTTGCGGCCTGTGTTTCATCCGTCAACGCGTTGATGACCTGAAGCTGCGTTTGCGCCGCGAGGGCCGTGGACATTTGCCCATCCGCATCGCCCAGCACAAGCGCGAATCCGCGATCCATGCCGGCCTGGCGAAGCAGGCTGACGGTTGTAGGTGTTGGGTGTTGAGTGTTGGGTGTTGGCTGTTGGATATTGGATTGCTTGGCTTCCGCCGCCTTCCCGCCCCCCGGCGCGAAACAATGGACGACTCCCTCCGAGGTGGAAACAAACACCCGCCCATCGGCCACGGCGATTCCGCGCGCTTCACCTTGCACCGTTGCGCGCCACACTTCGCGCTGGGTCGCCTTTTCCTCGGCCACGACCGCGCCGTCCTGCCCCACCAACAGCGTTTCCCCCGCCAAGGCCAGCTCGTAGGCCTTGCGTACAAGCACTTTGCCCTGCTGGCTCACCATGTGCGGAAGCACGCTGATGCGCCCTTTTTCGTACACCGGATAAGTCATAATTCCACCGGCGCCGGCCCGCGCCAATGTCGGCATGCCGTTATACGCAAACCCGCCCGATAGCACTCCGGTTTGCAAGGCATACACCCCGGCGGATGTATTATAGAATTTGTCGCCCTTGATCGTGTTCCACGTGCCGCCCGCCTGGTTGTACTCGGCGCCCATGTGATAGTAGAGCAGTTTTCCCGTCCGCCGATCATACCCGGCCGGCAGCCCTTTTCCCGTCGGCACGAGCAAGATGTTTCCGCTGGCGAGCAGCGCGCCCTGCGGACAAACCCCGTACGTCCCGAAATCCGCCCCCATGTGCAACGTCCGCAAATCGCCCGTGATATGGCTCGTGTCATTGCACCAGATCACCTTCCCGCTGGCGGCGTCAAGGGCATAGACAAAGATGCCGTCAGCCGGCCACATGCCGGCTGTGCAATAAAGGACGCCCCCATCCACCAGCACGCCGGTTCGCGCCGGCCAGCGCGAGATCATGCGTTCGTTGCCAATCAGCCGCTCATCGGCCGGGGCGGCGTTAAAAGTCCAGACTATTTTTCCCGTGGCGGCGTCCAGACAATAAATGACGCCGTCATCAGCCGAGAAATAGACTTTGCCGCCGGCGATTTGCGGCGCGAAACGGACAGGGCCGCCGGCGATGAAGTGCCATTTTTCCGCTCCGCTGGCCGCGTCCAGCGCCCGGATCGTGTCGTCCGACGACGACCCAAAACAGACGAGCCCCGCGGCAACGACCAGTTGCGGCGCGTAATCGAAATCGAGCCGGTTGATCACTTTGACCGGTTCCGGCCAGGCCGGACGGGGCGGTTGCGGGGAAACGTAAACCCACTGCGGCTGCAGCGGGAACGTCAGTGGTTCGTCCGTGACGCCGCTGCGGCAGGCATCATGCTTGTACATCGGCCAGTCGCTCGTGCTCCCGCCTTCGCGTAGCCCGCTATGGTGGGCGGAGGAAGGTCGTAGTCCGGCAGCCGCCGGACCACTTCGCAGAGTAGCACCGGCCGAGGAGACTGATATCGCCGCCAGCCAGATAATGAAGTTTGCCGATCGCAATAGTGCCGTCATCAATTCCTCCGCTTAACGGCAACAGCGCAGCAAAGGATAATATTTCAATTCCTGCGCGTCCCACTCGAGTCCGTAATCCAAATGTTCGGCTCAGTGCGATATAGCCAAAAGGCCGGGCTCACGCCGGGATAAAGCGGTGCCGTCTTGAGCCGCGCCTTGAAGTACACGCCGCGGCGGACCACGCTGAAAGCGTGGCAAGCACGGATTCCGCCCAGATGCGGGACAAGCGTCCGCTTTCCAGCCCATCAATGCCCGGTGAAGATCGTGCCGGGCACCGGTATATTCACAAAGACGACAGTGCCGTTGGTTCCGCCAGTGGAATAGCCAGTGCCGCCAGTAACCGAAACATTGGTACTATTAAAGTTGTGATACATCCGCCATACAGCAATGCGCCCGCCGCCGCCGCTGCCGTTGTTAGGATTGCCATTGGCGCCATTGGCGCGCAGGATGGCATTGGTGGCGCCGTTGATAGTCTTGCAGCGCAGGTAGATGCCGCCCCCGGCCGCGCCGCCACCAGTGGCGCTATAGGCTCCGTTAGCGCTCAAAATGCCGTTAGTGTTAATGGTGATCGTTTCATCCGCGAACACGCGGATCAGGCCGCCGGCCCGTCCGGAAAAATCACCATCGGCGTTGAATCCGCCGCCGCCACTGCCGGCATCCATAGGCGCGTTGGAAGAGCCGTAAGTGGTTCCCCCCCCGCTCTGCCCCGATACCCCGCCCCGCCCGCCATAACCGCCGCCACCGCCATTGCCGGTGGTACCCTGGGGGCCGCCGCCGGGACCCCATCCGTTCTGCTGTCTCGCGCCGTTACTGAAGCCCTTTCCGTTGGCGTTGAACCCGCCGTTGGTGCCGGCCACGATCAGATTTTTAACCTGAAAGAACGGCGAGCCGCCGTTAGTGTTGTGGGAATACGGATACACCCACGAATTGTAGGCGATCGTCAGGTTGCTCCGAACATTGATCCACGCGCCGTAATCCGGGTTAGCGGCGTTGGTTATAGCGGCATAGACCGCCAGACTGCCGCCGTTGGTGAGCGTCAGGTTCCCATTCACGTCTAAGCTGGGCCCGTTAGTCGCGCCGCACAAATTAGCCGGGGTATAGATATTGAAAGTGTTGAAAGTGGTTCCCCCCAGATCGAGCCGGCCAGTGGTGCCCACCACGTTCAGGTCTCCAGTCACGGTCAATCGGAACCCGTCTTCTGGGAAGCGCACCCAGACATTGCTGACGGTCAGACTCGCGGGCGCCCAGTTGGTCACACCCCACACTTGCGCCTGAATGGTGTTGAACGTTTCGGATAACAGCACGGTGTCGGGACAATACAGCGTCCCCAGATCGCCGTTATAGTTGCCGGAGAGACCCGGCAACGCGCGGATTTGCATGGCCGGTGGACCCGCAGCTCCTTGCGCGCTCAAGTTATAAGCAACGGCAATGCGTCCGCCCGCGCCGCACCCGCCCTCCCCTGTCCCGAGGCCGCCGTTGGCGTTGATGGTCCCGCTGCCGGCCAGCGCAATGCATTCAATCCACACGCCCCCGCCCGAGCCGCCGCCGGCATGAACATTGACAGCCGCGTCGCCATTGGCGCTGATGGTCCCGTTGTTAGTAACCACGCCGCCGGCCTGGATGCGGATGGCGCCGCCACCCGCGCCGCCGGCATACGCGGACGAGCCTGCGCCGCCGGAGCCCGGTGCGTCGGGCGCGCTTACTGTCCCGTAGGGCAATCCGCCATAACCGAAGTCCGTCGTCCGCCCGCCGATGCCGCCATAGCCCGCGCCGGAGCCGCGAAAGGTGGTGGTCCCGTACTTACCCGCGCCGGGACCATGTCCGTTGTTACCGATGGCCCCGCCAGAGTAGCCTTTGGCGTTCACGGTCATGCTTCCGCCGGCGGCGAGCGTAATGTTGGAGCAGATGACATAGACGCGGTTGGACATAGTGTTGTTAGTGAATGCGCCCGCACAGGTCATGCTGCCGTTGGATAAAATTGAGACATTCGTAGCCGAGAGATACGTGCCCCAGTTGGTAAAGATCAGCGTGTTGGTGGTGTTGCCTACCCTGCCCAGAGTCAAATCTGCCAGAGTGTAGGTGCTGTTGGAAAGGATCACCCAGGCGGCGGAGTTCGTGATAAAGACAATATCGCCATTGGTCGGGGCTACGGCTTCGTCCCAGTTGACGGCGTCAAACCAGTCGCCGGTTGTGTTCGCCTTCCAGTTCAAGGTGGCGGCGGAGGCCGAGCCGGCAAGTAATGCCAGCAGCAGCATTGGCCCGCCTGCGCCAAGGCTTCGGCGGGCAAGCCCGCAATACCGCCGGCGCAATTTGGATATGCCTGTTGGCATGTTTAATAAAGTAGCACGGCACCTTGCCAATTACAAGAACTTTTCCAAGTCCGCACGTAATCAACTTCGAACGCGGTGGGGAAGCCCGTTGGCGAAGGCTTGGTCGCATACGGATTGCGTAACCCCAGCGAAACCACCAGGTCGAGCGCCTGGTGCCAGAACGTGTTCTCCCGGGTCCTGATCAGGTTGCCGTCCACGTGCCATTTCAATTCCTGCGCGTTCCACTCGAGTCCGTAAATGTGGAAGTCGGACCGGGTGTCCCCAGGGGCCTGCCAGGGGTGGACCTCGCTGATCCTGGGGTTGCTGGCTATCGGTTGGTCCGGAAACGCCGGATGACGGAACACGAAGGTATTGGCCTGGATCTCCCGAATGTTACTGCCCTGCGAGAGTTCGAAATCAATTTCCGTCCAGATGTTCGGCTCATTGCGATACAGCCAAAAGGCCGGGCTCACCCCGGGATAGAGCGGCGCCGTCTTGAGCCGCGCCTCAAAGTAGCCGTAGCAGATGGGCGGCGCCTTGCTCCTGATGATCCCCGATGTGTAAAAGAGCTTTTTTCCATCACGGACATGCTCCTTATATTGTATGCCCAGCTTCAAGCAGCCTTTTTCAGTCCAAGCGTTTTCGGGTTCCCACGACCAGCGGCCCCAACTCGCCACGCCGCTATCCCACTTCTGGAGGTCCAGGCGCATCCCATCGAATTCGTCCGAGAACTCGTTCCGCGGAACCCAGAGCGGCTCACGCGCGGCGACGGGTTGCGGAATCAAAGAAGCCGGTTCTGGAGTCATTGCCTTCCTATGCTGGGCCTGGTTCAAAGTTCACGCCTGCCCGCCTGCTTGCCCTGCGTAGCCTTGGCGAAGAAGGGCCCGAGCGCGGCCAGGGAGCATCGGCCAGGGGTTTCGAGTTCACGGTTGTTGAAGTTTCCACCGCTTGTTGTTCAACTGTGAACTGTTCTTCAACCAATTCCAGCGCGCAAAGGAGCGGCTCGCTTTCCGGTTTAGAAACGGACGCCGCCGGAACGAACTCGAGCGTCAGGGCCTCAGTTGCCGGCACGCCCTTGAACTCTTTCACCAGCGCCTTGCGCGGCGCGCCGGCCTCTTTAACGATGTCGAAATTCTTGAGAACGGTTTGGCCCTGGAGCTTCACCTCGAACACGCGCCGGCCGGGGCCAATATTATCCGGCTCGGCAAAATGAAGGCGAACCGTGTGCCGGCGGGGCGGCGCGACCGGCGCCATGTCGAGTCTCACGGGCGCATAGTTATCGCAGCGCCGGCGGCCGAGCCCGCCCAACCGGATCAACGCTTCGCCCGTTTTGTAGCCCGAGTTAAACTGCGCATTCATCCCGAGCGTCGCCTTGTCCAGGCCGGCCGACTCGATCGCGCGCCAGGGAATCGCCAGCTCGAAGCCGAGTCCGTTGGTGTCTCCCGCGACAGCCGCCGTCCAGTCGGCGTTCCAACGCGCGTCGTAGGCGCTGTTGCTCCGGCTCAGTCCGTCGTAGCGCGCGCCGCCGGCGGAGACCGCCAGGCAGACCGAAACCGCGCGTTGCGCGTCGCTCAAAAAAACTTCGACTGCCGGGCAGTTGTGGACCGGCGTCACCTCGGCGTCGCGGTTGGTGATCGAGGTGTTCCAGGGAGGCGCCAAGCGCTGGTTCGGGTTCACGGGCTGGAATACGCCAATGTAAAGTTGGTTCGCATCCCGGCACAGATACACGCGTGTCTTCTGGCGCGCGAAGACGGCTGGAGGCTCAGTGCCCCACGCCGGTTCGCCCAGCCGGCCATCCAGGGTCGGCGGCGGCGCCGTAGAACGGGCCGCCAGCGGCTTGAGAAAGTTCAGGCGCAAAACGGCCTTGCGCAGCCCGCGATAGCCGGAAGCGTAAAGCCAGGGCCGGTCCGTGCCGGCGATCGGCGCGCGGTCGGCGTTGAAGTGGTACGGACCGAGGCCCTCCGCCTTGTTCGACGCAGCTGTCCCCGCTAAGTCGGAGACCTCGATTTCGAGCGGGACCGGCAAGGCCATGGGAATACTACTCTCCTGGACCACGCCGGGGAATCTGACCTCCATCCCAGAAGCCACTGGTATAACGCCACTTCTGGTGAGCGGCGGACGAGGAAAGCCGAGCCAGAGTGCGCCGTGTTCGTCGCGGCGGTCGCCGGGCGCGCCGAGGTTGAGCGCCGCCTGGCGTATGAGCGTGTCCACCGGCCAATCGCCGAACACGGCCCAATCCTCGTTCAAGCGTTTTTCGGCGGGCGCCATGGCAAACGAAGTCAAGTAATTGTAGGAGCATTCGCACCCGGCGCCGCCATCGGCGGCGAACCACAAGCCAAAGGCCGCCATGGAACTACCGGCGCAGGGAGGGCGTTCACCGCCGAAAAACCGATACCCGCTGTCGTCGTCGTAATCGTAGATGGCCAGGCCGCCGGCGCGGGTGAACAGCGTGCTCTGCGAAAACGCCATGCCGCCGCAGCCCTCGCCGCCCATGATAAACTTATCCGTCAGAGCGCCGGTCAGCGGATGCACGCGCCGGACCTGCTTGACAACCGCCCGCTGGGCCGCCGGCCGCCACGGCGCGTTGGTGAGCAGCGTGACCGGTCCGGCCACTATGGCCGGCGGCGCGGCGGTCCGGGCGCCGCCGCCGGGGAAGACGTTCGCCCAACCCCCGTTCACGCCGTCGGCGGACGCGTTGCCGAACAGGAACGCTTGCGTTTTCGGCGGGAGCAGAAGGGAAGGCGTTGGAGCATTATGCGGCCGCAGGTTGAGCGCGGCGCAAAAGCCGAACGATTGGGGCGGGCGCCCGCTCGCTCCCGGCAGGCTTGCCTGCCCGTGCCCTGGCAGGCCGGCCCAGGGCAGCCGCACCGTGGTGACCGAACCGGTGGCCGAGGCGGTTCCCGTCACGGTTATGGGTGGATGGCCGATTCCCGTTCCGGGTTTCCAGAGGGGGACAGCCGACCGCTCGTCCGCCGGAAACACGAGGTATTGCCAGGTGTTGGATTCGAAGAGCCCGAACCGCGTTTCCGGCGAACGCAGATCCAGGCCAAGGCTCCAGTCGCATTGTTGGTTGGTAGCGGGTGGCATGGCCGCGAGTGTGAGCGCGAGCCCTTGGGTATCGGCGGCGGCCGTCAAGACGCCGAGCGTTTGTGTGCTTGCCGTGACGAGGGGCCAGGTCCGAGGCGTGGCGAGCGAGACAACCGGCGGCGCGGCGAACACGCCGTAGATTTGCCGCTGGCGTCCGGTCCGGGCGTCTAATTGCACGACCACAGGGTTGGTCGTGGAGAAATAGGAGCGCGACATCGAGAGATATACGCTGGTGGCATCCGCTCCCATACTGATGCCGTGGCCTCTTGGCGCGTAAGGCAGCGGCCGGCTCCACCATTCCCAACCGTTGTACGCGTCCACGGCGGTGAGCGTGTGATCGCCCAGCACGAAGAACAGCCCGTTGGCCCCGGTCAGGCTATTCTGAAACGATTTGCGGTCGTATAATTTGGTGGGCCCGGGCTCGCCGAACCACTGGAGACGCAACGGCCAGCGCACACGGCCGTCGCCCGGCAGCTTGCTGTTCCAATCCCAAGCGCCTTCCAACGCGCCGCGCATCAGACGGGGCAGCGCGGCGGCGGCCACTATCTCGTCAGCGGGCGCGCCGGTGTCTTTGAGCAATTGAATGGCGGCGGTCCGGCGGTCGCCGGACATCAGAAGCAAGCCGCCCAGCGGGCGAACCAGCCGATACAGTTCGCGTCCGGACAGTCCCCGCACGTCCTGCGCCACGATGACCGCATTGGCGCAGTATTGCGGAAACGGCAGGTGCTGCAGATTAGTCACGGCCCAGACGTGGATGCGTGTTCCATAGTAAGCGGTCGTGCGCAGCAAGTGCTCGCGCAGCGCTTGCGCCTCTGGTTGCGGCAGGGGCACAAGCGCTTGCAGACGCGTTTCGGCGGCCAGCAGCTTTGCCAAGCTTCCATCCCGGTCGCCAATGATTACCGCGTAGCCGCCATCCATTCCGGCTTGTTGAAGTTGCTCTGCCAAGTTTCCGACAGAACCCCTCACCCTGCCCTCCCCGCCTGCCAAGCCGCGGGCAGGTCCCTCAGGGGGAGAGGGAATCCCAGCACCAGAATCCGTTGCAACTTTCGTGGCAGATAGGGGTTGCTTCGCTTGTTTCCTCTCCCCTTTCGGGAGAGGATTAAGGTGAGGGGGTTCGGTGGTAGCGATGCCCGGCGCGAAGCAGGTAATTTCCCCGCTGTCGGTCGAGACATACAAGCGACCGTTGGCGACCGCCAACTCGTAGGCGCGGCCATTCACTCGCGCTCGCCACAGCGCGTCGGCTGATGCTTTTTTCGCGGCCGCGCGTTTGTCGCCGGGCCGCCCGGCGGCCGGCTCGGCCCACACTTCCCCATCGCCGCCCGCCACGAGCGCGCTTCCGGCCTGAATGAGGCCGTAGGCCCGTCGCGCCACGACTTGCCCGTTGCGCACGAGCGCGCTCACCTTGCCCTCAAACAGAGAAAATGGCCCGAAGAAGTAACTGATCCCGCTTAGAGCGGCGACGCCAGCGACGCCCTCTTTCAGAGTGTGCAGATCCATGCAGCCCACGCCGACACCGGTATAGGCCGCCTTAGAAAACATGTAGCAGCGGTCGCCGTCAATGACGGCCCACGCGCTGCCAGAGCCGTTGTTGCCCGAGCCGCCGCCGCCCGGTTGATGGTAACGCAGCCGCCCGGTTGCGCGGTCGAAGAACGCCGGACTGGTGCGGCCGGTGGGCACGACGAGGATGTCGTCGCCGGCCAGAATGGCGCCCTGCGGATTGACGCCCGCAACGCTGTAAACGGCATGCGAAATACGCGGCAGGCCCGAGCCGAGCGTGTCGTTGCACCAGATGACCTTCCCGGAATCGGCCGCCAGGGCGTAGAGATATACGCCCTCCGTGGCCCACATACCGGCGGCGAAATAGACGATATTGCTTTCCACCAGCACGCCCGTGCGGATCGGCCAACGGGAAATCATGCGGCCGTTGCCGATGAAGGCCTCGTCGGCCGGCGCGGCGTTAAATATCCAGACCGGCTTGCCCGTGGCGGCCTCAAGACAATAAATGCGACCATCATCCGAGCCGAGGTAGACCCGGCCCTTCTCGATCTGAGGCTTGCCCTCCGTAGCCTTGGCGAAGGAGGGGGCGAAGCGGACGGGACCGCCCGTCGTGAACTGCCACTTAAGCGCGCCGGTTTGCGCGTCCAGGGCGCGCACGGTGTCGTCGGCCGAAGAGCCGAAGCAAACCAGGCCGGCGGCGATAACGGGGTGCGCGGCATAATCGAAATCGAGACGGTTCAAGTTCTTGTCCGGCTCGGTCCAGGCCGGCGCGGGCGGCTGTGGGCAACGATAGACCCAAGCCGGAGACAAGGGAAATTGCAATGACTCCTCCGTCACGGCGCTGCGCCGGGCGTCGTGCCGGTAAGCCGGCCAGTCGCTGGCCGAGGAGACTGCCACCGCCGCCAGCCAGATAATGAAGTTTGCCGATCGCAATTGTGCTGGAGTCATTGTCATTGGGGTTGCCCTATGCTTTCGCCTGAAGTCACCGGCCGTTCCATGCCTGCCATTGTCGCCACAGTCGCGCCACGGCGGCGGTAATGGTCTGGTCCAAGTCCGGGGCGTCGGTGCTTTCCGGAAGCTGGAAACACTGGGCGGCGAACAGCAGCGCCTCCAGTGGCAAGGCCCCCAGGTCCGGTCGGCACCAGGTGGTCATGATCATGGCTTGGACCCCGGCGCGGCGGGCATGCAAGGCGAAGCGGCGAATGGCCGGCGCCTCGGAACCCACCGCCGGCCAGACCTCGAAACCCCGGCGGCGGAGTGTAGTGCCAGTCGCACAATACCACATCGGAGGGAATCCGGTCGATGGCTTTATAAACATCGCCCATCACCCCGAACACGCATCCGCTGTCATATTCCGGCGGAATCAGGTGATCCGCCCATAGCATGGACCGCGCCCCCTGGGCTTTGACCACCTGGTCAATCTGGCATACATCGTGCGCAAAAACCTCCGGCGGGCTCAACCCCCGGCAGCGCGGACAGACCCCCACGTACTGCGGAGCCGCTCCGAACTGCATCTCGTCATGCCCCATGTGGAAGAGCCGTGAGCCAAATAACTCCAGCATCTCGCTGACAATCTCCGTCACGATCTTACGAGTCAACGGATGCAGTGGGCAGTAGGTCATCAGGTCACCGGGGCGCTCCTGGAGTTCAGGATACACCTTGGTCAGATTGGTTTCGTTCTGATGGCCATAGAAATTCTGCTGACCGATGGGTTCCAGGCCACAGGCACGGATGAAGCGAATCAACTCGGCCGCCTGCTCGGTGGTGTAAGCTCCCGGTTCGGCCAGTTCCGGATGACTTTTCAGCCGCAGGGCCTTGTTGAACTCCCATATGATGTGGGTGAAACCACAGGGGGCCGCCACGTTTTCCACCAGCCACTTGAGGGCATCGAGGCTGGGCCCTTCTCCCGCGTGCTGGCTGTTGATCAGGTGCAAGGCCCGTCCTGAGAAGGTCGAGTCGGCGGATCGCCGGATCAGCGGCAAACCCGGGGTGGGATCAACCAGCAGAATGGACGCTTGACTAACCAGTCCGCTAAAGTCGGCGCGGAGTGTGGCCGGGCCCGGGGCCTTGCCGCGGGCGTCAATTTGCACCGTGTGCGTCTGTCCCGACCAGGCCTGGGCGGGCGCAGTCAATTGAACCTCCGGCCCGCGGATTCCATCCAGACTGAGCGCGCAGGACAATTGAATGGCTTGGCCTTCCACCGAGGCCAAGCTCACCGAAACGTCGAGGATTTGGTCGGTGAAACAGACCGGGCTATGAGGCGCTAAGCCGTGCATTTGCTTGTGGTCCAAATGATCAACCGCGGCAACGCCGTGGCAGAGCGCCAGGCGCAGACTCAAACTCAGGCTTTGGCCGCCTTCCAGCCCCCACTCGGTGGAAAACGGCCCGCGCCAACTCCAGCCGTCTGCATCCAGCAAGGCGAAGCGCGAGCAGTTCTGGCCGGGGATTAACAGCAGCGTTTCCCGCGCCTCCAGGTCGCACAAGGCCAGCGTCATGTCTTGGGCGTTGAAGGGTCGGCCCATAATGGCGCCGTACATCGCCCCGCAGGTCGGCAGATAGATCCGCTGTGTCTGCGCCTTGCCGAACCGCACCGTGACCACCTTGCCGCGCGGGGCCGCGGCGCCCATCGTCCATTGGAAAAACGTTTCGAGCTGCACGTTGCGCGGCGTCTGGCCGGTGTAATCGGCCTGAAAGTGCAGGCTGATCACTGGCTGTGCCGGGTCCAGCTCGAACCGCTTGGTGAAGCGCACGTCGGCATCCTGGGCGGTTAACTGACAAATGTGTTCCGCCGGCTGGCGCAGGTCAAAGGGCATTTGATGCAGCCGTCCGAGAAAATCCATCAGCATGCCGGGACCCCAATCGTGCCGGGCGCCGGTTTTCACCCAGCTTTGCAGATGGCCCGGGCCGACGTGTTCCACGCCGGAGTGTTTGCTGAGTAGGCTGGTAATGCGCCCGCCGGCCTCGGGACTGACAAGTACGGCACAGTGCGGATTGGCAAGCTTGATGATCTTCACCGGCATCGTTCTCCTCAGACTAAGTGCTCAGGTTCGTAAATATTATGACAATGACGCAACCTATTTTGCCGATTCCGCAAGGCGCACGCGAAGGTGGAATACCTGAAAGGTCTTTCCCTTCGCGTGGAACGCGGCGGAACGGCAAAAGAGGTTGCGCCCAAGTGGGTTGGGTCCCTTTTTGTGCCGGGCGGCGTTGGCAAAAGCGGCACGGACCTTTCAGGTACGCCTCCGCTTTCGCCGCCTGGCCCAGCGCAAAAATGGACACAATCATTCGTCATAATATTTGCGAATCTGAGCACTAAGAGTTTCCGTTCCATCTTTCAAAAATAGTCCATGAGGTCGGGAATGTCACCCCTGGCCGAGCTCCCTGTCCGACCAGTGCAGTCGGCACGGGCAGGCGGGCAGGCACCGCGGCTACTACCGGGCACTCCTTCAAACTGCTCAAGTCATCCCGCGTCCTTCGACAGCTTGCCGTAATATTCGCGGTCGAAACGCGCCAGTTCCTCCGGATGGGACGACCAACCCGCCCCCTGCCGCCAGATGCGCGCATGGTTGCGCAAGGCGGCGGCAATATGCTCACTGGTCGGCACGTTGCTGTGGTAGCCGGGAAGGCCCATGGAACCATAATAGCACCAGAGACCGACGGCATTGCTGATCTGGTATTGCCCAACGCTGAAGCGGAGAAAATTGTCCAAGGCCAGGTCAAAACGTCCGGCCTCGCCGCTCAGTACATAATCGGCATAGGCATAGGCAAACGGCGGATAAACCCGCGCCGTTCCAAACGGCTCCGTGCTGGAATGGAGATAGAGGATCCGATCGCCCAGCAATTCCCGCGCGGCGCGCAGCATCCGATAGGCCGGCCGGATATGTTGTTGCGGCTCGAAGATAAGGACGGAATCGCCTTGCACCGTGAGCTTGAGGCCGCAACCGGCCAATTCGCAGGCAAAAGGCGTTTGCTTGATGAGCCGCCAAGGGCTAAGGTGCGCCGGCAGGCTGCCGCGGATGAGCTGGCGCTCGCCGCCGATAAGCTGGCTGACCGCAAAGCTGCCATCCTGGAGCAATCGGACGTGAGCGCCGCTGGTTAAAATTTCAAATGACGCGGCGACGGCATGGACGCTCTTGACTGCCATGCCTATTAACGCTTTTTCCTGCAATGGAAGCTGTGGCATACCTCACACTCGGCCCTGCTCAACGAAGCGGACGATCTGGTCCTTGTTTAGCCCGGAAAGTCCCAGGTCCTTAAGCGTGGTGGCGCCGGCCCAATAGTCAATCCCGGCCATCACGCTCATGACCGTGAGGATGCCCTTCGTAACCGGCGTAGGAATGCCCAGTTGATCGCCCAGTTGCGCCAGGGACACGTAGCAATAGCGCAGGTCTTCTTCCAGCAAGCCGTGCTGGAAGCGGACGTCGGTGTACATCTCGGCGTGCTCCGATTTGCGCATGGCCTCGGCCAGGTCTTTACCTTTATAGCCGTAGAGCCGGCGCATTATTTCTTCCTCGGTCTGCAACTCCACGCCCAGCGCTTTGCCGATGGCCAGCCGTTCCTGGTCGAAGGCCGCCGTCAGCCGGGCGCCCGGCGTGGTGGCTTCGCCGTAGAACTTTACGCCGCCTTGACGCCCGTCCGTGCAACGGTCAAACACTAACCCGGCGATAGGAACAGTGAAGGGAGCGTGGATCGGCACGTTTATGTTAGCCAGATTGGTCCACAGCACGTTAGGCACTTTCTGGTGCATGGGATAGAAGGCCTGCACCATTTTTAAGATGCCATCGGTCTTGGTCGCCGGAAAAGCCGCCAAGGCAATGAACTCCTGCTTGGTCCGATGAATATGGGTGACGCCCGGCTCGACGATGTTGCAGGCATACGGCAGAATCATGGCTTCCGCCAAGGTGACTTCATCGAAGATTCCCCGCTTCTTAAGCATGGGCGCAAAGCGCAGCGCCGCCCAATAGCAGGTGTTCACCAATATGTTTTGACCGGGTTCCAGGTGCGGCGTGATCGCCTCGAAGAACGCTTTGTGACCGAAGGCGGGCGCCGCCACCATGATCAGGTTCGCGCCGCGGACGGCTTCCTTGGGGTCGGTCGTCACCTTATTCAGTTTGACGAAGCCGGTCTTGCCCGATTGCGTTTCACCGGTGAGCTCCAGTCCGCCGCGGCTGAGGACCGGCTCGAACTCGCGTTGGAATTGCGGCAGTTGAAAGAGATTGACGGTGCAACCCATCAGGGTCAGGTCAGCCGCCAAAGCCGTGCCGCCGCGCCCACCGCCGCAGATAGCCACTTTTAACGAAGATCGTTTCATGGGTTTCCTCCTGCTTATGGTTGCTTATACATGCGTAGCGTCGCAACGGCAAAACGAAAAAACGTCAAGCACCGCAGAGTTTCGCCGAACTGGTCAGGGAGCGCCTGCGGTCGCAGGGGGCAACGGTGCTACCTGGAGACTACGGCCAAAAAAGGGCGATTCGCGACCAGGGGGCGTAGGACTGGCCATCGTGTTCACCACGGTCGTCAGGGTATGTCTATTGGTATCAATGTTAATGCGCGCCGAATTGGTGGCCGGAAACGTGTATAAGTCCACTACCTGACAGCCCTTGTCCGGCAGCGACACGCGCCAGCCGGTCAAGCGCAGGCGGTCGGCCGCGTTAGTGCCGGTGGGCACGGGAGCTATCTGCCACTGGCCATTGGTTGCCAGATACTCGACTTTCACTTGGGCGGGATTGCCGGAGACGGCATATTCGGTTGAAATGCTCGTTGATTTTGTTGTATCGCGTCCCTCGCCCGTCAGCGCCGTCGCCGTGCCGGTGATTGAGAGCACGCCATCACTGCCCATTCCCACGGTCTGCCAGACATGTTGCCGAACCGTGCGACTCTGGAGCGAAACGCCGCCCTCGCCGTAAATGCGCGCGCTGTTAGCGCTGGGACGGTCGGCGAGCCGCATGCAACGCGTTCCAGTTTCGGCCGCGCTGCCGCCGAGCAGCGCACTGATGTCTTTTGGTCCGGGAACATAGAGCACGCCTTTTCCATTGTAGGTGATTTGAAAGATCCGGCCATTGAGCACCGGCGCGATTTTGTAGACCGTCGGCCCATTGGTAAGACACACCAGCGGTCCGCCCTGCCAGAGGAGCATCTTGGCCGTGGACGCCTTATGGCCGGCCCATTCCGTATCGCCGGCCTCGCGCAACAATGCAACCATGTTGGTGGCGCGGTCATAGGTGTAGCCGCCCAGATCGGTGCGCACCAGCTTGTCCCCCTGTTCCGTCAGCGGCCCGGTCCGCCACAGGGCGCGCGCTTCCAATCCGATCGTTGCCTCTAAAACCCGCCGCTGCAAAATGGCGTCCTGGCCGGCCAGCGCCAGGGCCTCATCGCGCCGGGCCTGCAGATTTGAAGTAACCGTGTCAGTCAGGTAACTAAACTTGGAAAACTCATCGGCGCAAATCGGTTTGTTGGTGGCACGGACGCTGTCTTCCAGGGTATTGACATAGGCGATAACGCCCGGGGCGGCCGCCCCGTAATATCCCAGGCAGAAATCCGATAAGACCGCTTTGGGATCGGCCGTGGGATTCCAGAAGATTTTGCTCCAGACGTAATTTTTCAAGACCGCGAGGTCGCCGCCCATACTGACATAATTGCCCTGGATTTCCACGCCGCGCACGCCGAGCTTATGATAGAACTTGAGGTTCTCGGCCATGGAATAGAGGCAGGGAAAGGGATAGAGAAAATTGTAGAAACTGGCGCCGTATTCCCAGACATACACTCTTCCGGGCGCGAGCTCGCACCAGCGCTCCAGATTGCGTTTGAAGGCGCGGTTGCCGCTACAAGCTTCCGCCGCGTGCACGGTGCAATGCCTCAGGCGCGGCACGCGGATGACCACGTTGGCGCGCGGAACCGTTTTGGCCGGGGGCGCCTCCAGGCTCATGTAGGCGAAAGTGCCCACGCGGACCCCGGGATAACGCGCTTCCAGCTTCTCGGCCGTGGCATTGATCATGCGCAACAGCGTGGCCGTGTAGGCCGCGTTGGTGCGGCCATCCGGATTAACCCAGGTTTCCTCCCGATAGACTTTTTTGCAATCCGTGCACTCGCACATGCCGCCGTACCAGTCGCCCATCCCGGCAAAATAAATCCAGTCCTTGACGTTGTTCTTGTGAGTTTCGACTACCTTGGCCAGGGCCTCGGCCAGGTAATCGCTGATGCCGGGAGCAAGGTAGCAGAAGTGCAGTTTATTGGCCGCGCGTTTGCCGTTGTTCAGCGGGTAAATCTCAGGATGCTTCTCCGCATAGGGCGTCAGCAGCGGATAGAGGGTATGGCCGCCGCTGAATTGCTCCAGGCTGTCGGAGCGCAGCTTGAAATTGAAGAAGCTCTTGGATTCCTGGGCCTCATTATTCCAGATGCGGTGAATCGTAAACGGCGCCTTGACGATTGCATTCTGTTTCTTGAGTTTGAGCGTGGCGCCTTGCGGCACATCCTCTTCATTGAACGACCACCAGCGGCAACCCAACTGCTCGAGCAGCGCAAAGACGCCGTAGGTCGTGCCGCGCCAACTGCCGCCGGCGATGACAACCTGGTTTTTCTTAACCCGGATGATAAAATCTTCCGGCCCCAACTGCTTAACCACGGCTGGATCGTAAGCGCCCACGATAATCGCGGGGGATGACACGGTGGCGGGCGCATTGCTCACCGTGAACTTAGCTCCGGACATTTTGCCGAGATAGCTTGCCAGTTGGGCGGCAGCCTGCCGTTCCGGCCCGGTTGCGTTGGTGGGCGTGAAGATCGGCCAGGGATCCTTGCCATCCTCGACGATGGTTACCTCGCCCAACCGCCAGAACGCGAGAGTCGAGCCGGCCAGCACTACCACGAGAGCAATAGAGGCTATGAAAAACTTCATGATCGGATCCTCCTTTTTTAGTCGGCCATGCGTCGGACTAACACCTGTCCTGCGCCTCGCGTGGTTCGACGGCTACAGGGTAATTGGTGCTGTAGCTGCGAGACAATAGGCTCGCGTCCACCTGCCCGTCTGCCATTACCTCGCCAGGGCCGGACGCTTGCGCTCCTGCCAAACACGGCGATCAAAGACCTTGCCATCAAGCGTCAGCGCTTGCAGCGAACAGGTGGCGCCCTCAACGGTAAAGATGCAGAAATGATAGTCGGAAAGATAGCTCCGCGAGTGGGGATTCACCGGCTGGTTATCCGGCTTCTCCTTTTTCGTGTAAAGCGGCGCGCCGGCGCCGCCGGTTACGATGACGGTCAGGCCCTCCGGCAATTCCGAGCGCTCGTAGAAATGATCGTGACCGGCAATTTCGGCCGTAACGGCGTGCCTGGTCAGCACCGGCAAGAACGCCGCGCGCATAACCGCCGGCGAACGCTCCGAGGATGAGACGATTGGATAGTGGCAAACCATAAAAATAAACTTGGCGGTAGAGGCCGCCAGCAGGCCATCCAGCCAGGCGGCGGAATTAGTGCTGATATCGTTCAGGCCGATGAACAGAACCGGCCCGACTTCCTGAACCCAATTCGTGGCGCCGGCGGGGACCGAAAACATCTGGTAGTAGACTTGCGAATTCTGCTCATGATTGCCCGCTGCCACGAAGGTCGGAATCGAGGCCAAAAGGTCTGCGGCCGGTCCTAAGCACTGCGAATCCCACTGAGCATCATCCAATCCCTGGGTCACCAAATCGCCCGTGTGGATGACAAACATGGGCTTCTGTTTGGCTACGGCCGTAGCCACCCTACCCCACGTCTCAGGGTAGCTGCGGTTGTCACCCAGCGCCGCAAAGATCAGCGGCCCTTGAGCCGGGAGAGTGCGTGTGCGAAAGGGACCTTCCGACAAAGGCGCCGCCCGACCCGCACAAGTGGCGCCCAGGCTATAAGCATAAATGGTGTCTGGTTTCAGGCCCTCAACCTTGAAACGATGGAAAAACCCTTCCGGCGATTCAAAAGTGCGCCTATCCATGGCGAGCGTAACGCCCACCGGCAGGTTCACCCGGCAGGCTATTGTAAGAAAGTTTGTTCCAGCAAAGCCGACCACGGGCCCGGACTGCAAGGCCAGGTCACGGCACGCCAAGCCCCGCAGCGCCACTTTCTGCCGCAGTTCGACTTCCAGCGCCTGCTTAAGACGCTCCGACGGCAGCTTTGTCCTTTGATAGCAGAAGCGTTGGAGTTCATCCCGTGTCCAGATACCGGTTAACTCATTAGTGAGGGGCCTGAGCAAGCTCAGGGGAATGCCCGGCACACTCGCATATTGCTGTCCGGCTAACGGCGTGGGAACTATCCGGCCATTCAAAAACCACGCGGAAGCCGCCATGGACTTGTTGAGCTCCAGCGCCACAAAATCCGCGGTATCCCCGGCCAGAAAAAGATATCTGGTTTTGATGGCAAACTCGGGAGGCATGGCCCAGGCTCTGAGTTCCTCGAAATCATTCGTGGATAACACCAGATCGTCCTGCCAGGCAGGCTCAACGCCCGGTTTCACGATGGCGAAGGACGGCGCCGCGCCTTCCAGCAAATTGACGGACGACTGCGCCGAAGTTCCGCGCGGTGCCGCAACTTGGCTGTTCCGGCGACATCCGCCCAACACGGCGGCGGCGAGGAGTAAGGCTATGAGATATTTTACCATTCCTGGATTCATCTGGGGTAATTTCATAAATAGCCACAAAGAGGCACAAAATTCACAATATCCATGTAACAAGCCTTTAGATTCCTCGACTCCGCTTTGCTTCGCTCGGAATGACAAAGGCCTGGTAGTCTGTCATCCCGAGCGAAGTCGAGGGATCTCGTGCTCATTAAGTTTGATCCCAATTACTGGGAGATTCGGAACAGACCGCGCTTTCCACCGGAAGCGAACATGCCATTGGCAGGCACATCGCTTTCTCTTATAAAGCAAACCGCCGGCAAAGGCAACGAATGAACCGGCCGCTCGGTTTCGGCCGCTGCGCTGTTCTTGGGGCCGCTTTCGGCGTCATCAGGCTGGCCGCGCGCCCCATTCAATGAATTGCCGGACGCGCTTTAGCGGCGTCCCGGGCGTGATGGGACTGCCGGTGCTCATAACAAATCCGCGCGCCCGGCGCCCGGCCATGGCTTGCCGGTCCATTTCTTTGCGCAGAGTGGCGTCGTCCGCTTTTTCCAGAATGCCTACCGGATCAATGTTGCCGAAAATAGTAATGCGCTGTCCCACCGCCGAGGCAATCCGCTCGATATCGTTCACGTAGCTCTTCATGCTGGTTTCCACAATCAACCCATCGGCGCCGGTGGAGACGATTTGCTCCAGGCGGTCGGCCACCCCGCCAAAATAAATCAGGATCGCCTTGTGGTTCAGGCGCTGAATCTCTTGGACCATTGTCTTCACATAGGGCAGGCTATAGCGCTCGTAGTGCTCCACCGAAATGATGTCGGAATACGACATGGCGTCATCAATATAATATGCGTCCGCCCCCAGCGAGCACCAGGCGCGGATGTGTTCGATCAGACCTTCCATGATTTTTTCGCTCAGATAGTCCAGAAAATCGGGCGGATCGGCCAGCATGGCCAGCATATTGGTCTGGCCCAGATAATCGGATAAGCCCCACAAGATTCCGGCATTGCCGGCCGGCATAATGAAGTGCTCCGCGCCCAAGGCCCGCACGGCGGCTTCGGCATAATCGGTTACGCCGCTGGCGCGAATCGCCTCGGCCTTAACCGGGCGGACGCGCTCCGCCGCGTCCAGCCGACTGCAAACCTTCTGAGTTTCATTGGCCTGATATTCAAAGGCATGCTGGCCGGCGGCGCGGCCGGCCACGGGCTGAATGGCGCCGGTGCGTTTGTCGCGCCGCCAGAGCTTGCCTTCCTTTTCGATCCATTCGATTGCTTCGCGCTCGGCGGCGGACGGCGCAGGCTGGGGCTGAACGATATCGAAGGGCGCCTGGGCGATCATGCGCTTCAGCACGGCCAGATGCTCTTCCGGCGGCGCATAGAGCCAGCCCTCGAGCATTAAGGCGCTCTGGCCGCTCAACTCGGCAAAATGATCAGTATGATAAAGCTGAATATAGGGAACGGCCACCGGCACGCGATCCACCGAGCGGCCTTCCAGGACAGCCTGCATGCGGCTCTTACTGTTCATTCGCCAACCTCATTGACCACGGCGTTCCACGACGAAGTGAACCTTGGATTGCTCAACGTGCCCGGCTATGGGGACGCGGCGAACAAGGCCGGTTCCCACCTGTGCTCGCCGTTTGCGAACAATCTTTTACGCTTGTATTTTACGCGACTCAAGCATTCTATTGGTATACGAGACAAACCACGCCACGCAGCCTGGTCGTTGGCTATTCAAGGACAGTGCGGGATGAAGAACCAGTACTTTGGAGATATCCATGACTATCGCAAGTATGGCCTCTTGCGTGCTCTTCAGTCGCAAGACAATGGGCGCGCAAGCGCAGCGGGATAAGAACCAGACTTGTCCGCCATAGCCTTGGCGACGGCGGATGAGTGCCTGCCCACCAGAGGCGGGTCCGCCTTTGGAGGAAACGAAACGGTTAAATGTTTCGATTCCGGCTCGTCCTGCGAAACCTCTTGGCAAACCCGACGGATTGAGCGTAATCAAGCCGGGATCGGATGGAACAACAAACGGAATCCGTTCGACGGGTTAGCGCGGGCAAACGAACGCTGTCAAAGAGAAATAATCCGCACTCCGTGCGGAAGGGGGCTTTATGTCTATTGACACCGCGCCTTTGATGAGTGACCCTGGCGCTTACGTATTTTTTTATGGAAGGAGGTGTAGCTTAGGAGCAACTTTACAAACCGGCTTAACTCCTATCGGGTTTACCCGATAACTTGCCGCCGCGTGCTTTGCTGAACGCGGAATATTAATATTATACATAGAAGATGCTCGGCACACTGGATACCCCTTCATATAAACTGCAGCAGCCAGTTCGAGGAATGCTTCTTCATCCGCAGCCCATGCCCAGCCGTTGCTCTTACCATTTTCTAACGCATATTGGTCTTTACCGGCTTCGATCTGACGAAGGTTTCCTATGCAAGCCATAGCATTTGAATTCCTGATAGCGCATTGGCGAATCGCCAAAACAGATGCCACAAGCATCACAGCGATAAACAAAATAATAAATATTCTTCGTGTTACCATAAAGCGCTTTCCTCAATACTTACAACTAACAAACGCATCCACAGCCCCACTACCACTATGAACGACTGGGTCCCCAATATCCCGCCAAGTTGAACCGAGATCGATGGCGAAGCTTGCCGAACAGCTGCTGATATCTAATGGAAACGTTCTTGCATCACTAACTTGCGAATTGGAACCAACAGCTACAACAGGAGGTTCGGATCCAACTTGCCCTTGGGTTTGTAGGTGGTTCATGGCCGGACTAATGGCTGCTGTAACTGACCAAGACACATTTAGTGTTTTAGATGGACAGCACCCCTTCACTGTGACCGTTCCCTTCACAAAGGTACTAAAGTTTAGGACCAAGGTAGATGCCGGAACTTTCGAAAAGTCAGTCCAACCTTCTGTTGTAGCCCATGCATGTCGAGTTGCCCAATCCGTGCCATATCCTATTTCAACGTACCCCCAATCAGCTCTATTTGACTGGAACCACTTACAGCGTGGATCCTTCGGATCACAAATTCCTTGCATTGTACCATCGGTTTTTACGGCTTCTATAGATCCATGTGGAGTTTTCGGGGCATGCGTAAAGAAAATATCTGTTATGTCCAGGCCTAATTTATCGATACGAAAGATCGGAGCGTTTTTTACAAACTCATAAAGATTTAATCTGCCATCTTTCTCCCAGATTGGATCTCTGGAGAGCCAGCGACCAAGGCTGGGGGAATAGGGACGGTATTCGTAGAGAACCAATCCTGTGTTGTCCTCGGCACGCTTGGTGGAAAATCGGTAGGGGTTGTCAAATGCCTCCGGGCCGGTGGCGGCGACCAACTCACCGAAGGGACTGTATTCATAGTGCCCCACGGTTCTAAGTTCACCGTTCACGGTTCCAAGAAGTTCAGAAACATTACCGTTGCCGTCATAGGTATAGAGGAAGGCGCTATTGGAGACGAAGGTTTCCAGGGTCAGCCCTTCAGAAGCCGTTGAAAAACGCCTCATTTTTACGTGCTACCCGGTTGGCATCTCCAAAGTATTAGGATATTCAAGAGGTTGAAAAGACAGGCGTATTGAACAGCC